>CAZYTO010000078.1:0-20247 GCA_964650405.1 uncultured Thermoanaerobaculia bacterium | reverse complement strand
ATCGTTGCCTCCCGGTTTCCGCGGAGTGCGTCCGATATCATGAGTTGCTGGGTTGGGCGTGCTCGATTTGACAAACGCCTTTCTTGCCCGAATGATGCATGGTTTGGTTTCTAGGACGTTAGCCGGGCCGGTCCCCGGTTCGGCGTTCCCGGTTGATCCTATGGACATGTCTTTGGAAAGAATCCGAAACGTTCTTCGCAGCTTGATGGGCCTGGGGTTGGTCGTCTGTGGCGGGCTTGTGTGTGCCTGGGTGATCCGCACCGCGCCGGCGCCGCACGTGAACCATTCCACGATCCGTGCGTTGGATGTCGCGACATTCACCATTCAGCCGCGAATCCACCGCAGCCCGGACCGCACGCACCGCAGCCCGGGGCGCAGGCACCGCAGCCTGTGTCGCACGCACCGCAGCCTGTGTCGCACGCACCGCAGCCCGCGTCGCATGCACCGCAGCCCGCGTCGCACGCAACACAACCTGTGTCGCGTGCACCGCAGCCCGCGTCGCATGCACCGCAGCCTGTGTCGCATGCAACACAGCCTGTGTCGCACGCAACACAGCCTGTGTCGCACGCGACACAGCCCGTGTCGTATGCAAAGCGCGCTTGCATACCTAGGTTTTCTATGTATACTGTCATTATGCCTAGTAGCTCTATGTATGAGACGGGAAGTAGCGCCGCAAACGGGAATGATCCGAAGACCCTGTCGAAGGATCTCGTCGCCGCATCCGCCGTTCCGCTGATCCTCTCCATCCTCCAGCAGGGCGACAGCTACGGATACGCCATCATCCAGAAAGTGAAGGAGTTATCCGGCGGGGAGATGGAATGGGCGGACGGAATGCTTTACCCGATCCTCCACCGGCTGGAGAAACGCCGCCAGATCGAGGCGTACTGGGGGACGGCCGAGAGCGGCCGCAAGCGGAAGTACTACCGGCTCGACCGGGCCGGGCTGACCGAGCTCGAGATGCAGCGTCGGCAGTGGAACAAGCTGTACGCGATGCTGCAGCAACTGGAGGGCGCGCCGTGTTCGATCTAGATCGGGAGGTTGCCAACTGGACCGCGGCGGTCTACGCCGCGCGCTGCCGTCCGGAAGCCGGCGTGGCCGAGCTCACCGACCATCTCCATTGCGAGATCGACCGCGCCAGGCAGGAAGGACTCTCTGATGAAGAGGCCTTCCGGACCGCCGTTGCCCGGCTCGGCTCCGTTCCGGAGCTCATCGCGGAGAACGCCAAGAACCGTTCCGCGCTCGGGACGGCATGCGAGGTGGTGGCCAGGGCGGAACGTTCTCTCAGTTCCGAGCAACGCCGGTTGCTCTACATCCATGCCTGGGTCTGGGCGGCGGTGATGATCGCCACCAGCGTGATTCTGAAGAAGACTGCCGGCGACACATCGGCGTGGTTCTCCGGCACCATCCTGATTCCGCTTTGGCTGGCTTCCGATCAGATCTTCCGCCGTGCCCTGCGCCGTCACGTTGCCGGCGGTACCTGACGAGGCCGGCCGCCTCCGTTCTGAACGTCATTTCATTGCGTCAGTCCAGTGGTTCGTCCATTGGGCCCTGGCACCGCTCTGTCGACAAGGAGGAACCACCGATGTTTGCACGTCTCATGGGTCTCGATACGATCTCTCCCCGCGACCTTCACCGCCTGCTCCAGGATGGAAAGCCAGCCGTCTTCGACGTCAACTCGCCGCAGAGCTGGGCGGCCGCGCGCGTTCCCGGTGCCGTCCATCTGGACCCGGCCGGCTACGACGCCGGCAGTCTTCCGCTCGACAAGGGTGCGCTGCTCGTCTTCTACTGCTCGAATCCGTGGTGCCGCAAGGCTCCCAATGCCGCGCGCCGGGCCAAGTCTCTCGGTTTCACCAACGTCAAGGTGATGGCCGCGGGCATCCAGGGATGGGTGGGAGAGAAGCTGCCGGTGGAACACGGGGCGCTCTGACTTCACGTCCCTGTCCACCCTCATCACCGCCGGCTCCAACGCCGCCGGCTACGCCTTCGCCGCGGCCTCGATCCTGCAGTTCAAGTCGCACAAAGACAACGCGACGCAGATTTCCGTCGGCACGCCCATCGCGTTGACTTTGTCGCCGCGGCGCTGTTGTTCCTGCCGTCGATCCTAGGCTCGGCGAGGAAAAACGACCTAACTATAACTAAACTAAGAGTCGCTTTCGTTGCGCATCCTGGCGCCAAGCAGGCCCGACTAATCGTGTCGTATCGCAATGCCGATTCGTCCCGATGGTTGCCCGGCAACCTTCACCGTCAACGTGTTTTGTTCCTGTAGAACCACGGGCACGCTCCACGTCGTTCGAGACTCTGAAAAATCGGACGGCGGCGAAATGACGACGCCATTCAGTGCAATGTTTCCGCTCGCCACGTGAAAGTCCTTGCCGCTCGAGCCGCCGTTCAGCACCGTCAGCCGATAGGGTCTTGAGAGATCGGACTTCGGGATCGTAACGTCGCTGTTTCCGTGCCGGGCGAACCCTTCGACCGATAGAAGGTCTGGTAGAAATCGAGCGGAGCAACCGCTACATAATTACCATTCTGCAAGACGTAGCGATCGTGTCGTATGGTTGGATCCGAACGCGAACCAAGTACGTGATCCTCGACGATGTCGATGCGGCCGTCGCCGTTGAAATCGACGAGATCGGGGAACAGAAGCTCCGATCCGCCGAACTTGTTTCGCGGATTGATGACTGTTAACTGACCGGAGGACACTCGGCAGATCCACGTTGCGGAGGCACCCTTGCCGGTGTCAAAGCGGATGATCGCCTCGGGAATGCCGTCATGATCGAGGTCTTCGGCGGTCGCAACCGGTGCTGAACCGGAGATCGGGCGGCTGACCTCCTGCTTAAACGAATAGGTTGCCCCGCTCTCTTGTAGAAGCACGACCGCACCGGTGTGTCCATTGCTGTATGCCGCAACGATGTATTCCGAATCCGCCGAAATGATTGCGAACGCCTGTTCCCTGTGCTCCTCAAGTCGATGGCTGACCGTGTAGTCGTGCAGGTCAGCCGGGTAGTTCGACGAAACGATGGTATCCAGCGTGGACGACGATGCGGTAGGAAGAACTGTAGCTAGAACCGCCAGAACTATTCGGAATGGTAAATTCATTTGACGATGTGACCCACGCTGATTCTAGACGGAGCTCACGGTTCCCTGGCGTGCACCTTTCTAGGGCTGAGTCTTCCCGCGGCGTACCCACTCCAGGTTGCTCTTCGCGTGCGCGTCGCCGGGGCGGAGCTCCAGCGCGCGGGCGAAGGCAGCTTCGGACTCCGTGTCGAAGCCGAGCTTTGCAAGCGACCAGCCGAGGTTGATCCAGGCGTCGGCGCTGGCGGGGTTGAAGTGGAGGGCCTTGCGGTTGGCGAGGGCGGCGTCGAGGTAGCGCTCGCTGCCGATGGCGTCGAGGCCGGCGTTGAAACAGGCGTCGTAGGTCGCGCCGGGATCCGTACCGGGGACGCCGCCGGCGAAGACGGCGGCGGCGTCCGGATTGGACGCGTCGTACGACCGCGCCTCGGCGGCGAGCGTCTGCAGGGAGGCGGCCTCGCCCGCAGCGGCGTCGAGCTTCATGAGCAGGGCGCGCGCTTCGGGCCTGGCGGGTGCGAGGCGGACGGCGAGCTGCAATTCCGGGATGGCGGCTGTGGCGCGACCGTCGCGGACGAGCCAGTCGGCGTAGTAGAAGTGCGAGTCGGCGTCGTTGGGCGAAAACGCAGCGGCGCGGTGGAAGTGCAGCTCGGCGCCGGCGCGGTCGTGGAGTTGACCGGCCAGGACGCCGAGCGTCACTTGGAGCAGGGGGTAATCCGGGTTCAGACCTTCGGCTCTGTCCAGGTTCGTCTTGGCGACGGCGTAGTTGCCCTTGGTCAGCTCGATCGAGCCGTAGTTGAGCAGAGCCCGCGCGTTGCCGGGGCTCTTCGTCGCCGCATCGCGCCACAGCGTTTCTTCCGTGGCCCAGACGCGATTGCGGACGTACGTGCCCGCGCCGAGGGCGAGGATCGCCGCCACGGAGGTTGCGGCAAAGAGACGCGAGTGGCTCCGGAGGGCGAGGTGGAGGGTGAAAACTGCGGCGAGGGCCAGGCCCATGTATGGCAGGAAGACGCGATGCTCGTTCACCACCTCGGTGAGCGGATAGATGCTCGACGTCGGCACGAGCGCGACGGCGAACCACGCGAGCCCGAAGGCCACGGGCAGTACGGCCTCGCGGCGCGACGCGTAGCGGATGACGAGCAGCAGCGCGGCGACGAAGGCGAAGCCGAGCAGCGCGCGCACGTCGTACCACCGGTCGAGCGGCTTCCAGTCCGAATCGACCGTCAGCCCGAGGGGCAGGAAGAAGAGGCGTGTGTAGTGCGCCCAGGACCGCCCTTGCGCCAGGAAGTAGTGCCACTTCGACGCGCCGCCCGGCACGAACTCGGGGGCATTGAGGCGGTCGAGCAGAGCGAGGAGCGCGGCGCCGCCGAGAAGCGACGGCAGCACTGCCAGCCACGTCGCGCGCGCGCGCAGGCTGCGCCGCTCGATCAGCACGAGGTAGACGAGCAGCAGGACGCCGAAGATGACGATCTGCGCCTTGGCCATGGCACCGATGGCGATGGGGAGGAGGTAGAGGTGGCAGCGGCGTGCGCGTTCGGAGAACTGCAGGAGGAGGAACGCGCCGAGGGTGCCGATGGCCGCGAGCTCCTCGGAGCGCGCGGAGATGAGGTTCAGCGTCTCCGTGTTGACGGTGTGAATGGCCCAGACCGTGGCGGCGATGAGGGCGATCCAGCGGTTCCGTGGCGCGGGTTGGACGAGGTCGAGCGCCTTGTGCAGGAAGGCGAGGAGCATCGCCCAGGTGACCACCAGCAACAGGATCTGCGTGACGTGGAACTGCCGCGGGTCGAGGCCGTGGCCGAGGCGATAGTCGATCGCGTAGGTGAGCGTGACCAGCGGCCGCCAGGTGGCGTGCTTGGGGATGGAGCTGAACGTGTAGGCGTCGCGGAAGAACCGGGGAACGTTGCCGAGGCTGCGGATGTAGACGTTGTTGACGATGACGTGGAGGTCATCCCAACTGAAAGCATTGTGGAGGGAGTTGAGGTAGGCGAAAAACAGCGCGGCGGCCCCGAGGGCCGCCGCGAGGAAAAACAATCGCTTCGGGCTCATCGCAGCGGATACGCGATTCAATGAGCCCTATTGTCGGCGAAGGATCGTCACCGGGTGAAGCAGATCACGCCGGCCAGGGCGAAGCTGTTGTCATTCGCGCCGCCGCCGCTCCCGTTACCGGTCCCGTTGCCATTGTTGCCGTTGCCAAAATGGCCGGTCTTCACGTAGACGTTGTACCGGGTGTTGAGGTTGAACGGCGAGATGGAGTAGGGGCCATAGCTGATGTGGCCGACGGTGGGGAAGACGGTGATGGTCGCTTCCTGCGAAGTCTGGATGCCACCGGCGCCGTAGCCGTTGAACCAGGTCATGCCCAGGCGTGCCGGCGCGGGAGTGGAGACGGGGCCAGGATCGGGACCGTTCTCATCGCCGCCCTGCCAGGCGCGGTTCACGGGGAAGAACGAGTAGTAGATGTCGATCTGCCGCGGCGTGAAGTTCGGCGTGGCGAAACTGACACCGATGATGCCGGCCAGATCGGGTCCCGGCGTGAGGTCGCTCGGGGCGATATTGCCCGGCTGGAATCCGATGCCCGCACCCGAGTAGAGGTACGAGTCGCTGGAGGCGACCCACGTCGTACCGGACTGGTTGCGGTCGCCGATCTTCCAGGGGAAGCACTGGCACGTGCCGCAGGTCGGTCCGCCGGGGCCCGAGGAATCCTCCGGCGCCACGACGACGATCGGCGTCCGGCTGTGTCTGACGTTGCCCACCGGACCGGCCGGTGCCTGCGCGCTCGCTGCGGCAGCAATCATGAAGGACACAGCTGCCGCGAGGAACGCGGATTTCCTGACATTGGACATTTGAAGCTCCTCTCTCTGGGCCTCTCTCTCTCTCAGGCGCCCGAAAGCAAATTGTTGGTGGATGAACCCGTCCAATAATTTATAACCCTGGCGTTGCGCAGTCAACTCACGAATTGGGTAACTGTCAGGATTTACAACGATTTTTACAATCGCGGGCGCATGGACCAGAACCGCGCCCGTAACACCGTCCAGGCGATCCGGAGCGTGTCGGTGAGCGGCCGGTAATGGCTCGTGGCGGTGCCGTCGACGCAGTTCATCTCGATGGCGGTCGTCGACAGGCGGTACCCGGCCCGCCCGGCGCGCACGATGACCTCACTGTCCATCTCGAAGCCGTCGGTGCGGAGGGGGACCTCGCGCAACAGGCGGGCGGAGTAGAAGCGGAACCCGCACTGGGAGTCGCTGACGTCGGCGCGCGCGAGCCGGGCGATGGCCCAGGTGGAGAAGCGATTGGCCAGGCGCCGGCGCGGCACCATCTGCGCGAAGAGGTGGGCGCGGCTTCCCAGGACGAGGTCGGCGCCGGTCTCGGCGCGGCAGCGCAGAAGCCGGGGGATCTCGCTCGGCAGATGCTGGCCGTCGGCATCGACGCCGATCACGCCGTCGAAGCCGTGAGTCAGGGCCCAGGAGAACCCGCTCTTCATGGCCGCGCCCTTGCCGCGGCGCCTGGAGTGCCGGAGGACGGTGGCTCCTTCCGCCGCGGCCGCGCCGCCGGTGCGGTCGCTCGAGCCGTCATCGACGACGACGACGTCCGGCAGCTCCGCCAGGCAGGCGCGGACGACGTCGCCCACGCTGCTCTCGGCATTCAAGGCCGGAATCACCACGGCGAATCGCATTTCGTTGTTCGTTGTTCGTTGTGGAGTCTCTAGACGGGCGATTCTTCGCGAACAACGACGAACAACGGACAACGAAGGACGGACAACGAACGCGACGGGCAGGGAATCCTGCCCGTCGCGTGGTTCACTGCCGCAGTTTCATCGAAGGATCGCCGAAGAAGAGCCAGGACTTCTTCACGTCGCTGTCGTTCACGGCGGCCTTGGCGCGGAGGATGGCCTCGCCGAGGGTGAGCGTCGGGTTGCCGAAGACCTGGCGGAAGAGCTCGCGGTTCATGACGGCCTGCTGGTCCGGCTCGGTCAGCGTCGTCGACGCCCACACGCCGACCGCGCCGCCGGTCGGCGCCAGCAGCAGCGCCTCGGCGACGCTCTGGCTGAACGAATCGTGGAAGTAGCCGTTGAGGCAAGTCATGAGGATGGCCACCGGCAGTTTCGAGCCGTTGGTCAGAGCAACGGCATCGCTGGACTGGAAGACGCCTTCGCTCCACAGCTCCACCGAGCCGTGTCCGACGTAGTCGACGAGCAGTTGTCCGTTGTTCATGGCGTTGACGGTGTCGCCGTGGGGATCCGCGGACCGGTCGTAACGGATGGTCTGCGAGCTCAGGCCCGGGGGCAGCAGGGCCGCGATCGACGCCGCCGCGCCCGGGAAGTCGTACGTGTTCGGCGTGTCGGCGACGAAGAGCACGCTGTTGGCCCACGCTCCGGTCGGCGTGCCGCGCGAGGTGATGCGCGAGACGATCATGGAGGCATCGGCCGCGGTCTGGACGGGGATACGGCCGATGGGGATGTCTTCGATGCCGTCGTTGTTGAAGTCGGTGAACCAGCCGTCGGAGGCCGTCTTCAGGCCGGTGGTGATGACGATCTTCGTGGGGAGGTAGTCGGACGCGCCCGCGCCGAAATAATTGCGCGGATCGAGGGAGGCGTCGCCCAGCAGCACGACCCACTTGGGCGGGTACTTCCAGTTCTTCGACGCATCGAGGAGGAAGCTGCGGATGGCGTTCGGGCTGCGCACGCCGAAGTTGTACTCGTCGTAGACGTCGTCGATGTCGACGAGCGCCGTGGTCAGACCCTGCTGGGCGCGGAATCCGGCCAGGGACGTGGCCGCCGCGGCGAAGGCGGAGTTGGAGATGACCACGAAGTTGCCGCCCTTGGCGTTCTTGTCGCTCCAGGTGGACGGCTTGTTGACGGCCAGCTCGTCGTCGGTGACGTTGCGGCTTGCGTCGGCGGCCAGGATGGTGCGGGCCGTGGCGCCGTTGGGCGTGGTGAACGTGGCCGCGAAGCCGCCCTGCGGATCGGTGGCCGTGGTGACCGTCAACGCCACCGGGTTCTGCGGATCGGTGACGTCGAAGGCGTTGACGGTGCTGGAGGGGAAGCCGCCGACCGTGACCGTGCGTCCGCCCGGCAGGCTCACTTCGAGTGCGCCGCTGTCGTCACGGAGCACGTGCTGGTACGTGACCCGGGTGGTCACCAGGACGCTGACGTCATCATCGCCAAAGCGCGCCGTGAGCGTGAGGGCGTTCGTACCGTTCACGATCCACGTCTGCGGAATGGGATAGCTGAAGGTCTGCTGGGTCTGGCCGAGCCAGATGGCCGTTGTCAGCGAGTGCCCGTTGATGTCGAGGTTCAGGGAATGGGGGATCTCCGAGCCGCCCTGCACGACGATGTCGAGCGTGGCGTTGCCGGTGGAGGCCGTGTCGACGCCGGCCAGGGTGAAGCTCTGGGTGTACGGATCGGTCGTGAGGATCGGACCGAACATGTTCTCGTGGTCGCCGTTGTTGGTCAGACCGGGGAAGTAGACCGTCCGCTCGGTGCGTGCATAGGTGAAGGGCACGTCGCCGGTGAGAGTGCTGCCGCCGATCCGCGACGTGGCGATGCGGTTGGCGTTGCCTTTCGCCCGCAGCCAGTACGTGCGCGCGCCGGTGGAGGCGGTGTCGAGCGGCAGGCCGTAGAAGGAGACGCCGTCGCGCTCGAGGATCAGCGGGATCTCGACGGCATTGACGTACAGCGAGAGGTGCTTGGTATCGCTGCCGTCGAAGCCGGCCGCGCTCATGGCGGTATAGGTGACGTGCTGCCACCCTTCCTTGGCCACGAAGATCTTCAGGCCCGTGTTGGCGGCGAGATCCTGCTGGGCGGCCAGCGACTTGTCGTCGGGCGTGGCCGGGGAGAGATCGTGCAGCACGCCCATGCCGGGCTGCGATTCGAGCACGCTGCCCTGCTGGCCGAGGCCCCCCAGAGGCGTCGTGTTCGACGGCGTGTCGGGCACGACGCCGAAGGCCGTGGAGACCGGTCCGTGCATGGTGCGCACGCCGTGCGTGTCGATGTCCTCCAGCCAGTACTGGGCGAAGGTCTGGGCCGAGGGGAGCCGGTCGTTGAGGCGGTAAGCATGGCCGGCTGTCGTGTCGTCGCGCTTCGAACCGAGGGCCGAGCCGGCGATGACGCCCTTGTTGATCTTCGTGCGCGTGCCGCCCACGTCGCGGTAGACGTTGAACCCGAGGTTGTCGGCCTCGAAGCTGGTCTGCCAGGTGATCTGGACGCGCTCTTTCTGCTGGTTCGCCACGAACGTGCGCAGATGCACGAGCGTGACGGCCAGGACGCTGGTCGTGGTCGTGGAGCTGTCATTCGACGAGACCGGGTCGGTCTCCGTGCGGGTGACCGTGGCGGTGTTGGAGATCGTGCCGGTGGCCGTGGCCTGGACGACGACGGTGACGATCGCGGACGTGCCGACGGGCATCGTGCCGAGGGAGCAGTTGATCGTGGACGTCCCCGCGCAACTGCCCTGGCTCGCGCTCGACGAAACGAAGGTGAGGGACGCAACCAGCGTGTCGCTGACGCTGACGTTCGTCGCCGTGGCCGGGCCGTTGTTGGTGACGCTCATGCGATACGTGATGAGCTGCCCCTGACCGACCGGGTCGGGGGAGTCGGTCTTCACGATGGCCACGTCGGCGTTGGTGGAACTGGTGACGAGGTTCGTGGCGGTGGCGCTGTTGTTCGAAGCGATGCTGTCGGTCGTCGTCGTGGCGATCGTAGCCGTCGAGCTGAGAGACGTGCCCGATGCCGTGCCGGGGCTCACCTGAACGACAGGGGAGAAGGTGGCGCTCGCACCGGACGCCAGCGAGGCGATGGTGCAGGTGATGTTGCCGCTCGCGCCGACGGCGGGAGTCGAGCAGCTCCAGCCCACGGGCGGGGTGAGCGACTGGAAGCCGGTACCGGCCGGGACGGGAATGGTTACGGTGATGTTCGCTGCCGTATTCGGACCGTTGTTCGTCGCTACGGCCGTGTAGGTGTAGCTCTCGGAGGGCGAGACCGGGCCCGGGCTGTTGGAGAGGGTGATGGCCACGTCGCCGGAGCCGGCCGCCACGACGGTGGAGGTGACGCTGGCGGTGTTGTTGGCTGAATAAGGATCGGTCGTGGTCGTGCCGACCGAGGGGGTGGCCGTGATGGTCGTGCCGGCGGCGGTGCCGGCGTTGACCTTCAGCACCAGCGCTCCCATGCTCACTGAAGCGCCCGAAGCCAGCGCGGACGAACCGCTGCAGGTGATCGTACCGGTTCCGTTCATTGGGGGCGTGATGCAGGTCCAGCCCGCCGGCGGAGCACCCATGCTCTGGAACGTCGTGTTGGCCGGGGTCGTGAACGAATAGGTCGGGTTCGCGGCCGCGGTCGGGCCGTTGTTCGTGACGGTCTGTGTGTAGGTGATGTTCGAGCCGGCCGTCGGGTAATTCGTGCTCTGCGAGATGGTGACGGCCATGTCGGCATACGTGCCGGCCGTCTCCGCCTCGACCAGCGTGGTGGCCGTGGCTTGATTGTTCGACGTGTTCGAATCGGGGGTGTTGCTGGTGACGGAGTTGGTCTCGGACAGCGTGTAGCCCGCCGGCGTGCCGTTGTTGACGTTCACGATGAAGGAGAAGTTTGCCGTGGCCAGGCTGGCCATGGTGGGCACCGTGCAGGAGATGGTACCCGTGCCGCCCGCAGCGGGCGTGATGCACGTCCAGCCCGCCGGCGGAGCACTTATGGACACGAACGTGGAGCTGGCAGGGATCGGGAACGTGGCGGTGACACCGTCGGCCGAATTCGGACCGTTGTTCGTCACGACCGGCGTATAGGTGACATTCTGGGCGGCCTGGACGGGGTCAGGGTTGTCGGTGTTGGTGATGGCCAGGTCGGCCGCGGAGCACGACGCGCCGTCACCGCCCGGCAGGACGTTGTTGCCGGTGATGAGCTGGACGACGCCGGAGGTGCCCGGCTGGGCGCCGAAAGCGTCATTGGCGCTGGTGGTCACGCCGTTCGAGCCGCCGGAGACGTTCGTCGACGCAGGCGCGGACGAGGTGAGGATGTAACCGCCGCCGCCGCCGCCGCCGGGGCCGTGGCGGTTCCCTGGAACGGTGACACCGTCCTGGGTGAGCCAGGCGTTGCCGCCGTTGCCGCCTTTGACCTGAATGGTCAGCCCGGACAGCGTGCCGATCTGCGTGGTGAAGAGAACTGAGCCGCCCGCGCCGCCGCCGCCCGAACCGTCGCGTCCCGTGTTCGCGGCCGTCAGGCCGTTGGATGTCAGCGTACCGGTACCGGTCGCGGTCATGGCACGCATGATGATGATGCCGCCGCCGTCGGCGCCGCTGCTGTAATAGCCGTTGCTCGGGTCTGTATCGGTCCAGTCGCCCGGTGTGTTGACGCGGCAGGTCGGTGGAGCGGTACACGTCTCGGCGGTGCCGTTGTTGCTCGTGCCCGCGCCGCCGCCGCCGCCCATCGTGATACGCGTCAGGCTGGGCGAAATGCCGCCGCCGCCCTGGCCGCCCGAGGGGTGGTTCGAGTTCCAACTGTTGCCGCCGGAGCCGCCGGAGCCGCCGTTACCGCCGCCGCCCCCGCCGCTGTTCTGATCGTTCGCGGCAGGATTGCCGTCGGTCGATCCGCCGCCGGCATTGCCGGGCGCGCCACGCCCGTTGCTGCCGCCGACGTAGCCTTCCACGCCTGTGTTGGTCGGCGTGTTGGCGCCGGGAGCTCCGATCGTGGCGCCGCTACCATAGATGTACTGAGGCGTGCCGGAGATGCCCTCGCCCTTCGACCCATTCGCGTTCAATGCGGCCGAGGTGCGGAAGTCCGTAAACACGAGGCCGGCGGCGGCGGTGAGCAGGCGGCCACCGCCCGCGCGGTAGCCGAGACCGTCGACGGAGACGGTTGCGCTGCCGAGCGTCAGCGTTCCGCTGACGTCGATGGCCAGCACGCCGCCCGTGGAGCCGTTCCATGCCAGCGCCGTCAGCGTCGAGCCGAGCGTGGCCGTGGTGTACTGCGGGACGCGGATGACCTGGAAGGTGCGCTGCCCCTCTGTGGTCGTGGCCGCGTAGGTCTGCGTGGTATAGGCATAGAGCAGCCCGCCGCCGGCTCCGCCGCCGGCCAGGTTCAGCGTGCCGCCTGCGGCGCTCACGCTGTTGGTGGCTACGACGTACTCCCAGCGACCGGCGTTGTTCAGGTTCGTGGCCGCGCCGCTGCCCGTTCCCGTGCCGCCGGTCGAGCCCGTGCCTTCGCCGTACGTTTCGTCGTTCGTCGTATCGAAAGCGGCATCCTGCATCTGCATGACGATGAGGAGGTCGCCGGAAGTGATGGTATTGCCTGCGGCACCGGCCACGCGGGCGCCGAGAGTGATGCTCGTCGCGCCCGCGGCCACGGTGGTGCCGGGCCAGTAGTCGTTCTTGATGCCGGCGAGAGTGCCGCCAACGCCGTCCTTGCCGGGGGTCGCGCAAATCTTGCTTTCCGCCAGCGTCTTGATGGTCTCAGTGGAGTTCGAACCGAGGGCGCCGGTCCAGGTGACCGTGGCCACGTTCGAAATGGTACCAGCGGCGGTTGGGACGACCGTGATGGTGAACGTCGCTGACGTGGCGCCGGCGGCGAGAGTGCCGACCGTGCACGTGACCGGCCCGGTGCCGGCGCAACCGGTCTGGGAAACGAAGGAAGCTCCGGAGGGGATGGCGTCCGTGATGGTGATGCCAGCGACGGAAGCGGCGGAGTAATTCGTGGCGGTCAGCGTGTAGGTGACCTGGGAACCGAGCTTCACGACGTCAGCCGAGGCGGACTTGGTCACGGCGACACTGACTGCCTTGAGCGGGACGGCCTCGATCGCCCAGCGGGCGGAGTTGGCTTCGACCCACTGCATGGTGGAGTTCGTATAGCCGCGCAACCCGCTGCTGGCGCCGCTGAGGGCGCGGCCCGCACCGGGCGTGTAGTTGTTCTGGAAACGCTGGTCCTGGGTCGCCCCGGGCGCGACGCCGGCCGCATCTTCGAAGGCCACGCCGTCCACCACGTAGTCATAGGCGGTGTTGGCGACGGCGATGGCGGGGTTGGTGCTCGTTCCCGTCGTACCGACGGCGGTTCCCAGCGGCACGCTTTGATCGACGCCGCGGAACGTCTGCGCGCCCCCGGTATACGAGACGGCTTGGCCTCCCGCGTTCGTGATCGACACGGTGATGGTATGGGTGCCGCTGGCCGGCGCCTTCACGCTCCAGAGCTCGACGCGCGTACGCGTGCCGTTGAGCTGAAACCCGATCCGTGTCAGGGGCGTGTTGGGACCGCCGCCTTCGGTACCGTAAGTTACGGTGTTCACATTCGCAGTGCCGCCGTTCACGTCCATGGGCACGGCCACGACGATGTAGCGATTGGCAGCGGTCGTGGTGGTGTGACTCCAGGAAAAGTTGATCGGGTTGGCAGTCGAATTGAGCGCCGATCCAAGACTGCTGGCGGCGTCGAAGAAAATCTGCGGCGTGGCCGATTGCAGCGGAACGGCCACGGCCGCCCATTCGTGGGAGACGGCCGAGGTCCAGGACATCGTGGCGTTCGCGACACCGGTCTTTGTGCTGCCGGCGCCGGAGGAGGCGGCGGCCGTGAGGTTGAACGTGTTGGTCTGGCCTGCGCTGGCCGTCAGGGCGTTGGCGCCGTTGAGCGAGACTGCATCGACGACGTAGCCGAAAACCGTATTTGCGACAGTGACAGAAGGAGTGGTGCTCGTTGCTGCGGCGGCCACGGCCGTTCCTGTAGCCACGGTCTCCAGCACATTGCTGAACGACCGCGCCCCGGCCATGATCACCGTGCTCTGGCCGCCTCCGTTCGCGACCGCGACGCTGATCGTATGGTTTCCTGGCTGCGGGTTCGCCAGCCCCCACAGTTCGGATCGCACAAACGTCCCGTTCGTCGAGGAGCCGAGAAGCGCCATCGGCTGCTGGCTGCCGGACTCACTGGCCCACGTGACGCTGGTGACCGTCTGGCCGCCGCCGTTCAGGTCCATGGCCACCTGCACGACGAGGTACGGCTTCTTGGCTGTTCCCACCGTATGGTTCCAGGTGACGGTGATGGGGTTTGCCGTCGAGGTCGTCGCAGCGGCCGCATTCGACGCGGCGTCGAACGCGACCTGCGCGGCGGCGGGCGAGGCGACGAAGAGCACCCCAGCAAACACGAATAGAACGAGCGCGCCAATGCGGCGCATCATGTGAGCGATCATGTGCCTTCTCTCAGACTCGATCCACGCAGTGCTGATCTGCGCGTTGCTGCGTTAACGGATTACGGGAGAAGTTATCTTCCAATAAGAAAAGATACGCCGCAGGAGTCGAAACAACGTCAATCGGACGTGAAATAAACGACTCCCACCGTATTTCGTTCCTGTGACGGAGGTCACTTTGCCGATCAGCGCCGCCGCGCCGGACGGTGCATCGGCGCGGAAACAATTGTCGCCGCGCGTCGTGATCTGCAGCTCGCCGCCGCGACGGCGGATGCGGATGACGCGATGGGCGGTGAGTCCGCGCGCCGCGCGGACGAGCACGACGTCGCCCCTCTGCACGTCCTCGATCGCACAGCGCTCGACCGTCACGCCCTCACCGTCGCGGATGGCCGGGTACATGGAATCGCCGCTGGCCACGAAGCGCGCCTGGTGGCCGGCGTCGAGAACGGCGAGCAGAGCCGGCTCGAACATCAGGCAGCCCTCGCGCCGGCGGCGTTGCGGATGAAGGCAACGGCGCCCGGGTCGTTGACGAACGAGAAGCGCGCCACGGGAACGGCGGCGGCCACGCTCGCGGCAATGTCGACCACCGCTGCCAGTCCGGCCGCGTCATGGAACGGCGGGAAGGCGCAGGCCAGGATGCGTGCTGCAGCCTGGGCCGGCGCCAGCAGCTCGATGGCGTTGAGGGGCGCCTTGTGGAGCGCGAAGATGCGGCGCAGCGGCGCCCGTGCGGTCGAGCAGATCTCCGCTTCGCCGTGCCACGGCGATCCGTACATCCACCAGACGCCGTCGTGCGGGCGGAGGATGACCCGGTCGTCGCTCACCAGCTCGACGCCGGGCGCGGCGCTCTGCCAAAGGCGCGCCGTCGTCGTCTTGCCGTCTCCCGAGTTGCCAAGGAACACCGTTCCTTCGCCATGCTCGATGACGCCGCAAGCGTGGACCTCGATGCCCCCGCGCCGGGTGAGCAACGCGTTGAAGAGCAGCTCGCCGAGGGGGAACTCGAGCGCGTCGAAAAACTCCGTCACGTAGACGTGTGCGCGGGTGATCACTTCATCGAAGACGGCCACCTTGTAGGGCGTGGGGCCGAAGACCGGTGAGCGGCATTCGATGCGCAGGGCCTCGCCGTCGCGATGGAGGCTCCAGACCAGGCCGGAGTCGAAGAGGCATGCGCCGCGCGGCGGCTCATAGCGCTCGAGCCGGCGCACCGTCACGGTGCAGTCAGCGGCGGCGTCGTCGACGAGGAAGAGCCGCTCCGCTCCGTGCACGAGCGGTCCCACTCCCGGCTCGTCGCAGACGATCGAGATCGCTACACCGCCCACCCGGAGTGTCTCGCGCATCAGCAGCCCTCAGAAATCCCGGAAGGCCGTCAGGAGCCGATGACCAGACAGTTCCCCGGAGCCTTGCAGTTTCCGCCCGCGCCCTGGGAGTTCGGGCCGTGGCCCGAGCTGGTCTTGCAGAAGCCGAGGACCGCTTCGCCCGGACGGAGCGAGAAGCGGTGCGCCTCGGGTTTCAGGTAGGGCTTCTTCCGCTCGCTGTTGTTCTCTTCGTGCATATGCGTCTTTCTCCTCACCGCCTGCAGGCGGAACAGCCGTCCGATGCGCATCCCGTGCTCTGGGTCCCAGGCACGGGGATGGGCACCATCATGGGCTGATCGGCTACACGCAGCCTCATCTCCTGGATCGTCGTGTTGAGCCGCGCCTGGGCGGCCTCGGTGCAGTTCTCACAGTCGCCGTGCGGCGTCACTTCCACGTCGAAGGCAGCGGCGCGGAGATGGGCCAGGTAACACAGCCATTCCACCGGCTCCTCGGGATCGCCCTTCTCCAGCTCGGCGTTGGCAGGACACATGCCGCACATCGATTTCAGTTTGCAGGTGTTGCACTTGGTGGGCCGGGTGACGGTTTTCTCGCGCACGGTGTGGGAGAGGTAGTCCCAGCCTTCGCGGAACGAGCCGCGGCGGACGTTGTACTTCTCCACCTTGGAGATGACGCACATGGAGAGGTTGCCGTAGGGATCGACGGCCCAGGAGTTGACGCCGGCGCCGCAGTGATAGAGCTTCTGCGCTTCACCCGGCGGCGCGGCCAGCGGCACGAGGTCCTCGGCCAGGCGCCGCCATTCCGACATGCGCTCTCCGTCGCGCATGTCCAGCATGACGATCTCCTCGGGCGAGAGCCGCACGGCCGCGGGCGCCGAGGAGCAGTCGATGCGCGGATTGAGCATGGCGTCGAACTTGAACTCGACGCCCAGGTCCTCCGCCATCTGCTTCATCTCGAAGACCTCGTGCACGTTGATGGACGTGCCCACGGTCTTCAGTTTCAGCGGCAGGTTGCGCTCCAGCAGGAGGCGGATGCCGCGCATGCACTGGTCGTACGATCCCGGGATGCCCGTCAGCCGCTCGTACGTGGCCTTCGTCGCGCCGTAGAGCGTGATCTCGATGGCGAACGGACGGCGGGCGGCCAGGCGGTCGGCGATGCGCTCGTCGATGAGCGTACCGTTGGTGAAGAGGGTGATGAGGAAGCCGCGCTTCTTGGCGTGCTCGTAGATGTCGAGGAAGTCGCGGCGGGCGAAGATCTCGCCGCCGGTGAAGCAGAGAAAGAGGCAGCCGGCCTCGGCGATCTCGTCGATGAGCCGGCAGTGATCCTCGAAGGTCATCTCCAGCGACCGCGCTTCGCGGTCGTTCATGGGCAGGTTGTTGTAGCAGTGCGAGCAGGTGAGGGGACAGCGGTGGCTGATCTCAATGGTGCCGTTGACGGGGATGCGGCGCTGGTCCGCCCTCCCGTACACGCGCATCACGAACTCTTCGTGTTTTTCGACCTGCATGACCATCATGCCTCCTCGATCAGCCCTACCTCCGCAAGCTGGGCGAGGATCGCCAGCGTATCGGCGGACGCCGTTTCGCGATCGACTGCGTACTCCGCACAGACACAATCGATCACGCCCTGCAGTGGCGTGTTCCCATCGAGCGCTGTCCATATTGTGATGGCTGTCTGATTGAGAGTAAAGATAGAGTCCAGGTCGCCGACGTTGCTGCGCACGGGGACGAGAACGGCCTCATCCGCAATGCGGCGCATGACGATCTCCCCCGCGGGGCGGTAGACGGGGTCAGCGGCCACCGCGGTCTCCGAAGCGGTCGCCGACGATGTGCCGCCTGCTGAACTCCGAGGTGTTCCCGGCCGCGTCGATGGCCACCGCGGCCACCGCATAGGTGCGCCGGCCGTGGAAGACGTCGTGGACGTCGAGCTCGACGTCGTTCTCGCCCATGTTGGGGCGCGGCTTGGCCTTCTCGTCGACCACCGGGTCGACGATGGGGATGGCCGCCGTGAACGTGCCATCGGCGCCGGCCTTCACCGTGGCGGCGAAGTTGAACTCGCCGACGGAGGGGATGATGTCGATGGCATTGCCCCCGGCGTTGTCGCGCGACTCGACCTCGTCCTTGCGGATGGCCTCACGCACCGAGGGGAGGTCGCGCGGCAGGCGCTCCTTCTCGATCGGGTCGCGGAGGTCGCCGGTGACGAACGATTCGTAGATCTCGATGGTCGCGCCGGGACAGGCTTTTCCTTCCACGCGCAGCTCGCGGGTGTCCTTTGCTACGGCCCGCACCTCGGCGCGCGTGACCTGCGGGGCGCCGAGGCCCTCATTGGCCAGGCCTTCGCTGTGGCAGGTGGCAGGCGCGAGGTGGAGCTTCTCGGTCTGGTGCTGCAGGTCGATGGGCACGCCGCCGTTCTCGTTGAAGTGATTGCGGGTGATGCGCGCCAGGCGCGAGGGGACGCCGCCCGGGTTGGTGACGATGCCGCCCCCGCTGTTCCAGACGATGTCGTTCTCCTCGATCACCGTTCCGGTGGCGCTGGCGGCCAGCATGACGCCGGAGAGGTTGTGGCTGATGGCGGAGCCGCGGATGACGTTGCGGGCGGCCGGACCGGCCGCTTCGTTGCCCCCCACCACGACCGCCGGGGCCTCGTTCTCGAAGAGGAACGAGTCGGTGATCGACGCGTCGCTGGAGGCAAGGGAGACGCCAGCGCCGCTGCCGGTGGTGCCGCAGCGGGTCACGAACAGGCCCTGCGCCGTCAGGGTGGCGCCGGGGCGGACGGCCAGTCCAAGGTTGCTCTCCGAGGAGATGTAGACGCCGTCGAGCCGCGCACTGCCGCTCTCCACGACCATGCCGTTCTCGCCGGGCACTCCCTGCGGTGTGCCGTCCGGCCGCGCCCCGATGATGGTCCGCTCGAGGGCGATGGTCCCGCGCGCGTTGACGTTCGTCCGTGCCCCGGCCAGGGCGATGTTGCGGATGGCTGCGGCGCTGCCCGAGTCGATGCCCCGCTCGCCGGAGAGGACGACCTCGAGTTGCGGACGGTCGGGCCCGGTCAGCTTCCGCCCCGTGACCACGTGATTGCTCACCCGGAGGATCGTCTCCTTGTCCATGCCGACGTCGAACTTCGGATCCACGATGCTCCAGGCGGTGCCGTCGAGGGTCGTGCCGCCGTCGGTGAGCGCCGGCAGGGGAGAGGTCGTCCGGATCGTCCACCACTTGCCGTTCGGTGCTCTCGTCACGGGGATGAAGTGCATGGTGTTCGGACCGTGGATGGCGTTGGCGTTGAGCAGGAACTGGCGGAGCGTGCCCGCCCCCGCTCCATCCGCGGTGGACGTGACCACGTTGAAGCTGAAGCCGAAGTCGACATCGGAGACGGTCCGGTCGCCGAAGTCGATCCTGGCCACATGACGCGAGCCGCCGAGGTGCGTGGAATCCTCCGCGCTCACCGGACGCCCGCCGAAGCAGGGTCCGTCGCCGGTGTGGCGCAAAACGCTGCCGTCGAGTTGCCGGCAGAGGGCTCCGAGGCCGCCCCAGGTCTGCTCCGCGCGTACGTTCCCGCTGGCTCCGGCGGCCGGGGTGACGGTGGCTGCGTCGACGGCGACCCAGTACGTCCCCGCCGCTCCCGGATGGAAGGCGTAGGCCCCGGTCCTGCCGGTCACTTCCTCGGACAGCGGCGTCTCGCCGCCGTCCTTGTAGAGCCGGACGTGCACTCCCGGCCGGATGACCAGCCCGGCCGCGTCGTTGTCCCCGCGGGTGTCCTCGTACACGGAGCCGGTGATGCCGTGGGCGACCGTGAAGCGGGTGACCGCCGACCAGGAGCCGCGCTGGCCGCCTCCGTCCACCGCTGCCACACGCCAATAGAGCGTGCCGAGCGGACGGCGCAGCAGAGAATAGAGGTTGGGGACGCTGCTCCGGCCGAGCACGTCGGCGCAGGCGGCGTCGCCGCACACCTCTACGTCATACCGTTTCGCATCCGGAACGGCATTCCAGAGGAACGGCGCATCGTCGTCGATCACCGCGCCAGCGGCTGGCGAAACGACAGCGGGAGCGGAGAGCTCCGCCGCACTGCCCGTCGCCACCACCACCGCTGTTGCGATACACCACAGCCCAGCAGCCCTGAAGACCTGCTTCATGTCACCCCTTTGCCTGAGAGAGAGACAACGGACCCGGGAAAGAGTAGCACAATTATTCGCTGTTCGCTGTTCGCTGTTTCGCGCGAGCAGCGGTCAGCGACCATCGACCTGTGTCCTCCGAACAGCGATCAGCGACCAGCGAACTGTTATAATCCCGCGCAATTCAGTGAATCCGCATCGCTTCGGCGACGCGGAGCGAGTTTCATGGAAACGCGAAACGACTCGACTGAGGTCGAGATCTTTGGTCAGACGTACAACGTTCGAGGGGAAGGAGACCCGGACTATTTAGCGGAGCTTGCGCAGTTCGTGGATGCCCGGATGCGTGAGGTCGCCTCGCAGGTCGCGACCGTCGATCCTGTAAAGATCGCCATCCTGGCAGCTCTGAACATAGCCGACGAGTTTTCTCGATATCGAAAAGCGCGCGAGAGCGCGTCCGATGCATGGATCGAGAAGACGGAGGAACTAACGAACCGGCTCAGCGAAGTCATGAGCTGAGCGTTGTCAGAAATGCGAAGTTTTCGGAGTGCCCTGCAGAGTTCGTGATGAACGATCTAACGCTTGAACCGATGCTTTTCTTACTTCGGGTGCTCGCGTCTTCGGGCCG
>CAZYTO010000077.1:0-20273 GCA_964650405.1 uncultured Thermoanaerobaculia bacterium | reverse complement strand
GGGACTCGCCATTCGGGCCCACGGCGCGCGTTCCGAACAGGTCGTCGACGGCACGTTCGTTGGGGTTCACGACCGTGGCGTGGAGCCCGGCGTCGAGGAGCGCGGCGGCAAAGAGGTCCTTCCGGTAGCCGTAGTGTGTGCAGGCCAGGCAGGCCACGACGGGGGCGCCGGCCGGCGGCATGTGCGCGATCGCAGTGGCGACCCATCGGCGGATCTCGGCGTTCGTCCTCACTCCCTGGCGATCCTCCGAGATGGTGTCGGCCAGTCCGGGGCAGGCCTGGCTGATGATGCGGGATGGCGCAATGCCGCGTTCGGCCAGCAGCCGCGGGTAGGCGCCGGCGTCGATCGTCGTCTGCGTCCCGAAGATCATGGCCACGCTCCAAGGATCCGCTTCGAGCTCTTTGAGGAGCAGCGCGGCGCCCGTCGCCACGATGCCGCGTATGGGGATCGCCGCCGTCGCGAAGTGCGGAGTCTCCGGCAGCAGCACCGAGAGAGTGTTGCAGGCGACGTAGATCGAGTCGGGAGCGAACCGCGAGGTAACGTTCCGGAGAAAGCGGTCAAAGGTCTCGATCTTCACCGCCCGGGAAGGCATCGAGTTGTAGCCGTAGTCGTTGTCCGGGGCGGCGTTGGCGAACGTCAGCCGCACCGGTTCGCGGAATCCGTGCGTACGGACGAAGCGCTCGGCGTACGCGACCACGGACAGCCCGCCGACGCCCGAATCCGTGATGAGGATGTGCATGGCGCTACCCGGCCAGGTCGAATCCGCCGGTCATGAGGTCGATCATGATGGGAACGTGATGGTCCTTGAGCGTGTAGAGCGAGGCGTCCTCCAGCTCCAGCGTCACCAGATTCAATCCGTGCTCGGCGGCCCAGGTCCCCATCGATCCGGGTGTCGGGTAGCCAATGTCCGTCAGGAACGGAAGCGCGCAGCGATCGGCAAGCTGACGTCCGAGGCGCGAGGCGCCGCCGTCGTCGACACACGCCAGTGCCGAGTGGAGGCTGACGACGGCACGCGGCCTCAGCCGTTCAAGCAGGGAGAGGAGCGCCCTCGTCTCGGGTTCCGACGCCGGCTGTGTACCCGGGCTGAGGGCGATGTCGCGCGCATCGTCCGCCCGGCTCTTGTAGCTGACCGGATCGGGGCTCCAGTTCGAGGTCGGGAAGTTCCGGTTCAGATCGACGCCCCTGGCGTTGCAGCGGGTGCCGCGCAGAAGTCCGTCGGGGTTGCCGCACAGAATCACGGCGGCCCGCAGCGCGCCGGTGGGGAGGCATCGGAGCGCTTCCGACACGACGACGGTCGTCTCCGATTCGTCCCCGTGAATGGCAGCGAGAATGACCATGTCCGCGCTGCCACTGTCAGGGAGATAGACGGTGAGCGGGACGCCGTCGACCGACGTGCCGTAGACGGAGCTGGCGTGGCGGATGACGCCTCGCTCGCGTCGTTCGACCAGCCTCTGTTCTGCTGCAAGCTTCATGACGGACACTCTACCCGACTGAGGAGCGGCCTCTGAACCCTCAAGAAGACAGCACCGGCGTTCGCTGCGCCGGACACGCTAACGACTAACGAGCAGGAGGGTGTTTGAGATCCTCCGGGACTTCACTTTCAAAGCGCCAATCGACGTTGCACGTGGAAAGCACACTTCCCCAGTACGCGCGGAGATCATTGAACGCCGGTAGCCTTGGGTCAGGCGCCGCCATGGTTTGTGGCACGATGACGACGATCTGGCTGCCGGCAAGATCGGGGAGGTTCTGGAATCTCGGAATGTTCGCCATGTCGGAGCTCAGATTCGGATGGGTGAGCTTGATCATCTGGTGAAGCGGGTTTCGTTCGCACTCTTCGATCATGTCGCTCACGATGACGATCCGGGCGGGTCCTTTGCCGTTCCGGTCGAGGTCGGCGATTTTCCGGGCAATATGAGGGAGGATGCCGAGGATGCAGCTCCGCAGGTCGTCCTGAGGATGAGGAAGAACCTGACGGTCACGACATGCCTTCTTCGTCCTTTCGTCGTTCCAGTTGATGGAACAGTAGAGGTCCATGATGTCGTTGCTAACGGTCTTCTTCAGAGAAGCCCGCTCCGAATCCACTTGGTGCATTTCCGTTCGACTCTGCGGGCTCCGGAATCTGTGCTCCCGGAATGGAGGGGCCTCGGCATCAGCCTGAATGGCATACACCAGAAGATCAGACCCATCGTGCACCGAATCGATGATGGTGCCTGCCGTCTGAATGACCTGGTCGATCTGGAGTTGCGTCAGGCTGCTTGTGACGTCAACGAAGAGGAGTGTCGTGCGCGGACGAAACCCGGCCGGACTGTGACGAACCTGGCCGTAAGCAGATTCCCGGATGAAAAGGATGGCCACGACGAGAGCCAGGGGTTTCGAGCTCACCGGCGGCTCCTCCCGAAGCGCTGAATGCGCTCGATGGTTCCTTCCTGGACGCCGGCGGCGATCCATTGCTGGAGGACGTCCTTGCAGTGTGCGTACAGAGAACGGTGCGGTTCGAGTTTTTGAGGCATTGTCAGGCCCCGGGTATAGCCGTGCAGGTAGACATCGAGTGCCGTAGGGGCGACCTCACTCCTGCGGCGTTCAAGTAAGGCGATCTCCTCCGAGAGGAAGGCTGCATCAGCGGCGCAGGCAACCTGTTTCCTTTGCCTGAGATCGAAAAGCCAATGACGCCACACGGCGCGGACGCGCGCCATCTGCAGTTGGAAGAAGCGCTGAACGCGTTTCGATCCGACCGAAAAGCAGATCCCGCCGATGAGTGGCAATGTGAGGGCCAGTGCAATGAAAGAGCGGCTGGTCCACGTGTCGGCGTCCGTGGTTTGCGAGCGCTTCATGTCCTCGAGCTCGCGCCGTTGCTTCTCCTCTGCAAGCTTCTCTGGCGAAGGCACGGCGGGGTTAACCGCGACGACCGAGGCCGGTTGCTGCAGATGGTCAAGCTCACCCTCCGTGGTGTCGAGAATCTGCTGTCGTGAACGGAGGGTCCCGACGCTGAACAGCCCGAACAGCATCAACGCGAACGCAACGGCGAAAAAACCGCGTCGAACGTATTTGATCGCCCTGGCGTACCGAGACTCCGGAGCCCCTTCGCCCGAGCTGAGCAGGTAATCGACGGTGATCTTGAAGAAGATGCCCAGAAACGCGATTCCCACCGCGAGAACGATCGGCTGCCAGAGGTACTGCAGTACCTCCTGCCAATCGCGGGAGAAAAGGTCGGGAAGGGAAACGGTTCTCCCGGTAGCCTCGATCTCCTTCTTGAGGGGAAGCCGAAATCCTTCGGCAACGAGTGAGAGCGAGAGGGGCATGTCGGACAGCATGAGAATGAACGCGACGATGACGTAGAGTGTGCCGGTTACCAGCGAGAATTCATGCGGGTCCTGCAGTTGCTGCGACTCCAGTTGAGCGAGCTCCTGGCGTGATCGCTCCACGTCAGGCTTCATGCGGCTGAGCCAATCCTTCAACACCGACGCTCGGGTTTCGGCAACCGATTTCATCTGCGCCAGTTCATAGCGCATCCGCTCCGTTCGGTGATCGTTGTAGGCCCTGACCAATTGCTCGCCATGTTCCGGCGGCTGCCCGGATGCGCCGTCGGTCCAGCCCACGTTCCACAGCTTTTCGTCATAGGCGGCTGTGGGAGGACGAAGCGGACCGTCCGAAACGCCGGGCGAAGTGGCGATCGAAGGGAATTTGCCGTTCCAGAGCGGCTCGGACTCTTTCAGAACTCTCTTGAATTCGATCGGTTCCATGATGCCTATCTATCCCTTTCGGACTGCTGCGGCGATGCGGCTGACCGCCGGTTCCACGGTCCGGGCCACGTCGAACGCCGCGCGAAGTTCGATCAACATGTTTTCGATCTGTCCGTTCAGCTCCCAGTCGGCCCGGTGCCTTTCGAACTCCAGCGCTTCTCGGCGCGACTCGGCCTGTTCGCGGCGTTGGTCGATCTCGGACATCTGATCGTAGAGACGCAAAGGATCTACCCCTTGCGAGGCGGCCGTGGCACGTGCCAGGTCCTGCTCGGCATCGCTCATCCGTGCATTCAGTTGAAGGAGATCCTGCGACTCCTTTGGGGCGGCTTCAGCGTCCGTGAGAACGGCCAAACTCAGGTCGAACGGGACGGCTGGGACGGCCGGCCGGCGCCACCGAAAGAAACGCGGCGCTTCACCCGCTGCGTCGTTGACGAGCCCCGGCCATTGGAGCGAGTCGATCCGGTCGCGATACTGCTTGGCTGTGCGCAGTGCATCGCGCGCATCACAGACCGCGGAAGTGTCCTCAAGGTCAGGCTCGGTGATCGACTTCGCTTCGGCGACCGCGCGCAGACACCTGGCCCGCTCCCGCTCGAGGCAGTCGATGTCGTAGAAGATCCCCCGGTAGACCACGCCATAGGCGACCGCCAGGCAGCTCAGGAGCATGAAGACGGCGATCGGCCCCCATACCCGCTGCGACGCCTCCGTCTGCGTCATCGCGTAGGTCAGGGAACCTACCAGGACGAACGGGATGACGAAAAACTCCCAGCCTGTCTTCCATGAAGGTCGGGACGTGCTTTGGGCGGCCACACCTTCCACGCGACGCTCGATGATCTTCAGCACGTACATGACGAAGCTCGATGTCATGAGCAGCGCCAGAACGGTTCCGATGTAGGTTGCAACGATGGAAGCGGGCACGGCGTTGACGTTGCCTGGTGGTGTTCCCGGCACCGCATTGTGCGCGGAAGCTGCCAGGAGGCACGTGATCGCGCCCGTGATCATGATGTACGGCAGCGCGGCGATGAGCTGGACGTAGGAGCCGCGCCGGACAACCGGAAGTGACGCCGCTGACAACTGTGCTTCGAGCAAGGAACTGCTGCGGGAACGGTCTTTGTTGCGGGCTCCCCCTCGCCTGGCCTCTCGCTTCCAATCGAGGTCGAACTTCTGCAGCAGCCAATCGAGTCCCAGGATGAGGGCGCAGAAGGCGACCAGCCCAAGGAAGAACACCACGAGGCTGACGAGAAAAACGGACCCGACGCCCCACGTTCTTGGGAAGCCCGCCACCGCGCCGCGTACCGCGCCGAGGATTTGGGCCAGGGGAGCCTTCTGATCATTGAGCGGCGGGAGGAGAAGGGCGATCGTCGATCCGATCGCGGCGAACGACCCGTATCCGACCCAGAGCAGAAACCCGGCCACCGTGCGCGTAATGTGACGTTCGACGAGGGGTTTGGCGCGCTCCCGGGCCTGAGCGAGACACTGATCCAGCTCTGCGATACGGTCCTCGAAGATCCTGACGCGCCGGTCGAGCTCGATAGACTGCTTCTGCCAGGTTTCATGCTGCCTCTGGAAGGCGGTCTTCTGCTCCTCGGTCAGACGATCCTCGGCCGAGCGCACACGCTCGTTCGTCTTGTCGAGGAGGCGTTTGAACTCCTCCCTTTCGGCGGCAACCTTCTTCTTTCGGATCTCCTGCTGCAGGGCTGCAATCTCGCGGTGCAGATCGAGCCGTTTCTGCTCCGCGGCTGCGATCTGGATGCGGTTGTTCTTCGCATCGTCGATGAGTTTCTCGATGTTCTTTGCGGCCTCGCCGGCTGCATTGATCTGGCGCCGCAGGTCGAATGTCCGATGCTCATATTCGGCCGCGATCGCGTTTGCGCATGCGGTTCGCTTCGATTCGAGCATCGTACGCACGTCGTCGAAGGTGTTGCCGCAAAGGGCCATCGATGCGGCTGTATCGCGAAGCATTTCGATGTTTGGCAGCACGACTGTTAGGTCGAATGGCGGACGCTCGTCCCCCATGGGAATGGCCGGCATTTGCTCCTCCTGAAGGCGGGGAAGCCCGCGGATTACGCCCTCTCGATAGCTAGGTCGGACGCCGCGTTCGTTTTTCGTATCCCGGACGTCTTTTCTTGCTGGTCGCCGTGCATTCTTGCGCTGCGTGGTTGAGACGCACGACCCGCTGCGACAGAATGCCGGGCGGAGGGTCTTCCTGTGTGCTCTCGTCGTTTCAAGCTTCCCGGAAGCATCGTCATCGTCGTCCTCGCCGTGATTGTTGCGATAGGGCCCGCGTTCGCGGCGCCGCCCGGCACACCGTCCGCGCCGAAGAGCGTCCTCCTGCGTCCGCAGCGGGTGTTCGATGCGGTGGGCACGGCCACGCACGAGGGCTGGGTGGTCCTCGTGTCCGGCGAGAAGATCGCTGCCGTTGGGCCGGCCGCGAGCGTTGCAGTGCCGCCGGGGGCGACGACGATCGATCTGCCGGGGATGACGCTGCTCCCGGGGCTGATCGATGCGCACTCGCACATCTTTCTCCACCCGTACAACGAGACGCTGTGGAACGACCAGGTGCTCCACGAGCCGCTGGCCTATCGCACGATCGCGGCGACGCTCCACAGCCGCGACACGCTGCTGGCCGGCTTTACCGCGCTGCGCGACCTCGGTACCGAGGGCGCCGGATTCGGGGATGTCTCGGTCAAGCGGGCCATCGATGAAGGGCGCATCCCCGGTCCGCATCTCTTCGTGGCCACGCGCGCCATCGTGGCCACGGCCAGCTACGGACCGGGGCCGGGCGGTTTCGCTCCGGAGTTCGATCCGTCGATGAAGGGGGCGCAGGAGGCCAGCGGGACGGCGGAGATCCTGCGCGCGGTGCGCGAGCAGATCGGGCATGGCGCGGACTGGGTGAAGGTGTACGCCGACTATGGCCGGGGAGGAGGCGCGGCCACGCCCACGTTCTCGCTGGAGGAGCTGAAGACGCTCGTCGACGAGGCCCACAGCGCCGGCCGCCCCGTCTCGGCGCACGCCACGACGGCCGAAGGGATGCGACGCGCCACTCTGGCCGGCGTCGACACCATCGAGCACGGGTATGGCGGCACCGACGAGGTCTTCAAACTGATGGCCCAGCACGGCGTGGCGTTCCTTCCGACGCTGACCGCCGAGGAGGCGTATTCGGAGTACTTCAGCGGGTACAAGCGCGGCACGACGCCCTACACGGCCGGCATGGACAACGCCCTGCGCGCGTTCAAACTGGCCATGGCGAACAACGTCATCATCGGTTGCGGCAGCGATGTCGGCGTCTTCACGCACGGCGACAACTACCGGGAGCTGGAGTGGATGGTCCGCGCCGGCATGACGCCCGTGCAGGCCCTGCTGGCCGCGACGTCCGTCGACGCGAAAATCCTCGGCCAGCAGGAACATTTCGGCCGCATCGCCCCCGGCCTGCTCGCCGACCTGGTTGCCGTCTCCGGCGACCCCACGCACGACATCACTGCCATCGAGCACGTGCCGTTCGTGATGAAGGGCGGGCGGGTGGTCGTAGCGCCGGCGAAGTGAAGGATGGTGGCGGCGCAGGGCACGATTGCATCGCGCCGAACCCCGTTTGTGTTACTCCGTCGCCGGCGTCAGCCCTCCCAACCCGCCGGACCGCTCGGACGCCGCTTCGCGGTGGGCGAGGGCGGCCAGGAACTGGGCGGGGGGCATGGGCTTGCCGAAGAGGAAGCCCTGGAGGGAGTCGCAGCCCATGTCGGAGAGGAACTCCTGCTGGGCGAGCGTCTCCACGCCTTCGGCCACGATCTGCAGATCGAGAGTCTGGCCGAGGGCCACGATGGCGGAGACGATGGCCCGGTCTTCCGAGTCGTGCTCGAGGTCCTGGACGAAGCCGCGGTCGATCTTCAGTTCCGTGGCCGGGAGGCGCTTGAGGTAGAGGAGGCTGGAGTAGCCGGTGCCGAAATCGTCGATGGCGATGCGGACGCCCATCTCGTGCAGCTTCTGGAGGATCACCGCGCTGGCGTCGGCGTCGCGCATGGCGGTCGATTCGGTGATCTCCAGCGTGAGGCAGCGGGGGATCAGGCCGTGGCGCTCCAGCGTGGCCTGAACGGTCTCGATCAGCGCCGGATGTCCGAACTGGGCGGGTGAGAGGTTGACGGCCATGGTCCAGGCGTGGCGGCCGGCATCGTGCCACTCGCGCATCTGGCGGCAGGCCTCGTCCAGCACCCAGCCGCCGATGGGGATGATCAGGCCCGTCTTCTCGGCCAGGGGGATGAAGTCGTCCGGGGCGATGAGACCGCGGGCCGGGTGCTGCCAGCGCACCAGGGCCTCCACGCCGACGGCCGGCCCGTTGGGGGCGGAGAACTTCGGCTGGTAATAGAGGATGAGCTCTTCGCGGTCGATGGCGCGTCGCAGGTCCTGGATCAGCTCCAGGTGCGCCTGCACATGCGCGTTCATCGACGCCTCGAAGAAGCAGAACGAGTCGCGGCCGACCGACTTGGCGTGGTACATCGCCGCGTCGGCGTTGGTGAGCAGCTCGTGCTGGTTCGCGCCATTGCCGGGATACATGGCGATACCGACGCTGACCGACATGCGCAGCTCGTGGCCTCCTATCTCGAACGGCTCCCGGACGATGGCCAGGAGCTTCTCCGCCAGCAACGCGGCATCGGCCGGTTCCGTGACTTCGCCGAGGAAGACGAACTCGTCGCCGCGGACGCGCGAGATCGTGTCCTGCAGCCGGATCCGGGGCACGAGGCGGTTCGCCACGTCGACCAGCAATTGGTCGCCGGTGTTGTGGCCGTAGGCGTCGTTGACGGCCTTGAAGCCGTCGAGGTCGAGGAACATCACGGCATAGAGCTTGCCCTCGCGGTTCGCCCCGCCGATGGCATCCCGGAGCCGTTCTTCGAGGAGGATGCGGTTGGGCAGCTTGGTCAGCGCATCGTGCAGTGCCAGGTACGTCAGCTCCTCATTGGCCTCGGCCAGGGAGATGGCCAGCTTCGAGGTGCGCGATTCGAGGCGCATGTCGAGCACGGAGACGATCAGCGTGATGGCCAGGATGGCCATGGTCACGATGATGACGAGCAGGGCCAGCCATCCGGTGCTTACCCCTGCGCGTGCCGCGCCGCAGATGCTCCCCAGCGAGAACTGCGCGGCGGCCATGCCGGTGTAGTGCATGCCCACGATGGCGAAGCCCATCACCACGCCGGCCGCGGCGCGGTAACGGTAGACCCGCGAGCCGGGCCGGCGGAGGTGGAAGGCGATCCACAGCGCCGTGCCCGAGGCCACGATGGCGATGACGATGGAGAGGAGGAAGAGCGAAGGGATGTAGTGGATGAGCGGGACCATGCGCATCGCGGCCATGCCCGTGTAGTGCATGGAGGCGATGCCGAGGCCCATGAGGATCGAGCCGAAGGCCAGGCGCGACCAGGGCAGGTTCTCCTGGCAGACCAGCCACAGGGCAAAGACCGACGAGGCCACGGCGATGAGCATGGACAGGATGGTGATGAACGGGTCGTAGCCGAGGGGGATGGGGAGGCTGAAGGCCAGCATCCCGATGAAGTGCATCGACCAGATGCCGATGCCCATGGCCGCCGCGCCGCCGGCCAGCCACAGGCGGGCCGAGCGCCCCTGGGCCGTGGTGATCCGCCCCGCCATGTCGAGCGCGGTGTACGAGGCGAGAATCGCCACGAAGAGCGAAGCTATGACGAGCAGAGGGTTATAGCTGCTGACGTACACGATGAGTTGTAACTCCGGGGACCCGTGATGCCGAAGTGGTTGGGATGATACTCCACCCCTGCGGAAGGATCGCGCCGCTGTTACGAACGGCACGAGAGTTCGGCGAGATGTCACGGAATGACGAGGAGATAGACTCCTCGTACCTGTTTCACGTATCAAGCAGGTGAGCCCGGAGGTCGTGGTGAAACGATTCCTGCCGTTGACTGTCTTTCTGTTCCTTGCGATGTCGTCGCTCGCGGCGCCGCCGCGGCGCGCGGTGGCCCGTCCGGCACGGCCGAATCCGCCCCTTGCCTCCTGGAGCGTGGCCGTCTCGGCGTCGGGAGGGCTGGCGCCGTCCGTCCGGACCGGCATCGTCGTCGACTCCGCCGGCCGGGTCACGCTCCTCGATCACCTCGGCCAGACGATCTGCACGGACTCGATCGCCGGCGACGACCTCGGTGCGCTGTCCGCTCTCGTCACGCAGGCCAACCCGGGGCGGTGGCTTCCCTCCTATGCCCTCGTGACGAATTCCGCGCCTTGCTGCGACCAGGTCCACACGACGGTCCGGCTCACCAGCACCGTCGCCGGCGGTCAACCGGCAACGTACGAGACCCAGTGGGACGACGATCACTTCCCCCTGCCGGCAGACCTCGACGGTCTGTACGCCCGCGTGTACGGGCCCGACTCGCTCAGCCTGCGCGGCCGCTTCGAATCCCAGTGCCTGGGGCGGCCGGCGCCCGCAGGCTGGTCGGTCACGATGATCGAGGAGGGCGGTTTCGCGCCGCGTTACCAGCGCGTCACCGTCGACTCGACCGGCGCGGTGTCAGTCATGGTCAACCCGCGGGCAGCGGCCTGTTCCTTCACCCTGTCCGCCAGCGAAACGCAGCAGTTCGATGCGCTCATCGCCAGCGCCAACCCGTCCTCCTGGGCTCCCACGTACGTACGCGTGGACAACCCGGCCGGCTGTTGCGATCAGATCCACACCAGGCTGCAACTGGTCCGCACGGAGACCGTTTCGGGCGGGCCGCCGCGGCAGGTCTTCTACTCCACCGATTGGTACTCGGATCGCGGCCCGCTGCCATCAGATCTCAACGAGCTCTCCGAACGTCTGTTCAGCTATCCCAAGAGCGTGTATTGGAGCTTTGCGCCGCAGTGCCCGCAGTAGCGAGCCGCTATCGGACGTACGACGACGCAGTCGTCGCGTCCAAGCCACGCCGACTCCTGGATGGCTCCGTCGCCTCGGGTCTTCAGTGCTTCCGCGCCGTCACCGTAAGAACGGGGCACTCGGCGGTCCGGACGACCTGCCACGACGGTGTGCCGATGACGCTCGGGTCGCCGAAGCGGCGGTTGGGGGAGGGGAGGACGATGAGGTCCGCGCTCTTCGCGAAGGTGGTGATCTGGCGGCCGGGGTCGGGGTCGAGGTGGAGGTCCTCGATGGTGACGTTCGTGCCGGCGAGGTCGGCGATCTCCGGAGCGACGGGGTTGCCGTCCACGACGTGGAGGAGCCGGAGCTGGGCGTCGCAGGCACGGGCGACCTCCGCGGCCAGGCGGGTGGCGGAGATGGACTGAGGCGTGTTCTTGAACGGACAGACGATGCGGCGGATCTCGCGGTCGCAGCCGCGCTGGCGAACGATGAGCACGGGGCGCTGGCTGGCCTGGAGGACGCTCAGCGTCACCGAGCCGAGGATGGCGCGGGCGATGCGGCTTCGCTCGCGCGTTCCCATCACGATGAGGTCCGCGTCCCGTTCTTCGGCGGCGCTGACGATGGCCTCGGACGGGGTCTGGTCGGCCACGACGGTGTCGCTCGGCGTGGCCGGCCCGAGGTTGCGGGCCAGCGATTCCTCCAGGCAGTGCCGGACCGGGAGCATCATCTGCTCGCAGTCGTCGCGGGATGTGAAGCCGGCGGCCACACCGATCCCCTCCACGGTGGACGCGGAGAACGGCGCGCCGTAGACAGCCACGACCGTGGCGCCGGCGCAGGAGGCGATACGGCCGGCGTACCGCAGGGCGCGGTCGGACGTCTCGCTGCAGTCGGTGGCCACGACGATGGTTCGGATGCCGGACATTGTCTACCAGATTGCGTTCAGGAGCCGTGCCGGGGCCGGTAGACTCGAAGCGATGCCGCCGAACGTTGACAGTGTATTAAGATACTAATACACTGTCACAGTCGTGTTCGCGATCAACCCTTCCGATCCCGCTCCCATCTGGCGCCAGATCGAGGACGGGGTTCGCCGGCTCATCATCCTCGGCGCGTTGCAGCCGGGTGCATCCGTGCCGTCCGTGCGCGACCTGGCCCGCGACCTGCGCGTGAATCCCAATACCGTGGCCCGCGCCTACCAGCGCCTCACAGATGCCGGCGTGCTGGTGGTGAAGCGGGGCGAGGGGACGTATGTGGCCGAGGCACCGTCGCAGCCGCGGAAGAGCGAGCGCAACGAGATGCTGCGCGAGGCGGCCGGCCGCTACGCCGGGACGGCCATCACGGCGGGAGCGAGCGTGGAAGACGCCGTCAGCGAACTGGAAACGAGCTACCAGCGCCTCGTGCGCGAGCATCGGAGGAACGCGTGAGCGCCGTGGAAGCGAAAGAGCAACCGGTCGTCGAGGTCCATCACGTCACCGTCCGTTACGGCCGCAAGCTGGCCGTCGAGGGCGTGTCATTGGCCGTGCCCCAAGGCTCGGTGGTGGCGCTCCTCGGCCGGAACGGCGCCGGCAAGTCGTCGCTGGTCCGTTGCCTCCTCGGCCAGCAGCAGCCGTCTGCCGGCCGCATCCATCTCTTCGGACAGGACGTGTGGAAGGAGCGCGCGCGGCTCATGGAGCGGGTGGGCGTCGTCAGCGAGGACGCCGACGCGCCGCCGGAGATGAGCGTCGGCGCCATCGCCAGGTTCTGCAGCCGTCTCTACGCGCGCTGGGATCAGGGCAGCGTGGATGCCAGGCTGGCGCGCTTCGGCGTGTCACCGAAGGCGCGGTTCGGCAGCCTCTCCAAGGGGCAGAAGAAGCAGGTTTCGCTGGCCCTGGCCCTGGCCAACGCCCCCGATCTCGTCGTCCTCGACGACCCGACCCTCGGCCTGGACGCCGTGGCGCGGAAGTCGTTCTTCGAGGAAGTCGTGGGCGAGTTGGCCGATCGCGGCATCACGGTGCTCCTGACCACGCACGACCTGGCCGGTGTGGAGGCCATCGCCGAGCGCGTGGCCATCCTGCGGGACGGCCGGCTCGAGCTCGACGAAGCACTGGAGGCGTTGAAGGCGCGCTTCCGCCGGATTCGCTTCGCCGCCCAGCCGCGCGTCCTCGAAACCACGCCGCTGCGCGCGGCCACGGTGCGGCAATGGGGAAGCGGGGTGGAGATGGTGGTGACGAACTACGACGACCTTGCCTTCGAGCGTTTCCGCGGCTCGCTCGAGCACGAGGCGGAGGTCTCCGCGATGTCGCTGGAAGAGATTTTCATCGCCCTGACCGGCGAGGAGCCCGAGGCGAAGGATGCGTAGCACGTTCGTGGTGGCACGCCGGGAGATGGCCGAGAAGCGCTTCGTCTTCGTGGCTGCGGCGGCATTTGCAGTGCTGTCGGTGCTCATCCCGCTCACGGTGCGCATGCACGGCTCTTTCCGCGAGGCGTTGACGTTCTCATCGCTGATCCTGGCCGCCTCTTTCAGTCTTGGTCTGGCCGCCATTCTCGGCGCGACCATCGTGGGCCGCGAGCTGACGGAGAACCGGCTGTCGTTCTACTTCGCGCGGCCCATCACCGGGCCGGCCGTATGGTTCGGCAAGTTCCTCGCCGCAGCCGTTCTCATCCTCGCTTCGTTTGTCATCATCGTCGCACCGGCTGTCGCGGGCGGTGCGCGGGTCGTGACGCAGTGGACGGACAACCCGGCCATGTTCGCCGGCGCCGATGCCCTGGCTGCCATCATCGTTTTTCTTCTCGCGCATGTCCTGGGAACGATGATCCGTTCGCGTTCGGCGTGGATCGCGCTCGACTTCGTCTGTGCCGCGGCGACAGGAGCGGCGGTTTTCGCCATGCTGCGCCTTCCGCTGGCGGCGCAGGCCCGGACCATCACGGTCGTGGCCTCCGTGGCCCTTGGCGTGGGGTTCTTGTTCGCCCTGCTCGGCGCATGCACGTGGCAGGTGGCGAAGGGCCGGACGAACCGGCTTCAGAATCACAGGGCACTTTCGCGCTTCCTGTGGCCGGCGGTCACGCTGGCCGTGCTTGCCGTCTCGTCGTATCTGCTGTGGGCGCTGGAGGCCTCGCCTCACACGCTGACCGACATCCGGGTCCAGGGGGCGCACGACGGATGGCTGCTGATCAACGGGAAGGCCTCCTATCGCGGCGATTACCGGCCAACATTTCTCATCAATACGGACGGCCGCTCGGTGCGGATCCTCGCCCCGCCGTGGTTCGGCATGGCCTTCTCCGATGACGGCCGGACCGCCGTCTGGTTCCGGCCGAAAACGGCCATGTCTCCCACCGCGGAGCTCATCGCCTGCCGCCTCGGCGATCCCCATCCGCACGCCGAGCCGACAGGCATCGAGACGTCGATGGGGCAGCTCGGCGTGTCGCCCGACGGCACGCGCGTCTTCATTGGCAATGACAGCGTGACGATCTACGAGCTCGGCACCGGCCGTTCGCTTGGCTCATTCCACCTCGACTTGGCCCAGAACAGCGGCCGGCGGCTTGATTTCATCAGCCGCGACGTCGTGCGCATCATCGGCAATGTCGGGCCCGCTCCTCATACGCGGGAGGTCTACGAGTACGACCTTCGCACGCGAATGCTGCGGCGCACCGCGGCATTCGAGGATCGGGTGCTTTCCGTCAGCCGCGACGATACGTCCATGCTGCTCTCGCGCCCGAACCTGCTGACCCTCGCCGACGCTCGTAGCGGAGCACCGCTCGCGCGCATCGAGGGCCTCTGGCAACGCGCGGCCTTCCTTCGGGATGGGAGCATCCTGGCGGTCCGCCAGGAGGGAGCGATCGTGACGGCCGGTCACTTCACGGCCGGCGGCGCGTCCTTGGGCGAGGTTAGGGGCTCCGGCTTCCGCGATACACACGTATCCGGCGGCGACGAGCATCGCGCCATCGTTCAGGTCCGCCTGGCGTGTGCGGCCGGCCCGAACTGCGGGAGTTGGACGCCGGCGGTCGTCGATTTCGCCCGCGGCACGATGAAAGTGCCCGATCCTGCGCTGCGAATCGCGATCTTCGACCCGACGAGGGCGTTGCCTGACGAGATCCTCTGTACGACCGAGTCCGGTGTCGTCTCCTGGAACATGACCACCGGCAGCAAGCGTCTCTTCGCCGGCAATTGACCGTCCGGGCTCTTCCCGCTCGCCGCTCGCCGTTCTCCGCTCGCCCGCTAGAACTGCGACAGCACGCGCAGGTCGTTCTCGAAGAGCGTGCGGATGTTCGGCACGTCGAACTTGAGCATGGCCACGCGGTCGATGCCCAGGCCGAAGGCGAAGCCGCTCCACTCCTCCGGATCGATGCCCACGTTGCGCAGCACCTGGGGGTGGATCATGCCGCAGCCAAGGATCTCCATCCAGCCGGTCTGGGAGCAGGTGCCGCAGCCGGCGCCGCGGCAGAAGACGCACGACATGTCCACTTCGGCCGAAGGCTCGGTGAAGGGGAAGAAGCTGGGCCGCATGCGCATCTTCGAGTCGCTGCCGAAGAGGCGCCGCACGACATGCTCGAGCGTCGCGCGCAAATGTCCGATGTGGATCCCGCGGTCGACCAGGAAGCCCTCGGCCTGGTGGAACATCGGGGAGCGGCGCATGGTGATCTCGTCGCGGCGGAAGACGCGCCCGCACGACAGCACTTTCACGGGCGGCTCGTATTTCTCCATGGAGCGGATCTGCACGTTCGACGTGTGCGTGCGCAGCAGGTAGGGCGTCACGTCCAGGAAGAACGTGTCCTGCGTGTCGCGGGCGGGATGGTCTGGCGTGAAGTTGAGCGCCTCGAAGTTGTACCAGTCCGTCTCGATCTCGGGGCCGGGGTCGATGGAATAGCTCATCTCCCGGAAGATCTGCTCGAGCTCGCGGCGAACGATGGTGATGGGATGGAGGTGCCCGAGGCGTGGCGGGCGGGAGGGGAGGGTGACGTCGAGCTGCTCGCGGGCCTCCTTCCGCGCTGCCTCGGTGGCGGCCACGTGCTCGCTCTTCTCCTTCAGCCCGGATTCGAGCCGGTCCCGAAGCCGGTTCAGCGCGTCGCCGACGTCCTTCTTCTGCTCGCGGGCCACGTCCTTCAGACGCGTGAAGAGCCCCGGGATGAGCCCTCCCTTCCGCCCGAAGTAACGGACGCGCAGCTCATCGAGCTGGTGCAGGCTCGTGGCGCGGGAGAGGAGAGCATCGAAGTCGGCGGCAGCTTTTCGGATTTCGTCGAGCATGTGGTTCCCGGAGGCGCGGCGTTTCCGCGGGGAGGGCATTCTAGCCGGATTCAGTCGCCACCTACATCGAGCGACAGAAGACGCCTCACCGGAAGATGTCGTTCCCGGACGAGCTGCGGCGACTTCTGCAGCGGCACGGCCTCCCGTTCGAGGAACGACGCGACGGCGCGTGAGCTCGCGCGGGCTCGAAAATAAAAGGGCCGCTGACTCAGCGGCCCTTTCAACGATCGTGTCGGAGCTGAGGCTACGCCCTGGCCGGCTTCAGCGCCTTCTTGGCGCTCTCGGCGATCGCGGTAAAGGCGGCGGCATCGCGGACGGCGATGTCGGCCAGGACCTTGCGATCGAGCACGGAGCCGCTGGCCTTGAGGCCGGCGATGAGCTGCGAGTAGGAGATTCCGTTCATGCGGGCGGCGGCGTTGATGCGGGCGATCCACAGCTTGCGGAAATCACCCTTGCGATCCTTGCGGCCGGTGTAGGAGAAGTTCAGCGACTTCTCGACGGCCTGCTTGGCGATGCGGTGACCGCGCGACTTCATCCCGTAGAAGCCACTGGCCAGCTTCAGGATCTTTGCGCGACGATTCTTTCTTTTGGGACCTCGTTTGACTCTCGGCATGGGTCTCCTCGTTTTCCTTCGTTGAGAGCGGGCGGGTCAGGAGTGGGTGAAGTACCGCGCCTCGCTCAGGGTTAGTGCCGAGTGCCGAGTGCTGAGTGCCGAGAAGGGAAGTTCGGCACTCAGCACTTCAGCACTCAGCGGTGGGGCTCACAGGTACGGCAGCATCCGGCTGACGGTCTTGGCGTTGGCCTTCGACACCTCGACCTCCGAAGCCAGGGAGGCCTTCCGGCCCGGCGACTTCTTGGTGAGGATGTGCGAATGGAACGCCTTGTTCCGCTGCAGCTTTCCGGTGCCCGTCTTCTTGAATCGCTTGGCGGCGCCACGGTGGGTCTTGATTTTCGGCATAGCTCGACCTCTAACTGACTGATCTTTAAGTGAATTCCCACGCGGGCCGGCGGGTGACGGCGAGCGGCGGACGGGAGGTCTGCCTGCCGGACTGCCGCGTTGCCGCGATTGTGTATCTCATTGAAAGCGAGCCGGTTCCGCCGATCGGTGAGCGAATCATCCCGCTCGCCGCTCGCCCTCCCCGCCCGCCTGGTACTACTTATTCGGTGCGATGACGATGGTCATCCGGTTGCCCTGCACGTCGGGGTGGGGGTTCTCCGAGGCGCCGAACTCCTTGATCTCCGTCAGCAGCCGGTCGAGCACGGCCCGGCCGAGCTCCATGTGCGTCATCTCCCGGCCGCGGAAGCGGATGATGGCCTTCACCTTGTCACCGTGCTGCAGGAAGCGGACGATGTTGTTCTTCTTGAAATCGAAGTCATGCTCGTCGATGCGGGGGCGGAACTGCACCTCCTTGACGATGATGACCTTCTGCTTCTTCTTCGCTTCGCCTTGCTTTTTCTTCTGCTGGAAGACGTACTTCCCGTAGTCCATGATCTTGCAGACGGGAGGGTTTGCCGTCGGCGAGATCTCGACGAGATCGAGGTCCTTCTCTCGGGCCATGTCCTGAGCCTGCGGGAGCGGAACGATCCCGACCTGCTTGCCCTCAGCATCAATGAGGCGAACCTCAGGGATGCCGCGGATCATGTCGTTGATTCTGGATTCAGGTTCTGCGGGGCGTCGGTCGAATCGTGATCCTCGTCTCGGGGGGAAAATACGTGAGTCCTCCTTCAATTCGCTGGTGCGAGCGGTGAAAAATACGAATAAAGCGCGCCAAAGTCAACGCGCGCAGTGAATCCTGAGCGAGGGTGGTCGGGCCGCGGGAGCGAAGGATCAAAGCATGGCAATCACGACCGTCGACACTCTGCAGCCGGTAGACCGTGCCCCGAATTGATCCTTCGTTCCCGCCCGACCCAACCCCCTCACTCAGGATGAATCTCTACAGGGTCAGCGCCCGCGTTCGAACCTGCTCCTTCACCAGGGCGATGAGCTCTCCTACCGGAATGGAGGCCTGGTCGCCGCCGCTGCGCTTGCGGACGGTCACAGTGCCGGCCTGCGCTTCTTTCTCGCCGAGGACCAGCATGTATGGGACTTTCTGGAGCTGGGCGTTGCGGATCTTCGCCCCAAGCTTCTCGTTCGAGTCGTCGGTCTCGACGCGGATTCCTTCCGCCTGGAGGCGGCGGGCCACGTCACGGGCGTAGTCGAGGAACTTCTCGGACAGCGGCAGCACTTTCACCTGCACCGGCGCGAGCCAGGTCGGGAACGCCCCGGCGAAGTGCTCGATGAGGATGCCGATGAAGCGCTCCAGCGAGCCGAGGATGGCGCGGTGGATCATCACCGGACGGTGCTCCTTCCCGTCGTCGGCGATGTACTCGAGCTTGAAGCGCTCCGGAAGCTGGTAGTCGACCTGGATGGTGCCGAGCTGCCATGGCCGCCCGATGGCGTCGGTGACCTGGAACTCCAGCTTCGGCCCGTAGAACGCCCCTTCGCCCGGGTTGACGTGGAAGGCCAGGCTGTTCTTGCGCAGCGCCGATTCGAGCGCGCCTTCGGCCGCATCCCACATGGCGTCGCTGCCGAGGCGTTTCTCGGGGCGGGTGGAGTGGGCGATGCGCACCTCCGCGAAGCCGAAGGTGTCGTAGATCTCCTTGATCAGACGCAGCTCGCGGTCGATCTCGGCCTCGACCTGGCCGGGAGTGCAGAAGAGATGTGCATCGTCCTGGGCGAAGGAACGGACGCGGGCCAGGCCGTGGGTAACGCCGGAACGCTCGTAGCGGTGCAGGCGGGCGAAGTCGGCGATGCGGATGGGCAGGTCGCGGTACGAGCGGCGGTCCATGGCGTAGATCTGGGTGTGGCCTGGGCAGTTCATCGGCTTGAGCCCGTACTCCCGCTCGTCGACCTCGGAGAAGAACATGTTCTCCTTGTAGTTGTCGTAGTGTCCCGAGATCTTGAACAGCTCGGTGTCCCACACCAGCGGCGAGATGACCTCGGTGTAGCCGTCGCAGAAGTAGAACTCGCGGACGAATGACTGGAGCCCGTTGTAGATGACGGCGCCCTTCGGCAGGAAGTTGGGCATGGCCGGGGCGAACTGGGAGAAGTAGATCAGCTCCAGCTCCTTCCCCAGTTTGCGGTGATCGCGCGCCTTCGCTTCCTCGACCTGCTTGAGGTGTGCCTCGAGCTGCTCCTTGTCCGCCCAGGCGGTGCCGTAGATGCGCTGGAGCATGGCGTTGCGCTCGTCGCCGCGCCAGTAGGCCCCGGCCACCGAGGTGAGCCGGAACGCGCCGAGGCGGCCGGTGGAGGGCACGTGCGGTCCGCGGCAGAGATCGAACCACTCGCCCTGCCGGTAGACGGAGAGCGGCTCATCCCCGGGGATGCCTTCGATGATCTCGACTTTGAACTTCTCGTCGAGTTTGCCGAAGGTGGAGACGGCCTCGTCGCGCGACCACTCCTCGCGGCGGATGGGGAGGTCGCGCTTCACGATCTCCTGCATCTTCTCCTCGATGCGGCGCAGGTCGTCGTCGGTGAACGGCTGGGCCGCGCCGAAGTCGTAATAGAAACCGTTCTCGATGACCGGCCCGATGGTGACCTGGGTGCCGGGGAAGAGCTCCTGCACGGCCATGGCCATGAGGTGTGCGGTGGAGTGGCGGATGGTGTCGAGCCCTTCGTCGCTCTTCGGAGTGACGATCTCGACTTTCGCGCCGGCGGGGACGGTGGTGTAGACGTCGACGACCTTGCCGTTGACCTTGCCGGCCAGGGCGTCTTTGGCCAGGCGTTTGCCGATCGACGCGGCGACGTCGGCCACGGTGGCGTTCTCGGGGACTTCTCGGAGGGAGCCGTCGGGAAGCTGGACGTTCATGATTGACCTCGAAAAATGAAAAGGGCCGATTTCTCGGCCCTGTCGTATTGATCTCGTTTCAGTGGACGATCATCGACAGGGGCGCAGGGTAGTGCCCGTCGTTCGCGTGGCCGTGGTCGTCGTCAGGCGCAACATAAAGGTTCGCGGATTCTAACAGATCCTTCGGCCCGGGAAGCCTCAGGACGTTTCGCAGCTAACCGGCAATGCGCGCGCCAGTCTAAGCGAACATGAGAACCGCGCCGCTCGCTCTCGCATTCACGCTCGCTGCTGCCGCCGCCTTCGCCGCACCGCCGGAGGTGAGTCACGGCCGCGTCGAGCCGCTCGGCGGCGGAGGCTCGTTACAGGGCCGGGTCGAGTCCGTCGGCTCCGGTTGGGTGGCGTGGTCGATCCCGGCGCGCGAGCACAGCGGGTACACCTGCAGTTGCAGCCTCGACGGCGACAGCTTCAACATCCGCAGCAACGATGACGAGGTCCGGATCGCCATTGATCACCACGACGTCTTCGTCCACCTCACCGATCATCGGGTCGACCGCATACGCGTCTTCACGCCCACCTGCCACCTCGACGCCTCGGGGCACACCATCTACTGGATCGACAACGTCAGCAGCGCCGAAAGCACGACGGCGATCCAGAAC
>CAZYTO010000076.1:0-20335 GCA_964650405.1 uncultured Thermoanaerobaculia bacterium | reverse complement strand
AAGCTGATCGAAGAGCCGCCGCCGCACGTGATCTTCATGTTCGCCACGACGGAGATGCAGAAGGTCCCCCAGACCATCATTTCCCGCGTGCAGAAGCTGCTGCTGCGGAAGATCACGCTGGAAGAGCTCATCGGCCGCCTGCAGCAGATCTGCGACGCGGAAGGGATCACCGCCGAACGTGGAGCGCTGGAGGTGGTGGCCCGCCGCGGCGAGGGCAGCGTGCGCGACTCGCTGTCGCTGCTGGACCAGGTCATCGCCTTCGCCGGCCGGTCGATCAGCCCCACGGACGTGGCTACGGTGCTCGGCCTGTCCGACACGACGTTCTTCGCCCGGGTCATGACGTTCATCGGCGACGGAAATCACGGCGGCATCCTCGAAGCGCTCCAGGAAGCCGCCGACAGCGGACGCGATTTCAAGATGCTGTTCCGCGACCTGCTGAACTTCATCCGCTCGCTGCTGCTCCTGGCCAGCGGGGCACCGGAGTCGATGCTCTCCGCCTCGCCCGAGGACCTGGCCACCATCGAAGGAGTGAAGGAGAAGTTCACCTACAGCGAGCTGCTGCGCATCGCTAACCTCCTCCTGGGAGATGACGAGACGGTGAACCGTGCCGAGCACCAGCGCCTGGCCGTGGAGATCGCGCTGCTGAAGGCGGCGATGTTCCCGCGGCTGAAGAGCGTGGAGCAGGTGCTGGCGGGAGGCGGCGAGCGGGGGGCGGCGAGCGGCGAGCGGGCGGGTTCGGGCAGCGAGCGGGGCGTGACTCCGGCGCGCAACTCCGTTTCTGCCGCTCGGGCCCGCGAGGCGCAACCGGCCGGCGCGGCTCCCCCACCGCAGACCGCGCCCCGATCGGCCAGCATCGAAGCGGTCATCGAGAAGATGCAGCGCGTCCGTCCCATCGTGGGCAGCTACCTCGCGTCGGCGAAGTCGTCGCGGCACGAGGGCAACCGCCTGACGTTCACGTTCACCGACAGCTACTACGCCGACTCGGTCGGCGACGCGAAGAAGACGCTCGAAGAGATCGCCACGGAAGTTTTCGGTACGGAGACGGCCGTGTCGGTGGAAGTGGAGAATGCCGCGGCCGCGGCGGGCGGCACTGAGCCGCGCGGCGGTGCGTTGCGCGACGACCCGGTGGTGCAGGCCTTTGCCAAGCACCTGGGCGGAGAGATCGTCGAGTCGAGGAGATCGAAATGAATCCGAAGCAGATGATGAAGCAATTCCAGGCCATGCAGGCGCAGATGCAGCAGCGCATGGCCGAGCTGCGCGTCGAGGGAAGCGCCGGCGGCGGGATGGTCAAGGCCACGATGAACGGCCACAAGGAACTGCTGGCCCTGGCCATCGAGAAGGAAGCCGTCGATCCGAACGACGTCGAGATGCTGCAGGACCTCGTCGTGGCCGCAGTGAACGAGGCCTCGCGCAAGGTGGACGATTCCATGCAGGACCAGCTCGGCGCGATGACGGGCGGGATGAAGATTCCGGGACTGTTCTGAGACCGGCGAGCGGGAGACGGGCGAGCGGCGCGCGGCAGAACCCGATCCCGCTCACCGCTTTCCGCTCGCCGCCCGCCGCAACCCGCTCGCCACCATCATGACCGCTCCTCCCCTGGCCAACCTCATCAACGAGCTGACGAAGCTTCCGGGCGTCGGAGGGAAGTCGGCCCAGCGTCTGGCGTATCACATCCTCAAGCGGACGAACGCCGAGGCGGAGGCGCTGGCCGCGGCCATCCTGGAGGTCAAGTCGAAGATCTTCCGCTGTTCGGTGTGCAACAACATGACCGACGTGGAACCGTGCGCGATCTGCAACGATCCGCGGCGCGACCCCTCGGTCCTCTGTGTCGTCGAGGAGGCCTTCAACATCCCGACGATCGAAGCGACCCGCGATTTCAAGGGCGTCTACCACGTCCTCCTCGGCGCGCTCTCGCCGCTGAAGGGGGTGGGGCCGCAGGAAATCGACGTGGAGGGCGTGGTGCGGCGGGTGCGGGCGGGCGGGGTGCGGGGGATCATCATCGCCACGAACCCGAATGTCGAGGGGGAGGCGACCGCGCTCTACCTCGCGCAGCAGCTCCGGCCTCTGGAGGTGCGCACCACACGGCTGGCGTTCGGCCTGCCGGTGGGAGGCGACCTCGAATACGCCGATCAGGTCACGATGGCCAAGGCTCTGGAAGGGCGTCGCGAGATTTAGTAGGGTGTGTGTTACATTTCCTCGCCCCCGCCGGTCGCTCCAGAGGGGCTTTACTGGAAAAGAGATAGATGGCCACTCCGGATCTCGTGATGTACGAGGAGGAGTACCAGCAGATCAAGGACACGCTCCACCGTCTGCAGGTCGACTCCAACGCAAAAATCGTCTTCCTGGTCGACAAGAACGGCCAGCAGATCGCCGCGCAGGGCGACATGGCCGGCGTCGATGCGACGTCGCTCGCCTCGCTGACGGCGGGCAACGTCGCCGCCACCGACGGGCTGGCCAAGCTCATCGGCGAGAAAGAGTTCTCGATCCTCTTTCATGAAGGGGAGCGGGACAACATCCACATCTCCCTCGTCGCGCAGCGGGTGATTCTCGTGGTCATCTTCGACGAGCGCTCGTCGCTCGGACTGGTGCGCCTCCGGGTGAAGAAGGCGTCGTCGGAACTGGAGCGGACGTTCGAGCAGCTCCTGAAGAAGGCGGAGGCCGACCGCGGCAACCTGGCCAACCGGTTCGACTCGCCGTTCGCCGAGATCACGGACGAGGACATCGACAGTCTCTTCAGCGAATAGCCGGGCATGACGTTCATCAACTACGCCGCTCGCGAGATCAATTGCAAGATCGTGTATTACGGTCCGGGTCTGTGCGGCAAGACGACGAACCTGCAGTGGATCTACGACAAGACCAACCCCCAGGCCAAGGGAAAGCTGATCTCCCTGGCCACGGAAACGGACCGCACCCTCTTCTTCGACTTCCTGCCCCTCGATCTCGGTACCGTCCGCGGCTTCAAGACCCGCTTTCACCTCTACACCGTTCCCGGCCAGGTGTTCTACGACGCCTCCCGCAAGCTGATCCTGAAGGGCGTCGACGGCGTCGTCTTCGTGGCCGACTCCCAGGAAGCACGCATGGAGGCAAACATCGAGTCGCTGCAGAACCTGGAGAAGAACCTCAAGGAGCAGGGCTACGAGCTCAAGGCTGTCCCGTACGTCACCCAGTTCAACAAGCGCGATCTCCCCACGGCCGTGACCATGGACGAGATGTATCGCCAGCTCAATTTCAAAGGCGAGCCGACGTTCGAGGCCGTGGCCATGAATGGCACCGGCGTCTTCGACACGCTCAAGGCCGTGGCCAAGCTCGTGCTGACCGAGCTGAAGAAGAAATAGGGCGGCTCGGTGTGAGCGCGCAGGCAAACCCGTCTGGCTCGCCAGGAGCCGCGCCTGCAGTGCAGACCCGAACCGCCGGCCGGCAGACGTCGAAACGCCAGTCTCTCTTACGAACGCCTACCAAAATGCTATCGACATCTGCGCTGCGGGCGTGAAGGACCAGACCATAGATACTGATGCCTACGCTGTAGGCATGTACGCTTGGCTGGTAGGCATCGATGCCTACGCCGTAGGCATGCATGCCTGGCGCGTAGATATGAATGCCTACGCCGTAGACATGGATGCCTAGCGCGTAGACATGAATGTCTACGCCGTAGACATGAATGCCTAGCGCGTAGACATTCATGTCTAGATTTTGGAAACTTTCACCTGAAAATGGAAGGTGCAGTGCCGCAAGTATGACTCTCGTCGAGCTTTCCCGTCTTCTTTCCAGAGGAAACCTCACCAGCCGCCAACTGGTCGAACAGTCGCTCGCGGCAATCAACGACCCGGAAGGAGAGGGCGCTCGAACTTTCCTGGTCGTCCATGAGCAGGAAGCGCTTGCCGCCGCCGACCGCATCGATGCGCAGCGGCGCGGTGGCGCGAACCTGCCCGCGCTGGCCGGCATCCCGATCTCGATCAAGGATCTGTTCGACGAAGCCGGCGTGGTCACGCTCGGTGGCTCGAAAGTGCTGGCCGGCACGCCGCAGGCGACACGCGACTCGACGGTCGTGGAACGATTGAGAAACGCCGGCGCGGTAATCATCGGCCGCACGAACCTCACCGAATTCGCATTCTCGGGCCTCGGCATCAACCCGCACTGCGGCACGCCGAAAAACGCCTTCGATCGCAATGCGGGCCGCATTCCCGGAGGCTCATCCTCGGGTGCCGCGATCTCGGTCGCCGACGGCATGGCGGCCGCCGCCATCGGAACCGATACCGGCGGATCGATCCGCATCCCGGCCGCTCTGAACGGCCTGGCCGGCTTCAAACCCACCGCGCGACGCGTCCCGCGCGACGGCGTTCTGCCGTTGTCATTCACACTCGATTCGGTCGGGCCGATCGCCAGGACTGTCGCGGACTGCGCATTGCTCGATCGCGTGCTGGCCGCCGAGACGGGCGACGTTCCTGCCGCCGCCGACCTGCGCGGCTTGCGTTTCGCGGTGCCGAGGACGGTGTTCCAGGACGATCTGTCGCCGGCTGTGGCCGGCGCTTTCACAGCGGCGCTTGGCCGACTGTCGGCCGCCGGAGCGGTCATCGTCGAACTGCCGATGGCCGAATTCGCACAAGCCGCCGTCGTGAGCCCGCGCGGCGCGCTGACCAGCGCGGAAGCCTATTCCTGGCATCGGCGCTGGATGACGGAGAGAGCTGACCAGTACGACCCGCGCGTGATCTCCCGCATCCGTCCCGGTGAGGCGATCTCCCCCGCGAGTTACGCCGAGCTGCTGGAATCGCGCGAGCGCTTCGTCCGGTCGATCAACGCCGCTGCCGAAGGCTTCGACGCGATGCTGATGCCGGCGACCCCCGATACCGCGCCTACGATCGCGGAAGCCGGCAACGATGACGCGAGCTACTTTCGCTTCAACGGCCGCATGCTCCGCAACCCCGGCATCGTCAATCTGTTCGACGGCTGCGCGCTCTCGGTTCCCTGCCATGACCCCGGCAGCGCACCGGTGGGATTGATGATCGCCGGCACGCAGAATACCGACGCGAAGATTCTGGCGATCGGCCTTGCTGTGGAGGAAGTGGTCTGGAGGCGATGAACCAACCGGGGCGGAGCGGGCGAAGGATGGCGCGGGCGAGCTCCGCGTCTGTAACGCTCCCAGGCCACGCTTCACTATTGCCGTGAGCCCGGCTTCAACCGCCTCGGCTCTGCATGTGGGAAGGAGCATTCCATGGCGGCATCACGAAGCGCAGCCTCCGTTCTCTCGAACCTCTCTCTCCGGCCCGTCGCTCTCGCGCTGTTCGTGACGGCGATGCTCCTTCCTTCTGCGTTCGGCGCCACCTGCCCGTTCAACATCCCCGTGGTCTCGCTGCCACCGCATTCTCAGGGAGGCTTCAGCTGGGGCACGGTGATCCGGCCGCTCGGCGACGCCTGCGTCATGAGCATCGCCATTGAGCCTGCGAACGAACAGGCCTGGTACGTGGCGGGCCAGAACGGGCTGTACCAGACGAAAGACGGCGGCCTGACGTGGAAGCATCCGCTGAACGGCATTGCCGGACCGCTGCTCCTCACGGTGAGCTCGGGCACGCCGCTCGTCTATGTCGGCATCGCTAACCAGGTCTATCTGTCCCGCGATCACGGGCAGAACTGGACCGCCATCCTCACCCTCAACAAGACGGTGCGCTCGCTGCTCGTGCACGGCGGGTCGCTCTACGTCGGTCTCGGCTGGGACACGCACGCCGTGCCGAGCGGAATCTGGATCTCGAACCTCGGCGGCGGTCTTCCGCAGTTTCACGCCTTCGGCCCCGGACAGACAGGGCTGATCGTCTGGACGCTCTCCCGCGATCCGCTGAGCGGGTTGATCTACGCCGGGACGGAGATCTACGACCACCCCCAGCCCTACCACCCGCCGTTTTTCCGGTCACCCAACGGAGTGAACTGGACGAACGTCGCCGGTACGCTGCCGTGGCATGTCATCTCCTCGGCGGTGCGGCCGACCGACGGTCACGTCTACGCGCTCACCGAGGGCCTGGGCGTGTTCGGTTCGCCGAACCAGGGAATGACGTGGCAGCCGCCGGCGCAGTCTCTCGGTCTCGGCACGACGCTGCTCATGGATCCGATTACACCGACGCGCGTCTTCCTGGGACGCCTGAAGAACGGCACGCTGACCGGTGGCTTCTTCGTCTCCATCGACGGTGGAAACACGCCTACCGCGGCGGGCCTGAAAGGCGTCACAGTGGGCGGCCTGGCACTCAATGGCGCGGGCACGCGGATCTACGCCGCGACATACGCCTCGGGGATCTACCGCTCGACCGTTCCGCCTTGATGTGGAGTTGCGGGGTAGTCGGGGTTACGCGGCTGCGGGGTTGCGGGGCACTCTGAACTTGCTTCGGTTGCGGAGTGAGTGACCGCGGTGATGACGCCTACTGTGCGATCACAACCCGACGATGTTGTAACCGCAGTCGACGTACATCACCTCGCCGGTGACGCCGCCCGCCATCGGAGAGGCGAGGAAGAGGGCGGCATTGGCCACTTCCTCGAGCGTGACGTTCCGGCGCAGCGGAGCCTTCTCGGCGTGGTGCTTGAGCATGGTGGTGAAGCCGTGGATGCCGCGCGCCGCGAGCGTATTCACGGGACCGGCGGAGACGGCGTTGACGCGCACGTTCTTCGGCCCGAGGTTCGCGGCCAGGTAGCGGATGCTCGCTTCGAGCGAGGCCTTGGCCACTCCCATGAGGTTGTAGCCCTCCACGGCCTTGACCGCGCCGTGATACGTCAGGGCAACTACGGACCCGCCGCCGTTCTTCTCGAAGAGGGGCAGCGCGGCGCGCGTCAGCGCGACGAGCGAATAGGCGCTGATGTCGTGAGCCATCTTGAAGCCGTCGCGCGACGTGCGGATGAAGTCGTTCTCCAGGTCTTCACGCGGGGCGAATGCGATGGAGTGGATGAGCGTGTCGAGACGTCCGAACTGTTCGTCGACCGACTTGAAGACCGCATCGATCTCCGCGTCGCTGGTGACGTCGCACGGAAGGATGAGCGAGGTGTTCTCCAGCGTACCCGCCAGTTCTTCGACGCTCTCCTTCAACCGGTCCCCCTGGTAGGTGAAGGCGAGGCGCATCCCTTCCCGCGCCAGCGCCTGCGCGATCGCCCAGGCGATCGAGCGCTTGTTGGCCACACCGAGAACGATTCCGGCCTTCCCTTCGAGCATCGGCATGGGGCGGATGATAGTACGGCGAGCGGGCTGCGGCGAGCGGCGGGCGGGCGTGGGTACCGGGTGCCGGGTACCGGGTGTCGGGGACCAGGTACCGGGTACCTGGGTATCGGGTATCGGGTATCGGGTGTCAGGTGTCAGGTATCAGATACCTGTCTCAGGTTCGGTCAGACGCTCGCCGGCACGTACTTGGTCACTTCCGATTCCATGCGGCCGGCCATCATCAGGAAGAGCATGCGGTAGTCGGCGGCCAGGGAGTAGAACGGGTGTCCGAAGGTAGCCGGCTTGTTGTGCTCGACGAAGAAGTGGGCGTACCAGGCGAAGGCGTAGCCGACGATGGGAACGGTCACGAGCATCCAGAGCGTCGTCACGAACGAGGAGCCGAGGAGCAGGAGGGCCAGGATGGAGCCGATGGCGTGCAGCAGACGCGTCCGCGGGCGGGAGTGAGCTCGCACGTAGTAGGGCCAGAAGTCGGCGAAGGTGCGAATGTCCATAAGCGGGACGGGCAGATTCTGTCACGGCACGGACTCGCTGGAAAGCTCGTTCTGAGGACGACCTAGAACGCGTACCCCAGCGTGATGAAGTAGGCGAACGGCCGTTCGAAGATCGGCTGCTGGTTGTTGTCGAAGCCGATGATCTGGCGGTGCAGCTTGTAGCCGACGTCGAAGCGTACCGGGCCGACGGGCGACAGGTAGCGTACTCCGGTGCCGACGCCGTAGCGCAGGTCGCCGAACGAGATATTGGTCTGGGCGAAGGTGTTGCCGGCGTCGAAGAAGAGCGTGCCGCCGATCGGTCCGGCGATGGGAAAGCGGTACTCGGCGTTCATGACGAGGATGGAGTTCCCGCCGATCGGGGCGATGATGTTGTTGTTGTTCGTTCCGGCGATCCGGATGAGGGTGGCGTTGGCCACACACCCGGCATTGCTTGGATCGACGCAGATCGTGCCGAGCAGGTCCTGCGCGTACGCCCGGTGCGAGGCGTCGCCGCCTGCCGTGAATTTCTCCGTCAGCGGTACGCCGCCGCGGAAGCCGGTGTCCTGATTCACCAGGCCCAGCGGCTGGATGAGACCGACGCGGCCGGAGAGCGCCAGGACGCTGTGCTGCGATACCGGCAGGTACCACGAGGCCTGGGCCGATTCCTTCAGAAACTCCGCGTCGGCGTGGAAGGTCTTGAACGCGTACTCGACGGAGGCGGTGGTGAAGAAGCCGTGATGCGGGTCGATGGTGTCGTCGCGCCGGTCCCAGAAGAAGGTCGGCGTGATGCTGGAGATGGAGACGTTGGTGAACGAACGATCCAGCCCCGGGATGAGCGCCTTCTGCGCGCGGTCACAGAGGTCGCCGGTCTCTTTGACGGTGCAGTCGGAGACGCGGTATTCGTAACGAATCGCCCAGCGCGTCTGGAAGCGCGCTACGCGCGACGCCTCGATCGCGCCGCCGCGCTCGCGGATGGGCACGTTGCGGCGGATCTGGTCGTTCTGGAAGACCGTGAACTGCAGCGGTACATCGAAGTGGCCGATGAACGGCTCGCGATACGTCAGGAAAACCTCGTTCTGATCCTGCTCGGCGCGGATGACCTCCAGGCCGAGGTAGCGACCCGTGCCGAAGAGATTGCGGTGGGCGACCGAAACCGCCACGCGTGGCGAGACGGTTCCGCTGCCTCCCTCGACCTTGGACGCACCGACGGAGCCGCTGACGGTGAGGTCCTTCCCTTCCTCCACGGAGATGGCGACGTTGCGGTCGGCCAGGGCCGTACCGGCCTGCTCGGGCTGGACGTCGACACGCTGGAAGATGCCGAGGCGGTAGAGGCTGCGCTGGGCCTCGAGGAGCGAGGTGTAGCTGAACGGATCCCCCTTATCGACCTGGGCCTGGCGCCGCACGACGCTCGTATTCGTGTAGGTGTTGCCCCGCACGGCCACGTCGCCGATCTTGATCTTCGGACCCTCGGCCAGGACATAGGTCAGCTTCGCCGACGTCTTGTCGGGCGACGGGTCCTCCCTGGTCTTGACCTGCACCTCGGCGTTGCCGCGGTCCGCGTAGTAACTCTGCAGCGCGACGATGTCGGCGCGCTCCAGTTGAGGGTTCAGCGGGTCGCCCGGCCGGAGCTGGAGCTTCGGAAGGTCCTTCGCGGGAACCTGTTCGTTGCCTTCGATCGTGACGCTGCTGAGGATGGTCTGCGGTCCCTCGGTGATGGGGAAGTCGATCGTCATCACGCCGCCGCTCGTCGAGACCACGGGCGTGGCCACCGTCGCTTCGGAGAAGCCGTTGAGGCGATAATACGACTCGAGCGCGTCGCGGTCGTCACTGAGCTGCTTTTGCGTGACCCCGCGGCTGCGGCCGAAGAAGCCGCCGAGGAAGGCGAAGAACCCGCCGTGCGGCGAGGTCGTCACGACGCCGGCCAGGGCTTTGTCCGACTTCTTCGCATTGCCGCTGAACGTTACTGCCGTCAGCTTGTACTCCTGGCCCGGATTGATCGTGAAGGTGGTCGTCGACGTATCGGCGGTGACGGCCGTCTCGGTATCGACCGAGGCGTGGTAGAAGCCGCGCTCCTGGTACGCAGCGGTGATGTCCTCTGCCGCCTTGTCGATAACATCTTCGCTGTAGCCCTGGTTCTTCAGGAAGGGAAGCAGGCGCCGTACGAATCGAGGCTGCGGACCCTTGACCGCGATGCGGACCTTCGGCCCTGTCACGACGGTGTATCGCAACGTGACCAGCTTCGTGGCCCGGTCGAAGGTGTCGCTGACGTAGCGAACTTCCGCCTTGCGGTACTCGTTGCGCACCAGGAATCGATGCATGCGGCCGGCGTCGCTGCGGGCGTCATCGATCCGGAAGGCCCGGCCGGGACCGCGGCGCATCTCTCCGATGAGCTGCTGCGCCGTGTAGGGCGCGGTGTTGCCGTCGATGATCACCTGGCCGATGTGAGCCCGCTCGCCGCGCGTGACGTGGAAGGTGATGAGAGCCTGGCTGGTGGCCCGGTCGAAGCTGGTCTCCGGATCGACGGCGGCGTTGAGGTAACCGTCACGCCCCAACTGCTCCTGCAGGGCGACGGCGCTGCGATCGACGGCGTTGAGCGAGAGGACGTCGCCGCGGCGGAAGTTGATGTCGCGCTCCGCGCGATTGCGATCGTCCCCGCCGAGGCCGTCGAAGGTCACCTCGGCCACGCGATAGTTTAACGAGAGCACGATGGTCACGTTGACGCCGTTGCCGGCGACGTCCGCGTTCACGCGCACGTCGCGGAAATCGCCCGTGGCGTAGAGCGTCTTGATTGTCTGCTGCATGTTGCGGATCGTGAGGCGCTCCCCCGCCTTGAAGGCCAGGTGCTCCCGCAGGGCCTCGAGATCGAAATGGGCGTCGGCGCTCAGCGAGACGGAGAGGACCGGCAGTTGCTCGAAGGCCGCCTCCGGGTGCGACGACGCCGTGGACGGCGCAGGAGGTGCGGGAGGGAGCGACGCTGGTTTCGTCCCGGCGATCGACGACACGACCACCGCCGGCGGAGCGCTGAACGTCGAGGAGACACTGGGAATCTCGAACAGCTCGGCCGCACCGCGGCCAAGGGTCCAATGCGCTTCATACCTGCGCCGGAAGCGCGCCTCGATGCGGTACTGCCCGGCGAGCTGGTCGCGCGTCACCTGCAACGTCCAGTCGGGAGTGACCTGCCACTCGACGACTTCCTTGTTCCTGGCGTCGTTGACGGCGTAGACGACGAAGACGTCGACGCTGTTCGACACGCGCTTCTCGAAAGTGAACTTCGGCCCCGGATCGCCGGTCGTGTCCAGCGTGCCCGGGTCGTAACTGAACGTATCGGCGAACGGCAGCACCTTCTGGCCCAGGGCGCGGCTGAGTTGCTGATAGAGCAGCGACCGGCCGGCCAGCGAGGCGTTGAACGGCGTCGTGGACTGGCTGTTCGTCGAGGTCAGACCGCCGAGGCCGAGAAGGGAGAAGAGCGTGATGTCGCTGGCGGGAGGATCGCTGGCGATCGTGGGCGAGATGCGATCGAGCGTGCCCGTCAGGGTCACCGTGACGTCGATCGGCCCCGCCTCGATCTCCGACAAGCCACCGTTCACGCGGGCTTCCATCGTGACGTCGAAGTAGGGGTCAATCCGGAAGGGATTCTGGAAGTTGATCGAGCCGCGCACGAGGCGGTAGTCGATGTTCTGGAAGCGGACCTTCCCGCCTTCGTTGAGCGTCACCAGCCCGCTCACCACAGGGCTGGCCAGCGTACCGCTCACTTCGAGATCGGCAGTGCCGGTGAGGTCGGCGATGTTGTTCCGCACGGCCAGCGTGCCGGGCGCAACGACCTTCAGCCGCAGCGCAATGCGGTCCTGCCACGAGGCCGCGACGATCGGCGTCACACTCCGCCGTGAGAGGACGACGTTGAGAATGGCCTGGCTGAAGTCGACGTCCTTGAAGTACAGACCGCGCTTCACGCTGACATCGCCGGTGATCACGGACTGCTTCGTGTCGCCGCTGACGACGATGTTGAAATCGCCGTCGATGGTCAGCCCTTCGAAGTAGCGCAAGGCCACGTCCGTCCCCTGCAGGTCGAGGCGCACGTTCTTCGGCATCAGCCCCTCCACGCCGATGTACCCGCCGGCGACGACGGTTCCGCCGCCGATGTTCGTGCGCAGCGAATCGATCTTGATGCGATCGCCTTCGAAGACCAGCGTGCCGTTGATGTGCTCGAAGATCTGCGGGAAGCCGGTGACGCGCACGGAGGCATCCTGGATCTCCGTCGTACCGGTGAACCTCGGGTTGCTCAGCGTTCCGGTCATTCCGCCGCTGACGTTGATGTGCCCGTCGGCACGCATGCCTGGTACGAAGATCTGGAGCAGCGTCGCTTCCAGCTCGCCGCGCAGGCGCACGTCGATGCGCTTCGTGCCCGTGAGCTCGGCGTAGCCGGTGACGCTGAAGGCGGAGTCGGCCCGCTGGAGCGAGAATTGGTCGAAGACCAGGCGGCCGTCCCGCAGGCCGAACTTCAACGGCTGCGGCGCCGTGAACTCGTGCTCGGAAACGCGCAGGTCGAGCTGGGGCACGCTGCCGTCGATGCGCAGCGCTGTGATCGCCGACAGCTTGCCGCCGAGAAGCAGATCGACGGTGAAGCTGCCGGCGATCGGAATGGCGGCCGTGTTCGGCGACATCGACGCCAGCTTCGCCACGTCGGTCACCTTGATCTCGACCTTGCCGTCGACGGTGTAGCCGCTGCCGACCGTGCCGTCACCTTCGACCGTCAACACGCCCGCAGCGGCGCCGTGGACGGTCAGGCGTCCATCGTGGATGGCCACGTGCAGGGACGGCGGCGGGGAACCGGCCGGCAGGTTGAGTCCCTTCAGCGTGGCCTGGTTGAGCGTCGCATCGAGGACGACTTCGGGATGCTCGAACGTGCCGCCACCCGAGGAGGTGACGACGAGGTTGCCGCCAAACAGTCCGGCCAGCGACGACAGCGCCTTGACCTTCGAGAGGTCGATCGATCCCGACTTGAGCGAGTAGCGGAACTCGTTCGTGTTGAGGTTGAACTGCGCCTCTCCCGTGATCGTCCCGGCCTGCCCGGTCACGCTGAGGTTCGTGGCCTTCATCGTCCCCTGGCTGAAGACGATGTCGGCCTTCGCCTCGGACACAGGCTCGCCGGAGATCGCACCGTTGTGCACGATGAGAGAGCCCGCACCTTCCAGCTTCGCCTTCGGTCCTTCGAGGTGCAGCGTTCCGGTGACGTCGCCGATGACCGGCACCGTACCGAGGTCGAGGAACTTCGCGATGTCGGTGACGGGGAACGACCGCGCAGCGATGTCGAGATTGAAGGCGACGTTCCCTTTCCCCGGCGCCCAGTCGACGTCGCCGTTGAGGCGCATCTCGGATGCTTTCTGTTTCACGAGGAGGCTGACGAAGCGCGCGCGCCCCGAGTCGGGCGTGCCGGTGATGAGCACCTTCCCCGTGCCGATGCCGGCGATGGCGAGCTTGAGATCCACCGTGGCAATGGCCCTCTCGACAGGGAAGCCCGACGCTTCGACGGCGAGGTCGAATTGCGGCGACGGACCACGATCGGGGAAGGTCACGTTGCCGGTGAGTGCCAGCCGGCCGCCGCCGGCGTCGTGGAACGACGCCTTCTCGAACGTCAGTTCACTCCTCGCGCCGCTGTAGCGGAGATCGATGTCGGAGTCGCCGAGGTCGATGTGGTTGTACTTTGTTCCGCTCGCCGCGATGTGAGCGACGACGTCCGGCGCTTTGAGCCTTCCCTTGACGTTGCCGGTGAGGTCGCCCGCGCCGCCGAGGCCGAGCAGGGTGTAGGACGCCTTCCCCGCCGAGTGCGCGAAGTTGTACGCGGCCCGATCGAGCTCACTGAAGTCGGTCGAGTGGACCTTCAAGAGCAGGTCGGCCGAGACGTCCTCGATGCGCAGCTTGCCGCCGAAGTCGATGTGCGACGCCTCGGTCATCAACGCAGCATCGCGGAACGTGATCACGCCGCGGTCGAGCGTGAAGTCCGCCTTGCCGCCGGTGAACGTGATCGGGTACTTCGCCTCGGAGAAGACCGCCGCGTTCCTGGAGAGCGTTGCCGTTCCGCTGCCGCTGCCCTCGAGGACCTTGTCCTTGTTCCAGCGGTAGGCGAGCCTGCCGGTCGCTCCGCCGCGCAGCCCGGTGTCGCGAACTGTCCAGTCGCTGAAGAGCTTCTCCAGCGAGATGTTGTCGTAGCGCAGGTCCGCCGTCTGCGGATACGGCTCGCTGTACCGGGGCAGGTCGTAGTGTGCGCTGATCGTGCCGCCGCCATAATGAGCGCTCTGCACGTCGACGATCGTCCGCGTGTCGGTGATGTCGAGCTTCCCGCTCGCCGCGGCGAGCTCGTAGACGTCCGCGCGGAGCTTCGGCGATTTCCAGGCACCGGTGAGCGCGAACGTTCCCTGCCGCCCGCTGAGCTGACCGTCGAGTACGACGGCTCCCTCCAGTGTCTTCTGGATCTTCAGGATCTGTTTCGCGCGCGGCAGGGCGAGCTCGCCCGTGACGTGCAGGTTGTAGACGGCTTCCGCGAGCGGCGCCACGCGACCGCGCAGGAAGACCGCAATCCCCTGCCCGCGCATGGCGACCGATTCGAGGTTCAGGCTGTTCGGCGTGTAATGGAACTGCCCGCGCAGATCGAGGTCGAACGGAACGTAGTCCTGCAAACGCAGGTGCACGAGCGGGCTCGTGACCGTTCCCGAATACGCGTCCTGGGCGGAGGCGATCCTGATCTGCGACGTGAGGTTGGTGGCCACGCCAGCCATGTTGTGCTTGCGGTCGAGGAAGTCGTACGCGCCTTCGGTCACGTACATCGTGCCGAGGTTGAGGTGGTAGATCCCGTAGCGCGACTTCGGGCCGGACTGCCAGTGTGGGAAGTTGTGCACGAGCTTCGAACCGGCGGGATAGACCTCGAAGAAGAGCTGCGGCTGCACGACGTCGATGCGGCTGACGTCGATCCGCCGGCCCCAGAAGGAGTCGATGCCGCCGGTGATCACGATCTGCCGGACCGTGGCGAAATAGGGGTGCACGGCGCCGGGCGAGTTCGCGATGCGCAGGTCGTTGAGGATGATCTTGGCCGGCTGGCCGGGAATGATGTCGACGTCGTGAATGCTGACCTTGCGCTCGAGGCGCGCCTCGAGCGTCTTCTGCACGCGGAGGCGAACCAGGTCGGCGAAACTGGTCGTACCGAGATACCACCAGCCGCCGCCGATGATCACCACCAGCAGAGTGAGAGCCACGAAGATCGTGGTCGTCAGCCGCCGCATGAACGTCCACATGGGACCGCGGCGCTGACGCTCACGGGCGGACCGGTGGTGATGCCCTTCCGGCGGTGGTTGAGTCGGTTCCATTCAGACGCGCCCGTGAGGTGCTAAGTACGAGCCAACAGAAAGAGATCGCGAAGATTGTTACCTGTCGGCGGCATCATAATGAGTTCTCCGATCGCCGCGGCAGGGATCGCCGAGTCGGATCGATCCAGCGCCTCGCGCGCCGAACTCGCGTCGAATGAGGGAATTCCGCGAAGGAGCACGCCTGCGGCTCCGCTGCTGCCGTCGACTCCGTCCGAACTGCCGAAGAGGGCGGTGATGCTCCCGGCCGGCTGCCCGCAGCGCCGTTCCTGCGCGATGAGCGCGAACCGGACCGCCAGCTCCGTGCACCGGCCCCCCATTCCCTGTCCCCGCCGGACGACGGTCGGTTCTCCGCCGGCGACGAGTACCTGGCCTGGTTGTAACGTCTCCCATCGCGCGTAGAGCGCGCGCGCCGCTTCCTCCACGTCAGATTCGAGCTGGCCGCGCCAGCGAACTGCGTGCGCCGGCCCACAGAGGTCTGCGGCCGTCGAGGTGAGGGTGCCGTTGTCCGCGATGAGGTGCACTTCCGCCATGTGATCCTCTTCGATACGTTTGACGGTCTCAGGGCAGGCGGGGTCGCGAAGCCGGGAGCTCACGCGCTGGAGCACATCGTCACCGCGACCGTGCGCCCGCCCGAGCTCCTCCACGATCTTCGCGGCGTCGTCGCGCGTCGTGGCGTCCGGCATCGTCGGCCCCGAGGCGACATCGGCCAGCGCTCCGTCGCTGACGTCGGAGTAGACGAGCGTCACGGTGCATCCCCGCACGCGAGCGCCGAGGCGGCCACCCTTGACGGCCGAGACATGTTTGCGCACGCAGTTGATCGCGCCGATCGGAATGCCCGAGGCCACGAGCCGCGTGTTGAGCTCGACGACGTCGCGTGCGTCGAACCACGGAACGAGCGGCTGCTCGACACAGGCCGAACCGCCGCCGGAGATCAGAAACGTCACGTCGTCGTGACTGTCGACGAATTCGAAAACGCGGCGTCCCGCCGCGAAGCTCGCGTCAGTGATGCCGGGATGTCCGCCCATGACGAACTCGCACTTCGTGTCCGGCCTCCGATACCCCTCGGGAATCGCGGCAAGCGCATCGCCGATCGTCACCGCGCGCGCGAAGCCGTCGAGCAGCGGCCCCGCACACTTGCCGATGGCCACGACGTCGCGCGGCATGCCCGCATCCGCAACCCGCTTCACGAGCACGTCGGGTGCGCAGAGCGAGAGTGCGCGGCGGTAGATGTCGAGCAGCTTCTCAGCCATATCTCATCACACTCATCCCTAATGACGCCTCGGCACTCAGCACTCGGCACTCGGCACTTCAGAACTCAGCACGCAGGACTCTCCGCGGCTGTTATTCTGAACGCGATGCCGCGCGATCTGCCGCTTTCCAACGGCAACGTCATGATGAACTTCGATGACGACTACAACATCCGCGACGTCTATTACCCCCACGTCGGCCAGGACAACCAGACGGTCGGCGACCGCTCGCGCTTCGGCGTCTGGTGCGACGGCAGCTTCGCCTGGATCGACAGCCCCGTCTGGGAGAAGCAGCTCGACTACGAAGAGATGACGCTGGTCACGAAGGTGATCGCCCGCGCTCCGTCGCTGGGGCTGGCGATGGAGATCGGCGACGCCATCGACTTCGACCGCGACCTTTTCGTACGCCGCGTGGAGATCCGCAACCTGCGCGAGACGGCGCGGGACGGGCGGGTCTACATGCACCTCGACCCGCATCTCTGGGGCCACGCCATCGGCGACACGATCTTCTTCGATCCGGAGTTCCGCGGGCTGGTGGCGTACAAGGGTCCGCGCTACATCCTCATCAACGGCCAGGTCGAGGATCACTTCGGCTTCGATGCCTTCGCCATCGGCACGAAAGAGCGCGAAGGCTACCTCGGCACGTGGAAAGACGCCGAGGACGGCAACCTGCAGTTCAACGCCATCGCTCAGGGGTCGGTAGATGCAACCGGGATGATCCGCTTCACGCTGGCCGCGGAAGGGACGGCCGTCGTCTGGCTGTGGTGGGCGTTCGGCAAGAACTATCGGGAGGTGGCCTCGCTCGACGCGGCCGTCCGCGAGCGCGGCGCGGCGTCGTTCCACGAGCGCACGCGCAACTACTGGCGCCTGTGGGCGAAGAATCGCATCGACGACAGCAATCTGCCCGAGCACGTACGGCGGCTCTATCGCCGCTCGCTCCTCATCGTCCGCACGCAGATCGACAACGACGGAGCGGTCATCGCCGCCACCGACAGCGACATCGTGCAGTTCGGCCGGGACACGTACACCTATATGTGGCCGCGCGACGGCGCCATCGTGACGGCGGCGATGATCCAGGCCGGCTACTCCGAGATCACCCGCCGCTTCTTCGAGTTCTGCAGCAGGCTGATTTCGCCGGAAGGTTTTCTCCTCCACAAGTACAACCCCGACGGGTCGGTCGGCTCGTCGTGGCATCCCTGGATGACGGCCGACGGCAAGCGCCAGTTGCCGATCCAGGAGGACGAGACGGCGCTCGTCCTGTGGTCGCTCTGGCTGCACTTCGAGACGTTTCACGACGTCGAGTTCGTGCGGCCGCTCTACAAGCCCGTCGTGAAGACGATAGCCGACTTTCTGGCCCGCTACCGCGAGCCGCACACGCGCCTTCCGGCCGCGTCGTACGACCTGTGGGAGGAGCGGCGCGGGATTTCCAGTTTCACCGTCAGCGCGGTGTGGGCGGGACTCACCGCCGCGGCGCGGTTTACGGACGCGTTCGGCGAAGCCTCCCAGGCGGAGCGCTACCGCCGCGCCGCCAGCGAGATCCGTGAAGCGGCGGGACGTTTTCTCTACGACGAAAAGCTCGGCCGCTTCCTGCGCATGATCAACGTCTCGCGCGAGGGGGCCATCACTCCCGACGCCACGATCGACTCCGCGCTGGCCGGCATCTGGCTCTTCGGAATGTTCGGCTACGACGACCCGCGCATCGTGTCCACCATGGAACAGGTGATCGAGCGGCTGACGGTGAAGACCGATGTCGGCGGCCTGGCGCGCTACGAGAACGACTATTACTTCCAGGTGTCGAAGGACCTGGACAAGGTAGCAGGCAATCCGTGGATCCTCTGCACGCTGACGATCGCACAGTGGTACGCGGCGCGCGCGCAGAGCGCCGCCGACCTGCAGAAGGCGATCGCCATCCTGGAGTGGACGTGCGACCGCGCCCTGCCGAGCGGCGTCCTGCCGGAGCAGATCGATCCCTACACCGGCAAACCGCTTTCGGTTGCGCCCCTGACGTGGAGTCACGCCTCCTACATCCTCGCCGTCCATCGAATCGTCGACCGGATGAAGGAGTTGCTGGAGTGAACCGGGTCCGGCTCCGTACGCGCGTCCTTCTCTTGACGTGCGCCTTTTCCGTGGCGCTGTTCGGTATCGCCTTCGGTCTCTCCTGGCGCGCGCGTATCGCCGCGGAACGGTGGGAGCGCCTCATCGGTGTGGAGACGCAGGCCATTGCCACGCTCGAAGAGGTCGTCCGCGCCCAAAACGCCTTCCGCACCCAGAACCTGCGGCAGCCGGAGCGCTATGCGCTGGTCTCTCAACTACTCGACGACGGCTCGGCCGAAGCAGCGGGGACGGCCGTTCTCCGCGCGCGGATGCGCGCCTTCCGGGCGCTCCTCACCGACCCCGCTACGCGCGACGTCGATCTCGATGCCACCTCGTTCGCCGTCGTCTCGGAGGCGCGGAAGCTGGTGGGCGAGCGCAAGCGCCTCATCGCCCAGCAACTGCCCCTTCTCTCGCGCGAGGGACGCGACACGATCTACGCAGCCCTCGGCGTGGCCTGGATGAGCGTGCTGTGCAGCTTCGCGGCCGTGCAGATCGCCCTGCGTAAGGTGGTGCGGCCGATCGAGGAACTGGCCATGGCCGCCGATCGCGTCGCCGCCGGCGACGTCACCGCCCGCGCGGAAGTGAACGGCGATTACGAAGTTGCGAAGCTCGGCGTGGCCTTCAATCGCATGGCGGACGAGCTCAAGGCACGGGCCCGCACCGACGAGCTGACGTCGCTGCCGAACTTCCGGGCCTTCCGCGAGCGCATCGATCTCGAGCTCGAACGGGCCTCGCGCTATCCCTCCGCCGTCGGCATCCTCGTCCTCGACCTCGACCGCTTCAAGAAATACAACGACACCTTCGGCCACCTCGCCGGCAACGACGCTCTGCAGCGCGTGTCGCGCGCCATTCGCGAAGCCGTTCGCGCCGTCGACTTCCCGGCGCGCTACGGCGGCGAGGAGTTCGCCGTCATCCTCCCGGAGATCGACGCCCGAGCCCTACTCGTCATCGGCGAGCGCATTCGCGCCGGCGTGGAAGCACTCCCCGCACCGCCGGACGGCGCGCAGGTCACCATCTCCATCGGCGCGGCCATGTACCCCGCCGACGGCAAGACTGTCGATGCACTGTTCGTCGTCGCCGATGAGCGTCTGTATGAAGCGAAGAAAGGGGGACGCAATCGCGTCGTCGGACCGCGTGCGGAGAGGGAAGTGGTTAGTGGTTAGCGGTTAGTGGTTAGTGGTAAGGCGGAGAACACACCTAACCACTCCTAACCACTACCCGCTAACCACTCGTCTCTCCCTCTCACTCCGTCGAAAGCCGATCCAGCAGCTTCTCCACCACGCGCGATGCCGATGCGAGATCGCGCTCGGAGACTTCGCCGCCCAGGGCGCCGCGCCACTCTTCATAGGCGGGACGGAACTTCTCGACGAGCGTCCGTCCGCGGCGGGTGAGCTGCACGCGCGACGAACGGAGATCCTTCGGATCGCCGGAGCGATCGGCCAGGCCGAGCTGCTCGAGGCGGGCGATCATGCCGGTCATGTTCTGCTTGGAGACCATCATGCGGCGGGCCAGGCCGGCCAGGGTCATGGCCTGGTCCGAGACGTCGAGCGCCGAGAGGATGGCCCACTGTTGCGGTGTGACTTTGGCCTTCTCGAAGATCGGGGCCAGCCGCCGGGTGAGCAGGTTCGCGAGCTGGATGATTCCGGCGACGAGGTCCCGTTCGGAGTTCGACGGCATGCAGTCAATGTATTGACCTTCATGGCGGCTGTCAAATCGGCGAGCGGGGGACGGCGAGCGGCGAGCGGGAGGACGCGCGGCGCGCCGCCCGGCTCCTCCTTGATGTCGAGAAGCTGACCTTCGCGATGCGGTCGCTGCGGCGGGCGGGTGACGGCGAGCGCGAGCGGGACGTGGATCGTGTTCGCGCTTACAGCGCGCGGTAGATCTCTTTCCCGGCGAAGAGCGCTGCGTCGCCCAGCTCCTCTTCGATGCGCAGGAGCTGGTTGTACTTGGCGATGCGGTCGCTGCGCGAGGCCGAGC
>CAZYTO010000075.1:0-20460 GCA_964650405.1 uncultured Thermoanaerobaculia bacterium | reverse complement strand
GCGCGAGTCGAAAACCCACGACCCGCGCGACTTCCTGAGATCCATGACGATCTCGTATCCGTCGGCCAGCATGTGGCGCGACAGCACGTTGTGGACGTCCGCCGGGGAGACGTGGATCCGGCGGTCGACGATGGCTGAGGACATAGGAGCTCCTTGCGAGGTTTGAGGCTGGCGTTGATCGTTGTCCGTTGGTCGTTGATCGTCGTCCGTTGATCGTTGTTCGTGGGTTCGTGGTAGTCCACGTTCAGCATGATCGCCCGCAGGCTCCTGAATGTGGATCACGGCGAAGCGACAGGGGACAACAAACAACGGACAGCGGACAACGAGCAACGAGCAGCGGACAACGGCCCGGATTCTATCGGTCGGCGTCGCTGTTCGACAACTCTGTGAAGAATGAGGAATGATGCGAATGCGTTGCCGAGTTGCACGGTTCCTGAGTTGCGGCCGCGCAATGCCGCAACCTCGCAACCCAGAAACAGGAGCGTAGATTGAAAGACATCGTCATCCTCTCCGGCGCCCGTACGCCGATCGGTTCGTTTCTCGGTACCCTCTCCGCCCTTCCGGCGCCGAAGCTCGGCTCCATTGCCATCAAGTGCGCGCTCGAGGGCGCGGGGATTCAGCCGGAGCAGGTCGAGCAGGTCATCATGGGCAATGTCCTGCAGGCGGCGGTCGGACAGGCTCCGGCGCGCCAGGCCGGGATCGGTGCAGGCATCCCCGTCACGGCCGGCGCCGTGACCGTCAATAAGGTCTGCGGCTCGGGGCTGAAGGCGGTGATGTACGCGGCGAACGACATCCGCTGCGGCGAGTACGACCTGGCCGTGGCCGGCGGCATGGAGTCGATGTCCAATGCGCCGTACGCCCTGCCCCAGGCCCGCAGCGGCTACCGCATGGGCCCGGGCAAGATGGTCGACGTGATGATCCACGACGGCCTGTGGGACCCGTACGGGGACAAGCACATGGGGAACTGCGCCGAGACGTGCGTGGCGAAGTACCACTTCTCCCGTGAGGCGCAGGACGACTTCACCCGCGAGTCGTATCGCCGCGCGCAGGACGCAGTGAAGACGGGCAAGTTCAAGAAGGAGATCGCCGTCGTCGAGATCGAAGGGAAGAAGGGGAAGTCGGTCGTGGTGGACGACGAGGAGCCGTTCGCGGCGCCCCTGGAGAAGATGGCCACCCTGAAGCCGGCCTTCCAGAAGGACGGGACGGTGACGGCGGCCAATTCGTCGAAGATCAACGACGGCGCGGCGGCCCTGGTGGTCACCTCGGCCGAGTACGCGCAGCAGAACGGCCTGAAGCCGATGGCCCGCATCATCGCCCAGGCCACGGCCGCCCAGGAGCCGGAGTGGTTCACCACGGCGCCGGCCAAGGCCATCGACATCGCGCTCCGCCGCGCCAACCTGACCATCGGCGACATCGACCTCTTCGAGATCAACGAGGCCTTCGCCGCCGTGGCCATGGCGGCCATGACCGACGTGAAGATCCCGCACGAGAAGCTCAACGTTTGCGGCGGCGCGGTGGCCCTCGGCCATCCCATCGGCGCCAGCGGCGCGCGTATCCTCGTCACGCTGCTGCACGCGATGGCGGACCGCGGCCTCAAGCGCGGCATGGCCGCCATCTGCATCGGCGGCGGCGAGGCCGCAGCGATGATCGTGGAGCGGGCATAACACGTGGAGGACGGACAATCCCTGTCCGTAAAACCGTAGATGCGTGCCGGGCCTGTGGAGGACGGACAGGATTTGTCCGTCCTCCGCTCGCATCGTTCACATCGACTTCGCCTCGACGTAGTCGCGTGCTGCATCGACGAGGCCGTCGGGTGTGGGCTTTGTCAGGTAGCTGGCCAGTTCCTGGAGCGAGAACTCACCGAGGGCGCGGTAGCTCTCGAACTGTGACTCGCTGAACCACTGGTCGCCGGTGGACTGATGAGGGAAGGTGTCGTTCGTCACGGCGTAGTTGTAGACGTCGCGTGGCTCCTTTTCTCCGTAGAAGGCGGGCTTGAAGTAAAGGATCCGCCCGTTCACGGCGGCGGGTCCGTCGACACCCTGGTAATTGATCGTGCCCAGCGCGCAGTACTTGGGGTTATCGGGATCCTTGTCGCTGCGCGGGAAGATGAACATCTGGTCGAAGGTGATCTCGACTCCCTGGTCGATGCGGATCTTGCGCACGGCGTTGCCGAGATCCTCGAAGCCGAAGGAGAGGTCCGAGCCGGCGTCGCTGATGACGATGGTGTGGCAGCGGCGCAGGACCATTTCGTAGATGCCCAGGTTCTCGAAGTGGCCGCCGTCGGAGAGATAGACGTAGGGATGGTCCTCGTCGGTCCTGCCGAGCGCCTCGTCGATCAATGGTCCGAAGGAAAGCTTCGGATTGGGTAGGCGGTAGGTCTTGTTGCCGGCCTTTCCGGGATTGCCGAACCACCAGCCGAGGCGGACGTTGAAGAGCGTGAGCAGGAAGGCGATGCCGGGCGAGGAATTGCTGCCCATGTTCGGGCTGGCCGCGGCGCCGGAAACGGAGACGGCGGTTCCCAGGGAGACGCCGCCCGGGCCGCCGTAGACGCGGCTGTAGCGATAGCCGAGCCGGTGGTTGCCGCTGTGAAGGGGCGAAACGGTGAACGAGTCGCCCTTACGCTCCTGCCAGGCCAGGTCGTCGCCGGAGACGAGGTTGAGCGTTGTGTTGACGATGTGGAACGGCCGGCCGTTGCCGCAGGGCTGAATGAAGCCCTTCAGCGCGTCCTGCAGGATGTTGCGATTGCGCAGGCACATCCGCGGATCGCTGCCGTCCGGGGGGGCTTCCGGTTTCGTGAGGTCGTGATCGTCGATGAGACGGTTGAAGTCGAAAGCCAGGTTCTCGCAGACGGCGTCACTGTCTTGGCCGGATTGATAGGCGGCGAGCAGCCGCGACGTGCGGTTGGAGAGGTTGGCGATGATGTACTGGAGCAGGGGATTCTTCGCATCTCCCTTTGTCAGTACCTCGACCAGGCCGTCGACGTTGAGGAAGCTGTGCGTCCACAGCGACTCCGGCCGGAGCTTGTGCATGAAGATGTTGTCGTTTGGATCGAACCCGCTGAACGGATTGGGACGCCGTTTCCACCGGGATGCGCCGAGGTAGGCGCGGATGAGACGGTTCCGGTAGAAGGCATTCATCGAGAAGCGGTTCACGCCGATGAAGAACGACGCGAAGAGGGCGATCACTACGCCGCCGATGATGATGATGAAGCACTCCCTCGTGCTGGAGCGGTCGACGATCCAGAGGTGGCTCAGCGCGCGATAGCGGTCGAGCTCCAGGGCCGGATATTTCTCGATCTCGAGCTTGCGCGTGGTCTTCCGGCCGTCGATGGTGGGCTGGTCGGTGCTGCTGAACTGATACGTCGACTTCGCCGCGCGCTCCATCTGGTCCTTCGCAAGGGTCGGGATCTGGTTTCCGCGGACCTTCAGCAGGACCTCCGACGTGACCAGGGACACGGCCGCCAGAACGACCAGGGCGAACAGCACGGCGGCCATGTTGAGTGAGATCCCGAACGACTTCTGGCCCGTGCTCTGCTGGCCCGTGCCGGACGGCTTGCTCTTGTCGTTCTTGCCGCCGAGGACGGCGAAGAGACCCGAGGCTGAGCCGAGAGCCGCGGCGATGCGTGGGAACTCCCAGATCAGCACAGGGCCGTAGATGGTGACGCCGGCGAAGACGATCCACGAGAAGGCCGCGGCGAGAACCCAGCCCGCCGCGCGGGCCCACCACTCGCGGTCGTAGTCTTCGCTGAACCAACTGGCCAGGCCGACGAAGATGGTGGACTGGACGAAGAGCGTGGCCAGGATGACGGGGAGGCCGAAGCAGATGTAGAGCTCCGCATTGAGCGGCGGCAGCGACGGAGGATAGACGGCCCAGAGCGAAGGATCGGGGAATTCGAAGGTCTTGAGAGGATCGGGAAACTGGCCGAGGAACAGGTAGAGCAGGCCGCCCGCCCCGGCGCCGCTGATGAGCGCCGCCAGCGTTTCCAGCAAGCCCTTCTTGAAGGTGTACCAGCCGGTGTCGACGCCGGGCTTGAGCTGTTCGCGGCGCTCGGTGCGGTTGGCGATGGCGAAACGGACGATGTAGATGAGGGACGAGAGGACGCTGGCCAGGGCAAGCACCGACGCGAGCGCGCCATAACTCTCGTACTGCTCGACGTGCGGGTGAAGAAAGAGGATGCCCAGCGAGGCCAGGGTGAAGGGAAGCAGGGCCAGCACTTTGAAGCCGGTGTTCGTGTAGAACCACGACTGGCGCGGCTTGTTGTGGACCGGCCGGGCCAGTCCAAGGTAGCCGATGGCGATGAGGAGCAGCAGGGCCACGATGACCTGGAGTGCCGGGATCCACGGATCAGGAATCCGCCGCATCGTGCCGATGGCCATTCGCGGCAGCGCCAGCAGCGAGACCAGCAGCGGCACGAGCATCACCCAGATGAGGGTGGTGTTGCGCAGGTAGGAGCCGACCAGGGCCCAGGTGTCGCCGGAGAAGAGGCCGAGCTGCGGTGTCAGGTAATTGCTGTAGTGACGCAGGTGCTGGACGGGCTCGATCTCCGGCTCCTTGGGGTCGCCGGTCGTCTCGCGGAGCTGCCTGGAGACGTCCTCGATGCCCCCTTTCGTGCGGCGCGCGAACGACGAGAGCCAACTGCCGATGTACCCCCCGCCGGAGACGGTGGAGAGGTAGTCGAACTTCTCCAGGATGCGAAAGCGCGCCAGTTGCTGAATGACGCCGAGGGCGAAGGTCGCGCTGCGGATCCCGCCCCCGGAGATCGAGAGCGCCGTGCGCGGTTTCCCGTTCTTGGCGTCGGCGTGGATGCGCGTGTAGAGATCCTGGAGAGTCTCCCCCAGGTGCACCGCCTCGGCATCGCATGGGTCCTCATGCAACCGCACGTACTCCTCGGCCAGCACTCGTTCGAGCGGAATCGGAGTCGGAGAGTCCATCCCTCACCTCGATCTGAAAGCTATTTACTCAGGAGAGACGGACGGACGGTGTTTCCCTACCGGCCCGGAGCGATGTTTTTCGAAGAATCTTCCATGGCAGCCGCAAACGAGGCCATATCCGGGTACTCGAAGGAGGGCTTGCCGCCCTCCAGAGGCTCCTCGCCGAGGCGGTTGATCCAGGCGTTGGGGACGCCGAGGGAGTTGGTGGGGATGATGTCGTGGAGGTCGCTCTGGGCGGCGTGCAGCCAGGCCAACCCGGCCACGCGCTCGCGGGCCGCAAGGAAGTGATTGAGGGCGGGCTTGTACGACCCGACCTGCTGGGCGGTGATGACGAACTCGAAGCCGACGGTGAAGTGGCGGCGGGTCGCGGCGATGAGGTCGTCGTCAACGTTGGAGAGAATGGCCAGCCTGTGCCCGGAGGCGACGAGCCTCTCCAGAGCGGCGTTGGTGTCGGGGAACGGCCGCCACGACGGGAGGCTCTCGGCGAGAAACGCGGCGTGGTCGTACCTGAGCTGCCAGCCGAGGGACTGCGCGGCCCGCGCGGCGGTCTCGGTGAGCACGTCGCGGTAACTGCGATACCGCTCCTGCTCGACCTCCGGCTCGAAGGCGTTGTAGGCATCGAGCAGCGCCTCGGCATCGACCGCCACATCCTCGGACGCCGCCGCACGCGCGAAGGCGTCCCGAATGCCGCTCCGCCAATCGATGAGCGTGCCGTAGCAGTCGAAGGTGATGATCATTTCGCTTATTCGCTTAATCGCTTAATCGCTTAATCGCTGATCGCTGATCGCTGGTCGTTGGTCGCTTGATCGCACTTCGCAGTCTATCCGCGTGTGGGTGCTGAGTCAGCGACCAGCGACCCGGTGACCTGGCTCACAGGGTGTGCCGGAAGCGTGCTATACCTTGCCGGTTGTCGTCCCCTCATTGGCCATGCAAGAGCCGACCGCGAAGAATCTGCGTACCACCGAGCGCTATCTTCTCGAGCCTGCGCTCTCGGGGCAGTTCGGCACTTCGGCGGTCACGGTGTGCGACATCTCGGTGAAGGGGGCGCGGATCAGGCACGGGCTGCCCCTGGAGATGGGGCGCAAGTCGGCGCTGCGCCTGCCGATAGATCCGCGCGCCCAGGCGGTGTCTCTCGAGGCGGTGGTGGTGTGGACGCAACCGGACGGCGGGGCGAAGGATCGCTGGGTGTCCGGGCTGCGAACGTACGGTTCCGCCGAGATGATCCAGGGCGTCCTGTCGTCGCTGCAGAGCTCCGGGCGGACGGTGCGGATCGAGGAGATGCGCTCCAGCGACCGCTTCGCGGTGACGCCGCCCCTGGAGGCGTTCTGGAACGACGCACCGGTCAGGATCGAGGACATCTCGGCGCGCGGCGCGCGGATCGAAACACACGAGCGGCAGGAGTCGAAGCACCTCGGCGTGCTCCGCTTCGCCGTGCCGAACAAGGCGGTGACGGTGGAGGTGGCCGGCACGGTGCAATGGGCCAGCGTGAAGTCGATCGGGCCGCAACCACTCTACCGGGCCGGCCTGCTCATCGCGGAGAAGCCGGAGCTGATGCGCCTGGCCATCGGCCAGCTCTGCGACACAGGCCGTGCCGCGCTCGACGCGCAGTCGCTGGCGCTGAAGCTGAAGGTGATCCGGGCCCGGGCCCGCCAGCTCGTGCCGTCGTACCGGACCATCGAGGACTCCGGCATTCCTGCCGAGCAGTTCCTCCTCATCCACTGCGTGCGCGAGGAGCTGCGCCTGAATCCGGAAGAGGCCCTGCACTGGTACCGCCGGGCGCGCCTGGTGATCGCCGACCCGGCAACCCGCAAGGTCGCCCCTGCCATCGCCGACCATCCCGACGCCCTGGCGGTGTGGGAATACCTCGACCGGACTATCGACCCGAGCTTGATCGGGCGGGCGTTCGCATTGCCGCGCGGCTAGCAGGTGAGGACTTCGAACGACGACCGACGAGTCAACGTAGGCCTTCAACGGGCATCTCGGTCTTCACGCAGGTCATGCCTTTGCTGTCCCTCGGTCCCGGTCTTCTGTCAACGCGGCGGTATTTCGCCGCATGCCTTCCAGCTTCGCTCGTTTGACGGCGCTCCGACGGAAGAGCGTGGAGAAGTCGCTCTGCGTGAAGCGGAGGAGGTCGCTGACCGGGGTGGCGCGATACGACTCGCGCGGCGTGAACGCTTCATGCCCGGCGGCGGGAGCCTCGTTCCAGGGGCAGACCTCCTGGCAGATGTCGCAGCCGAAGACGTTGCCGGCCAGGGTGAGATCCGCCGGGAGCGGGCCGCGATGCTCGATGGTCGCGTAGCTGATGCAGCGCTCGCTGATGACAGTGCGGTTAGGAAGGATCGCGTCGGTTGGGCAGGCGTCGATGCAGCGGGTGCAGGCGCCGCAGCGGTCGGCCACGGTGGCGGCGGTGAGGTCGTTCTCCAGGGAGGTCAGCAAGGTCCCGATGAAGAGGTAGGAGCCGAGCTCGTCGTCGATGAGCATGCCGTTCTTGCCGATCCAGCCGAGGCCTGCGTTGGCGGCGAGGGCACGGTCGGAGAGCGGTCCGGTATCGACGTAGCGCCACGTGCGGCCGTGGGGCTTCACGACGTCCTCGATGCGCTTCAGGATGCGGTCGAGCACGTCGTGATAGTCGTCGCCGAGGGCGTAGCGGGCGATGTGGTGCGACAGGGCACCTGGCGGTGCGGGCGGGCGCTCGGAGGCATACGGCACGAGGATCACGATCGCCGATTTGGCCCACGGGAAGCGCGTGTGCGGCTCCAGGCGCGCCGCGCGATTCTTCGCCAGGTAGGCCATCGAGGCGTGATGGCCCGAAGCAATCCAGTCGGCGAAGAACGCCGCGTGCGCGTCGTCAAGGTCCGCCGCGCCGATGCGGACGACGCCCTCGGCGCGGGCAACGTGCGTCACATCGGGCCAGATCTGGGAGAGGGCGGTCATAAAGGGGCGAAGGCGAAGGGCGAAGGAGAATCGTGAATGTTGTTTGTCGAACGAAGCGATTCAGTCGCCTCATTCAAGCTTCAACACCCGCCATTTGCCATTCTTCCTTCGCCCTTCATCCTTCGCCCTCCTTTCAAGACACTCGTTCCAGAATCGGCCCGATCCATCCCTCCGGGACGCGCACTGTGCCGAGGGTTTCGTTCCTCTTCACGGTCCCATGGTCGTCGGAGCCGCCGGTGACGAACTTGCCGCGGAAGCGGGCCACGTTGGCGAAGCGCTCGCGGGCGCCGGCATCGACCTGGGGGTGGAGGATCTCGACGGCGTCGATGCCGGCGTCGAGCAGCACGGGAACGAGGTCATCGGGATTGGGATAGAGCGTGGGATGGGCGACGGACGTCACGCCGCCGGCATCGTGAATGAGCCGGACGGCTTCGTCGATGCGGAAGCGCTCCTTGTCGACGTAGGCGGGCTTTCCCTTGCCGAGGAGCGTGTCGAAGGCGGCGGCCACGCTGTCGACGTAGCCCTTCTCGACGAGGGCGCGGGCCACGTGGGGCCGTCCCATGGCGCCGCCGGCGGCCAGCTCGTCCACGCGGTCGCGGCGGATGTCGTAGCCCAAGGCCCGGAGGCGGTCGACCATGCGATGGCCGCGGGTGAGGCGGCCCTCGCGGAACCCGGCCAGCCGGGCCGCGATGCGCTCGTCGAACGGATCGAAGGCGTAGGCCAGGACGTGGACGTCGATCACGCCGTCCGCGCCGTCGACGCCGCACGACAGCTCCGTGGCCGGGACGAGCGTGACGCCGGCGGAATCGGCGTACGCCTTGACCTCGAACCAGGCAGTGAGGTTGTCGTGGTCGGAGATGGCCACGATGGTGATGCCGTGCGCCAGCGCGAGATCGATCACCTCGCGCGGCGCGCGTGTACCGTCGGAATGGTAGGTGTGGGTGTGAAGGTCGGCGTAGCGCATCAGCGAGCGGCAGCGGCTCCGCGGCGAGCGAGGTGCAGTCTGCCCGCCGCCCGCTGCGTGCCGCCTGGAATCAGAGCGCCTTGGCGGCCTTGGCCAGGCCCTTCGACGAGGCTTCGAGGCCTTCCTTGAGCGCCTTCTTGCCTGTCTCGACGCCCTTGGCTACGGCCTTCTCCACCGCCTTGCCCACCTTCTTCTGGACCTTGGCGGCGGTCTTCTTCAGCTCCTTGACCTTCGGCTCCGCGGCCTTCTTCAACTGCTTCACCCTGGGAGCAGCGGCTTTCTGCACCTTCTTCACGACGTTCTTCATCGCCTTCTCGCTCTCCTTCGCCGTCTTTCGGGCGATCTTGGTTACCTTCTTCCGGATCACTTTCGTCTTGATTGCCACGGAGGCATCCTCCTTAACGAATACGGAAATCACTGTAGCACGCGCTAGACGGTGGGCATCTCTTCCGGTGCCAGTCCGTCCACGACGCTTTGACAACGTGCACAAAGCTCGCCGTCCGCCGCCACCTCTTCGCGGTAGAGCCAGCAGCGGCCGCATTTGCGTCCGCGGGCGAGGCTCATGGAGACGGCCACGCGGCCGATGTCTTCGAGCTCGACGAAGTCGGGCAACGAGAGGTCGGCGGGCTTGAAGTCGACGTGCGAGGTCAGGAAGATCATCGACAGGTCGACGTTCAGGCTGCCGAGGAGCGCTTCCGGTTTCGCGGCCATGTGCAGGGTGATGTCTGCTTCCAGGGCCTTGCCGATCTGCTTCGCATTGCGGGCTCGCTCCAGCACGGCCGAGGCCAGCTCGCGGAGGCGGAGGATGCGCTCCCAGGCCGCGGTGTCGGTGGCCGGTGCCTCGAGGGCCGGGAAGTCCGTCAGGTGGACGGACGCGGCCTTCGCGCCGGGCAGCGCTTCGTAGATCTCGTCGGCCGTGAACGACAGCACCGGCGCGACCGTGCCGGCGATGCCGCGGACGATCTCGTACATGGCCGTCTGCGCGGAGCGGCGGGAGCGCGAGCCGGGTGCGTCGCAGTAGATCGTGTCCTTGGCCACGTCGATGTAGAGGGCGGAGAGGTCGACCGTGCAGAGCTCGAGGATGCGGTGATAGACGAGGTGGAACTCGTACTCGTCGTAGGCGCGGCGGCAGCGGGCGAAGACGTCCGCGGCGCGGGCCAGCGCCCACTTGTCCGTGTCGAGCAGTTGATCGAACGGCAGCGCGTCGCGCTCCGGCTCGAAGTCGTGCAGGTTGGCCAAGAGGAACCGGGCCGTGTTGCGGATCTTGCGGTACGACTCGGCTACGCGGCCGATGAGGTCCGGCCCGAACGGCACGTCGTCGCGGTAGTCGATGCTCGTCACCCAGAGGCGGAGGATGTCGGCGCCGTTCTGCTTGATGACGTCCTGCGCCGACAGGGCGTTGCCGGAGGACTTCGAGTACTTCTCGCCCTTCTCGTTGACGATGAAGCCGCAGGTGACGACGTTGCGGTACGGCGCGGCGCCCTCGATGCCGGTCCCGACGAGCAGCGAGGACTGGAACCAGCCGCGGTGCTGGTCGTGGCCTTCGATGTACATGGCCGCCGGCCAGGTCAGCTCCTGGCGCGGGTGCAGCACGGCCAGGTGCGAACAGCCGGAGTCGAACCAGACATCGAGGATGTCCTTCTCCTTGCGCCAGGCGGTGTGGCCGCACTTGGCGCACGCCTGTCCCGCGCCGAGGAAGTCTTCGGCCGGACGCTCGTACCAGGCGTCGGCGCCTTCCCGGAGGAAATGCTCGCGCACCTTCTCGAAGAACGCGGGCGAGGTCACCGGCTCGTTGCACTGGTCGCAGTAGAGAACGGTGATGGGCACGCCCCACAGGCGCTGCCGGGAGATGCACCAGTCGGGGCGGTTCTCGATCATGCCGGCGATGCGCTCCTGGCCCCACTGCGGGAACCACTTCACCTTGCGGATCTCCTCCAGCGCGCGGGTGCGCAGCGTCGAGCCGCCGAGCGGGTTGTCCATGGAGATGAACCACTGCTCCGTGGCGCGGAAGATGACCGGGTTCTTGCAGCGCCAGCAGTGCGGGTAGGAGTGGGTGATGGTCTCCGCTTGCAGGAGCACGCCCCGCTCGCGGAGCAGCTCCACGATCTGCGGATTGGCCTTGAACACGTGCACGCCGGCCCACAACGGCACGTCATCGGTGAAGAGGCCGCGATGGTTGACCGGCGTGTAGGTCTCCAGCCCATAGCGGCGGCCGGTGTTGAAGTCGTCCGCGCCGTGGCCGGGCGCGGTGTGCACGAGGCCGGTGCCGGCGTCGACGGTCACGTAATCGCCGAGGACGAAGACGCCCTCGCGCGGGAGGAAGGCGTGACGGTAGCGCAGGTGCTCGAAGGCCGTTCCCTCGAGCGTCCGGACCACGCGCCAGCCGGTCCAGCCGAAGCTCTTCGTGACGCTCGCGGCGAGGTCGTGGGCGATGATGTAGTGTTCGTCGTTGGATTCAATGACGTCGTAGTCGAAGTCGGGCTTCACGGCGATGGCCAGGTTGGCCGGCAGCGTCCACGGCGTGGTCGTCCAGATGACGGCGTAGCACGGCTTCTCGACGGGAAGGTCGAGCGCGCGCACCGATTCCTCGGCGAGCTGGAAGCGCACGTAGACGCTCGGCGACGTGTGCTCGGCATACTCGACCTCGGCCTCGGCCAGGGCCGACTGGTCGTACGTGCACCAGTGCACGGGCTTGAGGCCCTTGTAGGTGATGCCGGTCTGCACGAAGCGGCCGAAAGCGTAGGCGATCTCCGCTTCGTAGCCGTAGGCCATGGTCTCATACGGATGGAACCAGTCGCCGAAGACGCCGAGGCGGATGAAATCGCGGCGCTGGAGGTCGACGTACTTGGCGGCGAAGTCGCGGCAGGCGCGGCGGATGTCGGCCGCGGTCATGTCCTTCTTCTTCGCCCCGAGCTCCTTGTCCACGGCATGCTCGATGGGCAGGCCGTGGCAGTCCCACCCCGGCACGTACGGCGAGTCGTAGCCGGCCATGGTCCTGGACTTCACGACGATGTCCTTGAGGATCTTGTTCAGGGCGTGGCCGACGTGAATCTGGCCGTTGGCGTACGGAGGTCCGTCGTGCAGGACGAACTTCGGCCGCCCCTCCGACTTCTCGCGGATGCGGGCGTAGAGGTCGATGCCGGCCCACGCCTCGAGCCGCTTCGGCTCGTTCTGGGGCAGGTTGGCCTTCATCGCAAACGTGGTCTGCGGAAGGCTGAGCGTCTTCTTGTAGTCGGTCGATGTGGTCGTCTCGGCCATGATTAGCGGGGAGAAACGATATTCGGGATTCGCTTATTCGCTTGCAATCCATCCTGAGCGCGGGCGGTGGTTGGCGGGAGCGAAGGATCAAAGCGAGGCACGGCAGGAAATCGCTTCTTCGACCAGCCGAACCGTGCCTCGCTTTGATCCTTCGCTCCCGCCCAACCGCCGCCCGCGCTCAGGATGGCACAGCCAGCTTCCCGATCTCCGCATCGAGGTGCGCGAGCGCGGCGCGAAGTTGCGTGCGGCGTGCGTCGCTCCTGGTCTCGGCGAGCTCCCGGGCGATGCGGGTGCGCTGCAGTTCGAGCGATTCGCGCTTCTTCTCCTGCTCGATCTCTTCGGCGCTCTTTCTCCGTTTCTTGCGCTGCTCTTTCGCCGCCTCCGCCTCCATCCATGCTTCCTGCACCGACTTCACTTCGTGGCCTCGTGACATCGCTGCTCCTTCGATCCAAGGCAGGTTGGCGCTGATCCCAGGTCCCAGGTACCGGGTCCCAGGTCCCAGGTCCCAGGTACCCGGTCCCCGGCCCCCGACACTACTCCTTCGTCGCGTAGTCCCACCGGGCGGCGCCGTCGCTCAGCAGTCGAGGGAGGTCGTCGGCGGCGAGAAACCGTTCGCTGATCATTTTCAGGGCCGCTTCGGTGAACAGCCCGAGGTATTGCGTGCGAGAGGCGTACCGGTCGAGCACCTTGGCGCGGGGCCAGGGGAGGTACGAGCCGGTGAAGCTCGTGCGGACGCCGCCGAAGCCGATCTCGGCGATGCGCGGATTCCAGCCGGTGTACGTCGCGACGGGAGCGTCGACGAAGGGATGGCGCACTCCGCCGCCGGCGTTGCCGTCTTTGTCCGCGGCGGGAACGAAGACCGGATACGTCCCGTTCACACGGGGCGGCTCGCTGACGACGCCATGCGCGAAGCCGGGTCCTAAGTCGATGACGTACGGCGTGTACGGCACGACGGGAGCGCCGTTCTTCGCCACGAGCGTGCCGTCGCCGAGGTGCGGGAAGCGGGAGGGAGGCGGCTCGACGTCGTGGCGGACCCAGGCATCCATGGCGTCGATGAGGCCGTGCGTCACGTTCCAGTAGTTGTTCGGATTGCGCAGTTCCGTCCCGCGGCGTTCCTCATCGGTGGCCGCGCCGCGCGTTGGCGGCCAGGCGCCGCCGACGTGCGCCAGGCCGGGGATGAAGTAGATGCGCGACGTGGGCGGGATCTCGGCGTCGGCCTTGCCGTCCGGCGTCGTGTGGGCGAGCGACGCGCCGCGCGACCAGTACTCGTATTCCGTGTTCGTGTAGAAGATCTTCGGCACGACATGCTCGGCCGTGGCCCGGTCCAGCAGGCCGGCCGTGACGTGCGTGACGGGGTCCGTGGCGGGGAGATCGGTGAAGGGGAAGACGTCGACGGGATACTGCGTGGGGGTGAGGGGCTGCGCGTCGCGCGACGGCTGGGCGAAGCGGTGGTTGAAGTTGCCGCGGCCGGCGCCGGCGACATGGACGAGCAGGCCGTCGAAGACCTGCCGCCCTTCCTCGTCGGCGTTGAAGCCCTGATAGACGAAGTGCCGCAGGAATCGGCCGCTTTGGGAGATGCCGAAACCGTAGGCGACCTTCGCCGGCGCCACCGGCGCCACGGAGGCGGGGTCGTGCTTGCAATAGCTGATGAAGTCGCGGACGGCCACCAGGCCGGCGCCGACGACGGCCGGGTCTTTGGCCGGGTAGATCACTTCGTAGATCTCGCCGGGGACGAAGCCGCCGTCGAGATGGAGAGTGAGCGGGTCGACGAAGCGCCACTGCGTGCGAGGAATGATCCGCCGCGGGGCGTTCTGCGCTTCGCGCATGCTCAACGTGGCATCGGGAGCGGCGAGGCTCTCCACTGGATAGCCCGTGCCGCCGACTTCGCCGACTGTGATGTGCGAAACGGTGTACTCCTCACGCTTCGCATTGACCACGAAATCCGACCGCACCTTGCCGCGGACACCGGCGGCGATGGGTGCGTCGAGCCGGACGCGATCGGGACCGGGCCGGGCGTCGAACTGCCAGCCGATCCAGGCTATGGTGTAGCCGCGCGAGACGAGGAACGAGTCGCGGGGCTCGGGATTGCCGTCGACCATGCGCAGCATCGTGTTGCCTCCGCGATTGGAGACCTCGAAAAACAGCGCGTCGTTGCCGCCCGCCTTCGGGCGGAGCACGCGCAGGTCTCCGGAGAACTCGACCTCACCTTTCGCGTTGCGCGGGGCCTTGTCGAGATCGACGACGGCCGTGTTGTGCGTATTGGCCGGGTCGACGGCGAAGAAGACGCGTCCGATGAGGAGCTCGTAGCGCCCGTTCCACACGTCTTTGCGTGACGTAACCTCGACGCGCGTGACGCGGGCGCCGGCGGAGGCGGCGAGAAAAAGGAGAACGGCCAGGACGGCGAGCACGGCAGCGCGGCGCATGCCGGTGATTCTATTGCCCGCGCACGAAAGAGAACATGACCGCGTCATGCATCCGCCCGTGGAGCAGGAGGCGGCTGCGCAGGATGCCTTCGCGCACGGCGCCTGCCTTCTCGGCCACGCGCAGGCTGGCCGCGTTCTCCACGGAGACGACGACTTCGAGCCGCACGAGCGGCGTGTTCGAAAAGGCCCAGTCCACGATGAGGCTCGTGGCGGCGGTGGCCACGCCGCGGTTCTGGGCGCTGGTGCGCACCCAGTACCCGAGGTTCGCCCGCGGGTTGGCCACGTCGATCTGGTTCAGGCCGATGGCGCCGAGGTAGCGTTCCGAGGGGTCGAGGATCATGAACTCGTACCGGCTTCCCTCGTCGAAATTGAGCTGCTGGCGCTCCGACCACGCCGCCGCCCCTTCCATGGAGTAGTCCTCGCTCAGCCAGGGCATCCACGGCCCGACGGAGTCGATCGACTCCCGCGCCGCTTCATACATCGCCGCCGTGAAGTCGTTGTGGTACGGGTGCAGGGCGATCACATGCCGCCTGCGGTGACGGCATGCGGGCCGGCCACGCGCAGCTTCTCCCCGGGGTGGAGGCGGTGCTCGCGGTCGAGCTGGTTGAGGTCGCGCAGCTCGGCCACGGTCAGTTTGTACTTCCTGGCGATGGAGGAGAGCGTGTCGCCCTTGCGGACGGCGTAGAAGACGTCGTCATGGGCATGGGCCAGGATCGACGACAGCTCATGGGCGCGGACGGGAAGGTAGATCGTGGCGCCGCGGCCGAGTTTCGAGGAGCGGAGGTTGTTCATGGCCTCGAGCGTGTCGGTGGTCGTGCCGATGGTCCTGGCCAGCTTCTTGAGCGTGTCGCCGCGGCGCAGGGTATACGAGCAGACGGTGACGTTGGCGTCTTCGTTCTTGAGGGTCGTGGCCCGGTCCGCGATCGTTTCCGCGGCGCGGGAGGGCACCCGTACCGCCGCCCGCCCCGGCGGCACGATGCCATGCCGCAGGGCCGGGTTGAGCTCCCGCAGGACGGCCTCGTCGAGGCTGGCGGCGTCGGCGATCGTCTTCAGGGCCAGCGGGCCCAATACTTCGACGCGCTTCGTGGAGGTCGCACAGCCTTCGTTGTCCGCGACGAAGGTACAGGCCGATTGCTTATCCTCCACGCCCAGCTTGAAGCCGTACGTGGCGGGGTCGGAGGCGATGATCAGGGTGGCGAAGAACGTGGGGACGTAGCCGCGAGTCTCCTTGGGTACGGCGGCGCTCTCCAGCAGGTCCCAGAACGAGGAGAGCTTGTTCTCGTTCATCGCGTGCCGCACGCGCCCCGGTCCGCAGTTGTAGGCGGCGAGGGTGAGCGGCCAGTCGTTGAACTGGCGGTAGAGATCGCGAAGGTACGTCACGGCCGCGCGCGTGGAACGCTCCGGGTCGGCGCGCTCGTCCACCCACCAGTCGACGCGCAGGCCGTACTCGCGCGCCGTGTCGGGCATGAACTGCCAGATGCCGTGCGCGCCGGCCCGCGAGGTGAGCGTGGGCATGTACGCGCTCTCGATGACCGGCAGGTAGGCCAGGCCGCGCGGCAGCTTGTTCTCGTCGAGCACCTTGTCGATGAGCGGCTTGTACTTCGCCGACCGGAGCAGCGAGGTCTGGATGTCGGCCCTGAGGTCGGTGGAGAAGTAATTGAGGGCGCCGTCGATGGTGCGGTGTTGGGGAATGGGGATGGACGCCGCCGCCTCGACGTCCACGCGCGGTGCATTCACCGGCTTGTTCTCGCGGGCAACGATCTGCGCGTAGGAGTCTTCGAGCGCTTTCTTGTACTCGGCCAGGGAGTCCCGAGTGCTGAGTGCGGGGACCGAGGGCGCAACAGTTGCCTGGGGAGCCGAAGGAAGCGGCGCCGGTGCAGGCGCCGGGACTGTGCTCGCACAGCCGGCGGCAGAGAGAGTCAGCAGGAAGAGCAGCGTTGCGCGGTTGATCGTCAGCCTGAGCACAGCGCTGGTGGCGCAGTGCCTGAAAGAAGAAACGATCGACGAGGAGACGGTCACGCGGAGACGCGGAGATCGCGGAGGTTTGGGTTCTCCCTCGGCGTCCTCCGCGCCTCCGCGTGAGATGCTTTTCAGCTCGTCAGGGCCTCTTAAACACAGAGAGTTTCCTGGAATCGAGGGTGGGCAGCCGGGCGGGAGCGAAGGATCCAAGCGTGGCACGGCAAGGAGTGGTTTCGTAGCGTGGCGCGGGATATGCCGCGTTCTGATCCTTCGCTCCCACCCGGTCCGACCGCCCTCGCTCAGGATAAAGTCCACGACCACCCCCGTTACGGCTCGAGCTCGAGAATTGACCGACAGCGTTCCAACGTCCGACGCGTCTCCGAGCTCGATGATCCGGTCCAGCGCCCGGGGCACGCCGGCGTCGCTCTCAAAGGATACCGCAACGCGTAGGCGCCGGGCCTTCGGAAGCATCTCGTCGTGGCCGCGACGATCCTTCCCACCGGCGGCTTCCACTGCCGGACTCGAGATCCAACGGACAACGGAGAACGGCCAACGAGCTACGGCTCGAGCTTCAGATTGACCGACAGCGTTCCGACGTCCGAGGCGTCTCCGAGCTCGATGACCTGGTCCTGCGTCTGGAGCACGCCGGCGTCGCTCTCGAAGGACACCGCAACGCGTACGCGCCGGGCCTTGGGAAGGACTTCGGGGGCGACGGCCATGTGGAGGGACTTGTGGACGTCGCGCTTCGGTTTGGTCGCCGCCAGCATGTCGGCGATAGGGTCTTCCTTCTTCAGGGGCTTGGCCGTGGTCTGAGTGGCCTTCTTGCGCAGCGATTCCAGCTCGGCCATGACGTCGACGGAGGAGCGCACCTTGACGTGCTTGACGTCCGGGGCGGTCCTGGCCGGCTTTTCGGTCTGGCTGAAGTCGATCTCCGGCTCGGGGACGGAGGCGGCTGCAGCGGTGGCGGCGACCGGCTGCGGCGGCCGGGCGGCGGTTTCGGGGGCGGCGCTCGTCTCCGGCGGCTCGAGCGCGGTGGTGAAGTCGGCGATGGGCGCGTCGGCGATGATGTGCTGCGGGAGCGCGGCCGCGGTCCTGGCGAGCATCGGGTCGAAGGCCGGCGTGGCAGGCGCCTCCCCGACGATCTCCGACGTGGCCAGTTCCTCGATCGGCTCGTCGATGATGGGCGTGACCACGGAGGCGGCAGGTGCGGGCGACACGAAGGTGGGCGGCCCGGGCGGCGTGTCTCGCATGGCGGGAATGGGCGCCGTGTTCACCTTCTTCGCTGCCTGGGCCTGCGGCGCCGCGTCGTTGCTCTGCACGCGGAAGGTGGCCGAGCTTCTCGGCGAGGCCTTGGCCGGCTCTTCGCCCGTCATGCGGCGGCGGAGCTGACGGAGGGTGAGCTTGGAGATGAGCTTGAGCGTCTCGAAGACGCCGTCACCCTTCGAAGCGACGGCCTCGGTCGATTCGTAGCGCGCCTCAGGATCGAGCACGCCCATGATGGTGGCCGGGTCGGCGACGTTCGGCAGGTCGCGCTTGTTGAGCTGCATCACGAGCGGGATCTCTTCGACGGAAAGACCGATCTCGCCGAGGTTCTCACGGAGGTTCTTGAAGCTCTCCAGGTTCGCGTCGAGCATCGCCTTCTGCGAGTCGGCCACGAAGACGATCCCGTCCACGCCCTTGAGGACGAGTTTCCGGGTCGTGTTGTAGAAGACCTGGCCGGGGATCGTGTAGAGCTGGAGGCGGGTCTTGAAGCCGCCGATCACGCCGACGTCGATGGGGAGGAGGTCGAAAAACAGCGTCCGGTCGGTCTCCGTTTCCAGGCTGACCATCTCTCCGCGCGACTGCGGGGACGTCTTGGCGTAGATATGGTGGAGGTTGGTGGTCTTCCCGCAGAGGCCCGGACCGTAATAAACGATCTTCGCGGCCATTTGCATTGTCGCGTAGTTGAAGAAGACCATGCGGGCTCCGAAAGGGGTTCGATCGTAGCACCCACTACTTTCGGGTCGCAAGGATGCGCGCGGCGAGAAGTCTGTAGATTTCCGCAAGTTCCGGCCGGCCGGCCAGTGCGGCCAGGTGACGTTCGATGACTTCCGCATCCCCCCGCGCGGCCGGTCCGGTGAAGCGCGCGGCGTCCGTATGTGCGCGCCAGTTCTCGACCGCGGAGTGCGCGAGGTTGGCCAGATCCTCCCGCGCACCGTCGATGCCGGCGAGCTCTTCGGCAATGTCCAGAAGCACCGCCATGTAGTTCGAGCCGAAGACCGCGCCGGCGTGATAGCGCACTTTGTCTTCGGCTCCGATCTCGGCGAAGCGCGCGCCGCAGGCATCGGCGATGTGCTTTGCGATGTGCCGATGCTCGCCCTGGAAGACGAGCAGGCTGTCCCGCAGGTCCGACGGCTCTCCCACGGGCGGGAGGGACTTCAGCGGATGGAGGGAGAAGCCGCCCGCGGGAGCAGGAAGGGCGCCGGAAGCGTGAAAGACCAAGGGCGGGAGCGGGATGGGCGAAGGGCGAAGGGCGAGGGGCGAAGAGGTAGTCGCATCCTTCTGCCTTCGCCCTTCGCCCTTCGCCTTTCTTACAACCTCCTCTACCGCTCTGTCCGAGACGCCGATCAGCAGGAGATCGGCGTCGAGCGCATCGATCTCCTTCCGCGGCGCGTCGAGCAGCTCCGGCAGCCTGCTGGTGGATTCGGGGCGGAGCCAGACGCCGTCGATCGGCCAGCCGAGGCGGCGCCAAGTCGCGCCGAACGCCCAGGCGGCGCGGCCGCCGCCGAGAATGCCGAGCGTGTACACTCCGTCCATGCGGGCGCTCATTCTCGCATTCCTGGCTGCCACGGCCGCTGCCGCTCACGCTGCGCCGCCGACGACCTGCGGCGTGACGGACGACTACGGCAAGGCCCTCTGCGCCTATCAGCAACGCCGCTTCGCCGACGCCGAGGCCGGATTCCGGGCCATCGTCGAGAAGAACGATGCCGTGCCGCAAACCCTGCACGCCATCTACTTCCTGGCCCGCACCGCAATGAAGACCGGCCGCTTCGATGAAGCCTCGGCACTGTTCATCCGAATTCATGAGCTCGACCCGGCGTTCTATGCAACGTGGAACTGCGATTACCTCCTCGGCGAATGCCGGAGGGCGACGGGAAAGGAGTAGCAGTGCTGAGTGCCGAGTGCCGAGTGCCGAGTAGAAAAGAAAGGAGTAGCAGTGCCGGGTGCTGAGTGCCGAGTGCCGAGTTGAGACGATCACTCGGAACTCGGCACTCGGAACCCGGCACTTTCCTCATGCCTCAAGGCAACTTCGAGCTTCGCCGCAAGCTGCTCCAACTGGAAGCGCTCTACGACGTCGGGCGTGCGCTGAATACGCTGCGGCCGGAGGACGAGCTGCTTGAGGAGCTGATGCACCGGGCCGTGGCGGTGCTCGACGCCACGCTGGGCTTCGTGGTGTCGATCGACGAGAAGCTCAACGTCCAGCACCTCTTCACCTTCGGGATCGAGCCGCCCACGCCGCCCGCTGCGCTGTTAGCGGAGTCCCCCGTCAAGCACGTCCTCTCCTCACGCGAGCCCCAGTCAGTCACGGTCCCGAAGTTCCTGGGCGGGGCGGGGAGCGATCTGCTCCTGGCGCCGATGATTGCCGGCGACGCCGTGGTGGGCATCCTCGGCGTGGGCGGCAAGGAAGAGCGCGGCGCCAAGAGCGGCAGTTTCGTGGAGGACGACCTCCGCTTCCTAGAGTCACTCGCCTCCATCGGCGCGGCGGCCATCGACAACACCCGCAACTACCACCGCCTGACCGTCATCCGCGAGTCGCTGGAGGACGAGAACCGCAACCTCAAGCAGCGCATGCTGCGCGAGTACAGCGACCGGCTCATGGTGGGCGATTCGCCGAAGATGCAGCGGGTCATCGACCTCGTGGCCCGCGTGGCTGACTCGCAGGCCAATGTGATCATCCGCGGCGAGTCCGGCACGGGCAAGGAGATGGTAGCCCGGCTCATCCACGGCAATT
>CAZYTO010000074.1:0-20494 GCA_964650405.1 uncultured Thermoanaerobaculia bacterium | reverse complement strand
GATCTCGACGTGATCGAAGAAGAGCCGCACCCCGGCGCGGGCCAGCAGCGCCAGGAGGTTCTGTCCGAGAAACGTTCGCGCCGGTCGGCGGGCGGGCTCCGGCCTCCATACGATCGCCAGCGCCAGTAAAGCGATGGCCAGGCCGGTCACGATGTCGATGACGTAGTGGTAGCGCAGCAGGACGGTCGAGACGGCGATCAGCATGACGAGGGGCAGATAGGTCAGCCCGCGCAGCGGATTGCGGCGCAGGTCGAACGTGCAGAGGTAGGCCGAGGCGCCGACGTGCAGGCTGGGAAACGCGCCGTGGTTGCCACCCGTCGCGGCGACCGAGTGCAGCACCAGCTCATGAAAGCGGCCGCCGTGCAGAGGGGCAGCGAACGCGTAGTACTCCACCGGCCCGCGCGACGGCACGAAGAGGTAGCCGAGGTACGCCAGGGCATAGGTGACGGCCAGGCCGAAAACGAAGACGTCGCGCTCCGCCGCCGGGCGCCCGAAACAGCCGAGAACGATCGAGAGCCAGAGGTACGGGATGAAGATGCCGTAGACGAACGAGAAGACTTCGAGCATCGCGCCATACGCGAAGGGAGCGGCGAGCAGGGCGGGATCACGACCGAGGAACCATGCGCGGTCGATGGTCGCGAGCGCGGCGTCGAACGGATGACCCATCAGCACGAAGGCCGGCTCGGCGATCGACTGGTAGAGCGTCATCAGGATGACGATCAGGGCGAGCGAGAGAACGAGGGGATGGCGCCGCGCGAAAACGGCCACGAGAACGAGGCCGGCCAGCATGGCTGCGTGCAGCGGCAGCGCCGCGCGCGCGCCGGCGGCGAAGGCGATGCAGACGACCGCAAGCAGTGCACTGACGACGAAGACGGCCTTCTGCAGAGGACCGGGCGTTACCATGGACGCGGATTGCCGACGATCATCTCACATCCCGCCGTGGCCCTCCTGCGCCCGCGCGATACGCCGCTGCGCGTGACGATCGCTGCCGCCGCCGCGTCGACCCTTCCCGATCTCGACGCCCTCAGCTTCCGCCTCGGCATCCCCTACGGCTCTCCCTACGGGCACCGCGGCTTCACCCACTCGATCGCCTTAGCGCTCGTGACCGCGGCGCTGCTCACGCTTGTCACGCGGCGGGACGCGCGTACGTTCGGGTTCGTCTTCGCCTGCGCCCTCTCCCACCCGCTGCTCGACGCCTTCACCAACGGCGGGCGCGGCGTGGCCCTCCTCTGGCCGCTGACGAACCACCGCTACTTCGCGCCGTGGCGGCCCATCGTCGTCTCCCCTATCGGGAGGTTGGACGCACATGTGCTGTGGAGTGAGGTGAAGTGGGTGTGGCTGCCGGTCATCGCGGCGCGAATACTCTGGCGAGGTCGATCTCGAGCCCCGGAAGCAGCGGCGTCGTGAGCGTCTCGCGGACGACGATCCCGTCGCTGTAGCGGCCGTTCGACAGGCGATAGACCGTCACGTGATCGGCCTCCGGATCGACAATCCAATCTCCGCAACGCCGAACTGCTCGTAGAGCTCGCGCTTGCCGGACCTCGTCACGACGGCGGGAGGTGTCGGACATGATCTCCACCGCGAGGTCGGGGGCTCCGAACACCCAGCGATCGACGATCGACGCGCGCTCGTTGCTGACGTAGAGCAGATCGGGCTGCAGCACCTGATCCTGCGCCAGGATCGTATCGAGGGGGGCACTGAATGACTCGCCGAGTGAATTCGATTCCAGGAAGTTCCCAATGAGCCTGGCGAGGTTCAGAAGCACTCGCTGATGCGCGGCTAGCGGCGACGGACTCAAGATCAACTCACCATCGATGATCTCCCGCGGCCGTTGTCCTCCGGGATCTTGAGGAGATCGTCCCAGGTGATCTTCGTCGAGGCGGCGACAGACATGGTCAAAACTCTACTCCTCGAAGACTTCCGCGAGGTCAATGGTAAGACCGGGAAGGAGCGGAGTGGTCAGCGTCTTGTCATTCGCGGCCGTGATCAACAGCGGGTGAGCGAACACTCCAGTGGAGTCGCGCCGGTAGATCTTCACCGATCGAGGGATCGGGTCGATAATCCAGTACTCGGCTACGCCGAACTCTTCGTAAAGGGCTAGCTTCTCGACCTCGTCAGATTGCCGAGTCGATTCCGAAAGAACTTCCACCATGAGGTCGGGCGCACCTTCGATTCGCTTCGATTTCAGAACGGATCGACGTTCTGTGCTCACGAATACAACATCGGGGTCGACCATCGTTCCGTCCGGAAAGAGTACGTTCACGGGAGAGTCATAGACTTTCCCAAGCTTTTCCCGTTTCACGAACAGTGTGAGGATGATCTCGAGATTGCGAGACACATCCTGATGAAAGAGATTGGGCGCTGCGTTCATAACGTGCTCACCTCGGATGATCTCGTGGCGCATGCCGTCCGGTGGCAGGCGCTCCAGATCTTCCCAGGTGATTCTGGCCTCGGTCTGAGCAGTCATAACAAAAGTCTACGCCCGTTGTAGTACCGCCATCGGAAACGACGCGAATACGTGTCTGAGCTCCAGCATCTGCCCTTCCACGATCTCCTCCGTGTAGATGTTCCGCCACCGCCCTCCCGGGTTCGCGAGCGGCTTCGCAGACTTCCACACTCGGTCGCCCACCGGGTACTCGCCCAGCCGCACGAGCCGCGTGAAGAAGCGCGGCACGATGACGAGCACCGCCTCGCCGGCCGACGTACCGGGTACCGGGTACCGAAGAGCAGAGTCAGGGACCGGGGACTCGCCACCAGTCACCGGCGACCGGCTCTGATCCATTGTCCTCATGAACGCGACCACAGACTCCCCTGCGTCGATCGGCAAGTAGACGCCGTCGCGAAAGAGATCGGGATGCGCCGCGCGCAGCGCGAGCGTCTTCTGCGTTACGAAGAGCTTGATCCGCCCGTCCTGCCACTTGCGGAGGAGCGCCGCTGGATGACCAGGCGTGTCGAGCAGCGCCGCGCGCTGGCTGAAATCGACCGGCCGGCGGTTGTCGGGATCGACGAGGCTGAAATCCCACAGCTCCGTCCCCTGGTAGAAGTCGGGCACGCCGGGAGAAGTCGCCTTGAGCACGACCTGGGCGAGGGCGTTGAGAAAGCCGTAGAACGCGATGCGGCGCTGAAACGTGAGGAAGACATCGAGGAACGGCCCGTTCCGCAGGATTGCGTCCGCGAAGCGGAGCATTGCCTCTTCGTATGCGGCATTCGGGGCCAGCCACGACGTCTGTGTCTTCGCTTCCCGCGCCGCCTTCTCGAGATACTGCCTCAGCCGCCCCGGAACCGAGTCGCGCCCGGCTTCATCCAGCGGCCACATTCCCACGAGCGTCTGGTAGATGAGCAGCTCTTCGTTCGGATGTGGGATTCCGTCCGAGCGCAACGGGGCGTTGAGCTTCGACCAGTGACGCACCTCGCGCTCCCACAGCGCCGGGATCTCGGACAGGACGTCGAGCCTTGCCCGGACGTCCTCGCTCCGCTTCGTGTCGTGCGTCGCCGTGGCATTGAGCGTGTGCGGCCACGCATCGGCGGTCGCGGCGTTGTGCGCATGGAATTCACCGAGGCCGTCGAAAGCGCTCCGGCCCGGCTCGCCGCCGACCTCGTTGAGCGAGACCAGCCGGTTGTAACTGTAGAGCGCCGTGTCTTCGACCCCCTTGGCCATGACCCGCCCCGTGAATTGCTGCCAGCGCAGGACGAAGGCCCGCCGCTTCTCCAGCTCTCCCGCCGCGTATGACGGCGGATCGAGCAGCAGCACCCGCTCCAGGAAGGCGAGCAGCCGGCCGTCGAGCGCCGCTCCGGCCCGCCCGCGCGCCTCGGTTGCCGCCGCGATCAGCGTCCGCCGGTCCGCTTCCGCAATCTGGCCGTCCCGCACGTAAGTCCGGTACACCCGCAGGCAGGCCGTGATCTCCGTCAACGCCGCCAGGAGGTCGCTCGGCGCGAAGTCGCGGGCATTGCGATCGGCCAGCGCCAGCGCGGAGAGCTGCTTGCCCAGCGCGCGCATCTCGCCGGCGAAGAGCTCGTTGATGACCTGCTTCCTGCGCGCGTAGCAGATGTCCGCGAACGACTCCGTGACGCCCGTGAACCGCCGGTAGAACGCGTCGAGCCGCTGCAATCCACCTGCGTCGACGAAGAGAACGTTGACGGCGTCAGAGAAGTCATAGCCGGTCGTGCCGGCAACGGGAAAGCCGCGCGGCAGCGGCTCGCCGTGCGTGAGGATCTTCTCGACCACGACGTAGAACGGCTCGCCGAGCCGCAACTGCAGCTTGCGCATGTGCCCGATCGGATCGTGCAGGCCGTCGATGTGATCGATGCGCAATCCGGTCACTTTCCCTTCCGCGACCAGGTCGAGCGTCCGGCGGTTGCGCGCTTCGAAGACCTCGGGATTCTCCACGCGCACGCCCACCAGGTCCGTCACGTCGAAGAAGCGCCTGTAGTTGATCTTCTCGCTGGCCATCCGCCAGTACGCGAGGCGGTACCACTGCGCGTCGAGCAGCGCGTCGAGGGCGTTGAAACTGTCGGGGTCCCCGCGATCCCCGTTGAGGCGCACGATGGCGGCGTCGAGCGTCCGCCGGAAGTCCTCGGCCGGTCCGTAGATGCGCCAGAGCGTCTCCTTGAGGAAACGGCTGTTCGGCACGTCCTGGCCTGCCGCCACGAGCTCGCGCAGCTCGACGGCCACGCCCTCCCGCGGCAGCGCGTCGACGCAGTCACGGAGGATGTGCACGTACGTCTGCGGCGCGAGCGGCAGCCGCTTCTCGTAATAGCGGAAGAAGAAGCCGTCAGCGTCGAAGCCGAGCTGAATCTCCTGCGCCTCCAGCGCCTCGCCGTACGGCCGGCCGAGAACCGGCAGTAGGAGCTTCTCCACCGTCTGCCCGTGCGTCGTGACCGGGCTCCAGGCGATGTCGAAGTAATGGAGGAACCGCGAGTGCGGCCCGTTCTCGAGGACGCTCATCCACCAGGCGTTCTCCTCGCTGGCCGCCATGTGATTCGGCACGACGTCCAGGAGCAGACCGAGGCCGTGATCGCGCAAGGTCTCGTACAGGTCGTTGAAATCGTCCTCGGTTCCGAGCTCAGGGTTCAACTCTGCCGCATCGACGACGTCGTAACCATGCGAGCTCCCCTTCCGGGCGCGGAGGATCGGCGACGCGTACACGTCGCTGATGCCGAGCCCGGCAAGGTACGGCACGACCGCCGCCGCGTCGCGGAAAGTGAAGCCGGCATTGAACTGGAGACGGTACGTGGCGCGTGGTACTCGATACATCGCCACCCGGTAGTGCAGGAAGCGTACTCAACACGGGAAAACGGCAGAATCGTAGTCGGTCGCTAGCCTCTTCGCGCAGCTCCGAATCGGATCGGGCTCGGGTCCAATCAGTGGGCCGTGCGGAACTTCCCGGCTTTTTCGTCCCAGGTGAGTTTGCCGCGCTGGCTCGACCACCACATCGCCCACCACGCCGCATCGTGCGGTCCTTCGACGTCCGTAAGGACCGCGAGATATCCGGTCGTGTACGTATCGGGGCTGCAGAGCATCGCTGGATTGGCCGGATCGGCCGGTAGCTCATCGAGGTGGTAGAGCGAGGCCAGGCAGGCTTTCGTGACACCGGCCTTGGCATCGCTCGGCCGCAGCGAGACGATCAGCGCTTCCAGCGCTTCCGGACTTCGAAACTCTTCGAGGCCCTTGTCCGTGGTTGGAAAGGAGTCGGGCACGTCGGCAATCGCCTCGCCGTCCAGCCACTTCTGCCAACGGTCCCGGAGCGCCTTCAGCTCCGCGGCTTTTTGGTGGGGTCTGACGTAGCCGAACTTGTGGCGTGTGGTCATGCGAAGAATCCAATTGGCCCGCCCGGCGACGGAGAAGAGGTCGTCGGTTACCTGCATGCCCTTGCCTTCGAACAGGATGTCTCCCAGCGTGATCCGCTCCCAGATGATCAATCTGGTCGTGCCGCCGAGCTTTCGTTCCGATGAATCAGTCAACTGGCCCGCCAGCTTGCGCAGAAAGGCCTTGTCAAGCCGGTGCCGGCGCCGCTTCGCGAAACACGGCGAAACTCACCGGCGGCAAGGTCAGCGTCTGTCCGTCGAGCTTCGCTCCCGTGTCAAACATCGCCGTCCATGCCGAGTGCCACGGCAGGCCCGCCTTCTGCGTGCGATCGCTGAAGTTGAACGCGGTGAGGACGTCGCCGCGGCGGACGATGAGCGTGCGGCGCTCGTCGTCGGCGATCGCCTCCACGGCCGCGAGGTCCAGCGCGCGCAGCGACGGCGTCTCGCGCCGGAGGCGCAGCAGTTCCCTATAGAGACGCCGCAGCGAGGCGTGCTCCGGATGTTCGAGCAGCGACCAGTTCAGTTTCGAGCTCGCGAACGTCTCCTCGTCGTGCGGGTCGGGGATCTCCCCTTCCCACCGGAAGTCGTCGAACTCCTCCTGACGTCCCTTGCGCACAGCCTCGATGAGCTCTGGATCGGAGTGGGAGGTGAAGTACTGGAAGGGTGCCGTCTCGCCGTACTCCTCCCCCATGAAGAGCATGGGAAGAAACGGGGAGAGGACCACCGCCGCGGCGATGAGCCGCAGCGCCTCGTATGAGACGAGCGTCGACAGCCGCTCGCCGCGCATGCGGTTGCCGGTCTGATCGTGGTTCTGGGCGAAGACCACGAACTGCGCGCCGTTCTTCGTCTTCAGCGGGGCGCCGTACTTGCGGCCGCGGTAGGTCGAGAACTGTCCGGTCCAGAGGTAGCCGCCGGCCAGCACCCGGGCCAGGTCGCTCGTGCGGCCGAAGCCTTCGTAGTAGCCGTCGCTCTCGCCGGTCAGGATCGTATGCAGCGCGTGATGGAAGTCGTCGGTCCACTGCGCGTCGAAGCCGAGGCCGTAATCGTCCTTCGGCGTGATGACGCGCGGGTCGTTGAGGTCGCTCTCGGCAATCGCGTAGACCCGCCGGCCCAGCTCCGCGCCGCGCGCCCGGACGGCGGTGGTCAGGTCCTGCAGGAACGGCTCGGCCGATCGGTCGGCGATGGCGTGAACGGCATCGACGCGCAGTGCGTCCACGTGGAACTCGTCGACCCACTGCAGGGCGTTGTGGATGAAGAGCCAGCGCACGGGATCGCTCTGCGGGCCGTCGAAGTTGAGGGCCTGCCCCCACGGCGTCCGGTAACGGTCGGTGAAGTACGGGCCGAACGCGGACAGATAGTTCCCCTCGGGACCGAGGTGGTTGTAGACCACGTCGAGGACCACGGCCAGGCCGCGAACGTGCGCGGCGTCGACGAAGCGCTTGAACGCCGCCGGACCGCCGTACGACACCTGCACGGCACCTGCGTAGACGCCGTCATAGCCCCAGTTGCGGGTGCCCGGGAACTGGCCGATGGGCATCAGCTCGACGGCGGTGATGCCGAGCTCGCGCAGCCCGTCGAGGCGGTCGATGGCCGCATCGAACGTCCCTGCCGGCGTGAACGTGCCGGCGTGCAGCTCGTAGACCACGTAGTCCTCCAGCGCCACACCGCGCCAGCCGTCGTCGTGCCAGGCGAACTCCCGCCCGACCACTTCGCTCGGGCCGTGCACACCGTGCGGCTGCAGGCGCGAGGCCGGGTCCGGCCGCAGTTCCGTGCCGACACCAAAAAGGTACTGCGTTCCGGGTGCGACGTCTTCGACGACCAGCTCATGATAGCCGCCGCTCGTCTTCCGCATCGGCAGGCAGCGCTTCGACGGCGCGACGAGGTGCAGGTCGATCCGCTCGACGTACGGCGCCCACACGCAGAACGCGCAGCGGCCGCCGGGCAGGGCGATGGCACCGAGCTGCGGGCCGGTCATTGTCCGATCAGACACGTCTTCCACCGCCGACGCAAATGTCGAGCCCAAACGGCAAGAAGAAGCTCCTCACCCTGGTGTCTGCCGCGTTCGAGCTCCGCCGCGCGCCTCAGCCGGCGACGTCACCACCTGCAGCTTCTTCCTCGGCCTCGTTCGCATCGTCCGCGTCCTTGTCGTGCACGAAGAACAGCGCCGACAGCGGCGGCAGCGTCAGCGCCGCGGAGTACTTCCGGGCGTGAAGGGGCACGGGCATGGCATCGACGCCGCCCATGTTCCCCTGGCCGCTGCCGCCGTAGAGGTGCGCATCGCTGTTCAGCACCTCGCGCCAGTGGCCGCCGCGGGGGAAGCCGACCTGGTAGTTGTAGCGCGGCACGGGGGTGAAGTTCAGCACGGCCACCACCAGCTCGTCGGGCTTCGACGACGAGCGGCGGAGGAGCGAGACGACGCTGTTCTCGCTGTCGCAGCAGTCGATCCACTCGAAGCCGTCCGGATGGAAATCGAGCTCGTGCATCGCCGGCATCGCGCGGTAGAACTTGTTCAGGTCCTCCACCCAGCGGCGCAGGCTCTCGTGCCAGGCGATCTCGAGCTGGTGCCAGTCCAGCGACTGATCGTGGTTCCACTCCCGCCCCTGGCCGAACTCGCCCCCCATGAAGAGCAGCTTCTTGGCCGGCTGGGCATGCATGTAGCCGAAGAGCAGCCGCAGGTTGGCGAAGCGCTGCCAGCCGTCGCCCGGCATCTTGGCGATGAGCGAGCCTTTCAGGTGCACCACCTCGTCGTGCGAGAGCGGCAGCACGAAGTTCTCCGTGAAGGCGTACATCATCCGGAAGGTGATGTCGTTGTGGTGGAAGCGGCGGTGGATGGGGTCGTAGCCGAAGTAGCGCAGCGTGTCGTGCATCCACCCCATGTCCCACTTCATCCCGAAACCGAGGCCGCCGATGTACGTCGGCCTCGACACCATCGGCCATGCCGTCGACTCCTCGGCGATGACCTGCACGTCGGGATGGACCTTGTAGACGTCCTCGTTCAGCCGGCGGAAGAAGCTGATGGCTTCGATGTTCTCCCGGCCGCCGAACTCGTTCGGGATCCACTGGCCGTGCTCCCGCGAGTAGTCGAGGTAGAGCATCGACGCCACCGCGTCCACGCGCAGGCCGTCGGCGTGATAGACGTCCAGCCAGTAGAGCGCGTTGCTGAGGAGGAACGAGCGCACCTCGTTGCGGCCGTAGTTGAAGATGAGCGAGTTCCAGTCCGGGTGAAAGCCCTTGCGCGGGTCGGCATGCTCGAAGAGGTGGGTGCCGTCGAAGTAGGACAGCCCGTGCTCGTCCGTCGGGAAGTGCGACGGCACCCAGTCCAGGATCACGCCGATGCCGTGCTGGTGCAACATGTCCACGAGGTACATGAAGTCCTGGGGCGTGCCGTAGCGGCTGGTCGGCGCGAAGAAGCCGGTGCACTGGTAGCCCCACGAGCCATAGAACGGATGCTCCATGACCGGCAGCAGCTCCACGTGCGTGAAGTTCATGGTCTTCACATACTCGGCGAGCATCGGGGCCAGCTCGCGGTAGCCGAGCATGCGGTTGCCCTCGCCGCGGCGCCACGATCCGAGGTGCACTTCGTAGATCGACATCGGCGCGGCGAAGCTGTTGTGCCGCGCCCGCGTCCGCATCCACTCGCCGTCCTGCCACTCGTACTGCAGATCCCAGATGACCGAGGCCCTGGCCGGCGGCACTTCGTGATGCACCCCGAACGGATCGGCCTTCTCCACGGTGTACCCACCGTGCTTCGAGGCGATGAAGTACTTGTACTTCGCCCCTTTTCCAACGTGCGGGATGAACCCTTCCCAGATGCCGTTCTCCCCGCGCGAGACCAGCGGATGCGCGCTGCGGTTCCAGCCGTTGAAATCGCCGACGACGCTCACACGCTCCGCGTTCGGCGCCCACACTCCGAAGATCGTCCCCCCCTCGGCCGGGTGCACCCCGAGCTTCTCCCACAGCTTGTGATGACTCCCCTCGTTGAAGAGGTGATAGTCCCAGTCGGAGAGGAGGGTGGGCTCGTTCTGCTGCGTCGTCATTCGCGAGGACCGTAACGCTATCGTTCGCAACGGAATGTAGCAAGCGCCGCGCCGAAGGGCGAGGGTACGAGGTTACGAGGCTTGGTTGCGGGGTTGCGATCAGCGATCAGCGACCAGCGACCAACGAGATACTGGTAGGGAACCTCCGACCTCGCTACTCTCCTAACAAACGGAGGGAGAGAATGAAGCGATTGCTCCTCGGCCTCGCCTTGCTCGCCGCATTCGGTTGCGGCAATCACGACCATGACCAGCTCAGCAAAGGGCACAAGAACCTCACTACGCACGTCGTCCCCTGCGGTACCGAGGTCGCCGTCAACGGCGTCGGCGGCGTGAACGAGCCCAGCGATCTCGTTTACCTCGACGACTGGGTCATCGTCTCCGTCTGCCACCTCGACACCCTGCAGGCCGAGGCGGAGAAGGCCCAGAAGCCCATCAGCCTTTACATCGAAGGGCTCGACGCCGGCATCGAGCCCAGCGGGATCTCGCTGCAGGAGGGCCGCCTCACCTTCGTCCTCCAGCGCAACGACAAGAACAAACCCATCTGGAAGAACCTCCTCTACGGACCCTTCCAGGATCCCGTCACCACCATCCGCCTCAGCGCCGGCGTTCAGGACGACAAGCCGCTGCCCATCGCCTCGGGCGCGAAGGGCGTAGCACGCCTGGAAAAGCTCTACATCGACACGTTCACCTGGATCTGGGCGGTGCTGCTCCTGGCCGTCTTCATCCTCATCGTCGTCGTCGGGGCCAAGAGCGACCTGCTGCGCGACGGTCCCACCATCGGCGGCACGAAACAGTCCTTCAGCCTGGCTCGCACCCAGATGGCGTGGTGGTTCTTCTTCATCCTGGCCGGCTATGTCTTCATCTGACTCGTCACCGGCGACCGCGACACCATCCCCGCTTCGCTCCTCGGCCTCATGGGCATCAGCGCCGGCACGGCCCTGACCGCCGTGGCCGTTTCGTCCCGCGGCAGCGACCAGGCCGCAAGCCGCAAGAAGCTCTACGACGACGAGCTGGCCGCTATCGCCGCAGCCGAGGCGGAGATCGACACCCAGCTCAAGGACGAATCACTGAAAGGCATCTATCCCAGTCTCGAACAACGGCGGAAGGCGCTCGATACGCGCAAGACCAACATCTACCTCGAGCGCGCCTCGCTCACGACCCTCTCACCCTCCGTCGGCTGGTGGCGCGACCTCATCACCGACGACAACGGCGCCTTCGGCCTCGACCGCGTGCAGATCGCCGTCTGGACCGTCGTCCTCGGCTTCATCTTTCTCTACTCCGTCATGTGGGACCTCACCATGCCCGAGTTCAACTCGACCATGCTGGCGCTCATGGGCATCAGCTCCGGGACCTACATCGGCTTCAAGCTGCCTGGGGCGAAGTCGTGACCTGACGCGCAGCGGCGGCGTCCGTCATCCGCTACGCCGCCGCTGCGCCGGCTCCGGCTCGTTCTCCGTCTCGAAGATCCGGGCGTGGAAGACGAGATAGAGAATGACGCCGCCGGCCAGGGACGTGGCCGGCGTGACCACCCACGAGATCAGACTCAGCCCGCCGATGGTCCATGCGAGATCGGCGGCCAGAATGGTAATGAGAAGGCCCACGAAAAACCCCGCGCTCCTCCACGACCGGCTCCTCTGCTCCGCATACGCCAGCAATGCGGGCACTCCGTATCCAATGGCGCACATCACGACACAGAAAGCCATCACCGCCGCGAAGTCGAACGCCGCCGAGAACCGTACGGCCAAGCGCGCAACGGAGAATCCACCCAACAGCGGCAGGCCATACACCGCCGCCGCCAGGAGCGTAAGAACCGTGACCACGATCCAGTTCCGGATCGCCCTCGCCGCGTAGACCAGCCTGCCCACAAAACCGAGCAGCGCGATGATCAGGATGGCCTTGTCCATGCGACTCTTTCCTCACCGCGTCGCGCCCGGCACGTGCCACCCTCCGTCCGGAATCACACTTTCCGCTTCGGCGGGGCCCCAGGTGCCGGGCTCGTATTCGTGGACCGGGAGGCCGTGGCTGAGGATCGTGTCGACCACGCGCCATTCCGCTTCCACCATGTCCTCGCGGGCGAAGAGCGTGGCATCGCCTTTCATGGCGTCACCGAGGAGGCGCTCGTACGGGCCCATCTGGCCGACGACGTTGCTCACCGCGAGCAGCTCCACGTTCTGGCCGCACATCCCCTCGCCGGGGACCTTTGAGCGCACGCCCATGGCGATGGCCACATCCGGCCCGAGGCGGAAGCGGACGTAATTGCGGTCGGCGCGCTCGAGGCGGTCGGCGTGGAAGATGGCCAGCGGCGGGGGCTCCAGCTCCACCAGCACTTCGGTGCAGGTGACCGGGAGCGACTTGCCGGCGCGGATGTAGAACGGCACGCCCGCCCAGCGCCAGCTGGCGATGTCCAGCCGCAGGGCCGCGAACGTCTCCGTCTTCGACTCGGGCCCGACGCCTTTCTCGGCGTGGTAGCCGCGGAACTGGCCGAGCACGACGTTGGCCGGATCGATGGGCTGGATGGCGTCGAGGACGCGGGCCCGGGCGTCGCGGATCTGCTCCGGCGACCCGCTCTTCGGCGCTTCCATGGCCAGGCTGGCCACCACCCGAAGCATGTGGTTCTGCATTACATCGCGGATGGCGCCCGTCTCCTCGTACATCGCGCCGCGTCCCAGCACGCCGAAGTTTTCGGCCATGGTGATCTGCACGCTGCGCACGAAATTGCGATTCCAGAGCGGCTCGAGGAAGGAATTGGCGAAGCGGAAGTAGAGCAGGTTCTGCACGGGCTCCTTGCCGAGGTAGTGATCGACGCGGAAGATCGACTTCTCGTCGAAGACCGCCAGGAGCGAGGCATTCAGGGCCAGGGCCGTGGCCAGGTCGCGGCCGAACGGCTTCTCGATGACCACCCGCGCTCCCTTCGCGCAACCGGAGCGGCCGAGCTGACCGGCCACCGTGGCGAACAGGCTCGACGGGATGGCCAGGTAGTGCAGCGGATACTCGGCCTTGCCGAGGGTCTTTCGCAGTTGGTCGAAGGTCGCGTCCTCGCGATAGTCGCCGTCGATGTATTGCAGCAGCGACACGAGCTTCGCGAAGGCCGCTTCATCGATCCCGCCGTGCTCGGTGAGGCTGGCCCGAGCCCGCTCCCGCAACTGCTCGAGCGTCCACCCGGCCTTGGCCACGCCGATCACCGGCACGTCGAGATGCCCGTGCTGGATCATGGCCTGGAGCGCGGGAAAGATCATCTTGTAGGCGAGATCCCCCGTCGCGCCGAAGAAGACGAGGGCGTCGGAGTGTGGCGAGGTCGTCACGAGAACTGCTCCCGATCTGTTTGCACGATGGGCGAAGGATAGCTGAGATGGGCACGAATCTCTCGGAGGCGCCACTTCGCTCCCTCGGCTGCCCGCGCCCCGGCAAGCCCTACGGCGTGACCGGGACGGGCGAGCTCAGCTCGGAGGTGCGCATCTCATACAGGAAACAGTCTCCACAGAAGTTCGCGAGCCGCGTCAGTGTCGCGGTGATCCACTCGCCGCGGTGATCGCCGGGCACCGTGCTCCAGGTCATCGTTCACGGGCGGCGCGCAACACTGCCTGGCCGGGGCGCCGTTCGCGGTCACGTCCGCCACGACATGCCTCGCCGTGTCCGGACCGGCGTTGAAGACCTCCCAGTCCACACGTGCCGAAGCGGCGCTCGCGACGATCGCGGGAGGATGCGCGACCGTGAGACGAAGATCCGCCGTGACCGCGGCTGCGGAAACGGACAGAAGACACGTCAGCACGACAAGTACGACGTGACGCAAGATACCCATTGTACGGAGCAACGAGCCTTCCCGCCCGGGGCTCCCGAGAATCGGGCAACGAGGGAAAGGCCAACGGCAGGCGTCCTGCCCACGACTCTTCGCCGGCATCTTCATCTGTCCGAGGACCGCCCCTCCTGACCGGAACCGGAACCTTGCCGCAGCGTAACCCATCGCTGACGAGCGCAGCATTCTTCGAAGCCTAGAATCGCTTCGAGATCCAGACGAGAGCGGTCCAGATGAAAGAGGTCCAGACGAAACGATGAGGCGCGTGACGATCCCGATGGCCGCCCGGATGGCCCTGCTGATGCTGTGCTGCGCCTGTTCCTCCTCCGAGCCTGTCGCGTCCTACGAACAGCTCGAGGGCGTCACGCTCACCTTCGATCACCTCGGCCGCCTGGTCAACCCGCTCGATCAGCGCATGGCGGAGCCGGGCACCATCGCCGAGGCCCATCAGCCCGGAGATACGCCCTGGCTTCGCCTGACCAACCGCTCCTCGCACGTCCTGGCCATCTCCACGTACAGCATGTACACGAAGCAGCCCATTCAATGGTTCCAGCTCGACGACCGGCGGAAGGTCATCGCCCTCGAGGACGGAATGGAGATCACCCTCCCCTTCGGCGTCGAGAACCAGCGCGGCACACGGCTCGATATCGGCAGCGGCGGCGGAGACATGTTCTGGGGCTCTTACCTTCCCCCGGGACGGTCCGTCCTCTTCAGCGTACCGCCGTCAGCGCTGAAGAATCAGCGCCGGGTCTACGTACACTTCACCGTCGCCACGGACCCGACCCCGCACGATTACCGGGCCTACTTCACGATGCCCGGGCCGGACTGACGGCACAGGGAGGCCAACGAAGCCGCCCCCATTTGAAACAGTGTGATCGTCAACGAGGACTCACGCCCTGATCACCGGCCAGTTGCGGCTGTAACGAAATCCCTCCTGCCGTCACTACTCTCCCAGGAGAGGACATCATGGGCGCTGATCTCATTGCCAAAGTCCGAAATTTCTCGATCGAGACCAAGGACTTTCCTGCCGACAGCCCGGAAGTTGCCGAGGACTGCGCCACGGCGGGAACACACCGGCTCCTCCGGTTCGACTTCGTTGCCAGCAATGTCGGCAATGCCGACTTCGTGATCGGCGATCCGCAGAGTCACCCGGAGCTCTTCTACTTCTCTCCCGCCCATCACCACTATCACTTCAAACAGTTCAACGAGTACCGCCTCTTCGACGCCCAGGGCAATCTGGCCATGCCGGGAAAGAAGGCAGGCTTCTGCCTTGAAGACTTCGAGCACACACCGGGCGGCGGTCCGGCCCAGGCCCAGTTCACTTGTCAGAATCAGGGCATCTCCGTCGGGTGGTCCGACGTCTATACGGCCGGGCTGGACTGCCAATTCATCGTCATCGACGAAGCCAACGTTCCTGACGGCGATTACACGCTCGTGGCCACGACGAACGCCGGCCACCTTCTTCCAGAGGACTCGTACGACAACAACAGCACATGCGTGGGGTTGCGCATCGCGGGGCAGCAGGTAACCGAGATCGATCCACCGGTTGCGGTGACGCTGAAGACGCCGGCGGTTCAGTTCCTCTCCGTTCCGGAAGGCGAGACGCGCGTTGCCGCCGCGGTCTTCGAGGTCCGTGCGTGCCGGGACGTGACGATGAAAATCACGAGCGGCCCCGATTTCGTCAGCGGCGCCGCCGGTTCCGTCTTCGGCACCACGGTGCTGCTCGGAACGTCGGATACGGTCAACGCAAACGACAACTTGGCGCCGCAGACGGCCCGCATCTGGATCACGTACAAGGGCACATCCGACGGTGATTCCGCCGTGGGTACGGTGACGATTCAGTGCGTCGAGGATACGAGTAAGAGTTTCGTCGTGCCGCTCACGGCCAATACCATCGCCCGCCCGAAAGCGGTCGTGGCCATGGTGCTCGACAAATCGGGGAGCATGCTCGACGACGCCGGCGACGGGCGCACGCGCATTCAGGTACTGCACGACTCAGCCACGCCCTTTGTCGACCGCCTGCACGAAAACGACAGTGTGGGCATCGTCTCGTTCGATCAGGACCCGCATGACGTCCTGCCTCTTACGACCATCGGCTCACTCGATGACGCCTCCGACACCAGCCGCACGACAGCGCGGCAGGCCATCATCAATCACACACCGAACCCGGACGGCCTGACGGCCATCGGCGACGGCATCGAGGCGGCCCAGAATCTCCTCGCTCCGGTGAAGTCGAACTTTGGCGTCGTAGCCACGGTCGTGCTCACCGACGGCCAGAACACCGCGCCGAAATCGGTCGATGACGTCATCAATCTCGTCTCCTCGAACCAGCAGATCTACGCCATCGGTCTCGGCACTCCCGAGGAGATCGACCCGTCGACGCTCAACAAGATCTGCGCCGGCCACGACGGCTATCTCCTCATGACCGGCCAGTTCAGCGATCAGTCGAAGTTCCGCCTGGCGAAGTACTACCAGCAGATTCTGGCCAGCGTGAAGAACGACCAGATCGTCACGGACCCCGAGTCGGCCATTCTTCCGGGACAGACCCACCGCATTCCGTTCGACCTGAACGAGACCGACATCTCGGCCGACGTCGTTCTCCTTACGCCCGCTCCGAAACACATCGACTTCCGCGTGGAGACCCCTGCCGGCACCGAGATTACTCCCGCCCTGGCCGCCGGCTCACCCGAATTGGCGTACTTCGCCGGCGATCAGTCGAGCTATTACCGCATCGGCCTGCCGGCCGTGGTTCATGGCGCGAGCGCGCAGAGTGGAACGTGGACGGCAGTGCTCAGGGTCCGCGACGACGACAAGAACAGACGTTTCGCGGTGGAGTTACCGCACGGGCTCCCCTACAACCTCAGCGTCCTGACATACTCCGACCTGCAGCTCCGCGGGCGTCTGGCACAGACGAGCCTGGAGCCGGGAGGTCTCGTCACGTTACGGGCCGCATTGACGGAATACGGCCTCCCGGTCGCCTCGCGCGCCACCATGACCGCGGAAGTGGAGCGGCCGGACGGCACAGTCACGTTGTTCAATCTTCCGGAAGGGCAACCCGGCGTTTTCGAGTACACCTTCCCCGCCGACCAATCGGGCATCTACCATGTCCACCTTCGGGCTGACGGCCACACCATGCGCGGCCGCACCTTTACGCGCGAACAGTTGCTCACCGCTCAGGTGTGGCAAGGGGGCAATCAGCCGCCAAAACCGTCGACCGGCGGCGGAGCACTCGAAAAACGCAATTGCTGCCGGGCCATCATCCGGCTGGCTGCCATCGGGCTCTTCCTGCTGGTCATCATCATCATTCTGCTTCTGTTCCCGCGATGACCGCGGGCGCCGGGCGAGCGGGAACGCCAGCATGAAGGATGAAGGCTTTGTGCACAGAGCATCGCGGCATAAACCTTCATCCTTCCGTGCGCGCCAAGCCATTCCGATGTGACAGTTAACGCGCAGTCGGCCTTGAGTTGGCGCGTATGCTCCGGGCGGGCGAGGGCTACTCCCCGGCCCCGCTGCCGTTCAGCGGCGACTCCTTTGGGATCGGCTCGCCCCACAGATAGTGATCGAACCAGTCCAGGTTGTGCTGCAACACCGCCCGGTTCGATTTCGGCTTCGTGATGCCGTGTCCGAAGCCGGCATAGACCATCAGCCGCGCCTCCACCCCGGCATCGCGCAACCCACGGTAGAGCTCATACGAATTGGCCGGCGGCACGCGCCGGTCCTTCTCGCCGCACTGGATCAGCGTCGGCGTCTTGGCCTTGCGGACGTTCGTGATCGGTGACGTCTTCGCGTAGATCTCCGGATCGTCCCACGGCGTGGCATGCAGGTACTGCGGCGTGAACGGGGTGATGTCCGTCGCGACGTAATACGTGGCCCAGTCGCTGATGCCGGCGCCGGCGGAGATGGCCTTGAAGCGGTCGGCGTTCGTGGTCAGGAAGGCCGAGATGTAGCCGCCCTGCGACCACCCCATCGAGCCCAGCCTGGCCGGGTCGACCCATCCCCGCGCCACGAGCGCGTCCACGCCGCTCATCACGTCCCACATGTCGCCCACGCCGAGGTTCCGGACGTTGAGGGCGCGGAACCGTCCGCCGTAGCCGGCGCTGCCGCGGTAGTTCGGCTCCAGCACCAGCGCCCCTTTCGCCAGGAACTGCTCGATGGGATAGGCCCGGGTGGGCGCCCAGACGGGGCGCGAAACGCCGGTGGGACCGCCGTGGATGACCAACAGCAGCGGGTACTTCTTCGATGGATCGAAACCAGCCGGCTTGTGGAGCACGCCTTCGATCGTCTCGCCGTCCTGACTCTTCCACTGCACGAGCTCCATGCTGCCGAGCGTGAAGCCCGCCAGTTGCGCGCTCATGTCCGTCAGTTTCTTCGGCGAGAAACCGCCGCCGGGCGCGGAGAGCGAAGCCGTGTAGACCTCCGCCATGCCGTTCGCCGCCCCGGCCGTGAAGGCCACCGACCGATCGTCGGCGGTGAGGCTGGCGTCATTGAGATAGAAGGCGTCGGGCCCGGTGACGCGCGCGACGTCTTTCGTTCGCGGATCGATTCGAAAGAGGTGCGTGCTCGTCTTCTGCGCGGCGCGGAAGTAGATCCCGTCCCTTCCCCATTCCATCAGGCCGGCGGACTCGTCGAAGCCCGGCGTCAGGTCGGTGACGTCGCCGCGGCTCGTGGCCGGGCGCTTTCGGGCGTCGTCCAGCCGCACCGAGGCGATGTGATCGTTGGCGTAGAAGTGGTAGGTCTCCCCGAGCGTCGTGCTGAACGCCAGCTCGGTGCCGTCGGGAGAGAAGCGCGGCGTCGAATCGGGCCCGGGCAGGGCCACGATCTTCGTCACGGAGTGGTCACCGTTGACGCCAGCCAGGTAAATGTCGGAGCTGCCGCCGTGCGCGAGGAGCGGATCGCTCGTCGCAGCAAAGGCGACCGTGGCGCCATCCGGCGACCAGTCGAAGCCTTCCACATTTAGTTTCGGATCCGCCACCACCGCCGTCGCCTCCATCGGCACTTCCCCCTTCCCCTCCGCCTCTGCGACGTCGACGACCCACAATTGATTCTGCTGGAAGTCCCGCTCGACGACTTCGTAGTCGCTGTACTTGTCCTTCCGGTCCTTCATCGCCTTCGACTCCGGCACCGCCGCCGTGAAGCCCAGGCGTTTGCCGTCCGGCGACCAGCGGAACGAGTCGATGTGCGCGCCGTGCTTGGTCAGCATCCACGCCTCGCCGCCCGACGGTGCGATGAGCCAGATCTGCCGCTCGCTGGGCTTTGCGTCCGACGCCCCCTCCGGCTCTTTCTCGCCTTCCTTCTTCGGTGCCGCCTTTGGAGCCGCATTCGGCGGCAGGGCCCCCGACTCTCGGTCGGTGAAGAACGCCAGCCACCGCCCATCCGGCGACCACTGCGCGCCGTCGCTCGACTTCTTCCCGCGCGTCAGTTGAAACGACCGTCCCGACTGCGTGTCCGCCAGCCAGAGGTGCGTGACGTAGGCGTTGTCCTTCCAGTTCGTCTCCGTCATCTCATACGCCACGAGCCGTCCGTCGGGCGAGATGCGCGGCTGGCGGGCGATCTTCAGACTGAGCAGCTCGTCGAGCGTCGGCGTTGCGGCATGCGCCGCGGAGAGAGATGCGATGGAGAGCACGACGAACAGACCGGTACGCAGCAGGCGGCGTTGGAACATGTTTCTCCTCCGGTGGCGGCGGTGACGACGGAGAGCCGGCGGAGCGGAAAGGTAGCACGACTCGACGGCCCGTCATCGCAACGGAGCGATGACGTCCTGCTTCCGTCCATGCAACCCGCAGCTCTGGCAGGCCGCGCCAAGCCGGCTCTCCCAGATTCCCTCCGCGGAACAGCGCCGGCACACCTTCCCGGGCGACGGATTCGCCCCGCACGACGTGCACTGCTTCTTCCGCTTCGTGCGCGTGGCGTTTTGCGTCAGCAACGCCAGACACACCGGACAGTTCCGCTTCGATCGCCGCAGCTTCCCCTCCGCCGTCGTCCGGTTCTGCGGAACGTGCGGCGGACCTTTATCGTCATCAGGGATGTTCGGCATGAGGTGTCACCCCTCCAAACCGACCCGGGCATGAGGCCAAGCCCACTGCTGTTGGGTGAGGCGAGGAGGCATTATCCCGGTGACACTCGATCGAATCACAATCTATCCCGGCAAGATGAACGGCCAGCCGTGTATTCGCGGATTGCGGATCACAGTCAAGGGACTCCTGCTTGCTCTCGCCGAATACCCGGACCGCGACGACTTTCGCAGGGCCTATCCGGACGTCGAGGATGAGGATATCCGGCAAGCGCTCGCTTACGCGGCCGCGAATCCCGACGATCACGTCGCACGGAGCCTCGCGCAGCTCGGAGGAAGTGATCCAGATGCAAAGGCTCCTCGACGACGCCGGACCTCCTGACCCTTCGAGCTGCGCCGCGAGCCACCAGGGCGGTGGCTACCACACTGAACCACACGATCCCGCCAGCCTAGGTTCTGTGTGTGGCCTGGAACACCCACGGTTTCGCAGGCTGGCCGCTCGCCCACCTTCTGCGCTAAACAGAACTAGAGGGCTTCACGTGCTCCGCCTTTAAATCAATCTAGCGCTGCGGCCAGCGTCGCCTCTTCCAATTGCCGAGTGATCGGCGCCGCATCCGTTGCGTCTCGCCAGACCTTTGGCAGCGCTTGCCGATCGAGTGGCACGACTAGTATTCGCCCCTTTGCATCCTTCAAGCGCTCCAGCTCCACGCCACCTGTGAATCGATCGGTCGTCACAAAGTAGCCAAGACGCGACCGTCCGAACCGCGTCTCTATCTTTCGGTATACGGAGAAAGACGGATCTCCTAAAGGGTGTGTAGAGCTTTTCCGTGACCGACTGGAGAGAGGGTA
>CAZYTO010000073.1:0-20679 GCA_964650405.1 uncultured Thermoanaerobaculia bacterium | reverse complement strand
TCGACCGCTTTCCGAAGGTCGACATTCCGACGATCACCATCACCACGCGCCTGGTCGGCGCGGCGCCGGAGGAGATCGAGACCGACATCACCGACAAGATCGAGGAAGCGGTCAACACGATCAGCGGCATCGACCAGCTCCAGTCGGTCTCGTCGGAAGGGACCTCGCAAGTCATCGTCTCGTTCGTCCTGGAGAAAGACCTGGACGTGGCCGCGCAGGAAGTGCGCGACAAGGTCAACACCATCCTGGCCAACCTGCCCAAGGACGCCGATCCTCCGCTCATCCAGAAGATCGACCCGGACGCCATCCCGGTCATCGCCATCGCCCTCTCCGGCCCGGCGCCGGTGCGGGACATCACCGAATACGCCGACAAGAAACTGCGCCGGCGCCTGGAGTCGATCAGCGGCGTGGGCCAGGTGGTCATCGTCGGCGGCCGTCCCCGCCAGATCAACGTCGTGGCGGACACGGAAAAGATGACGGCCGTCGGCGTCACCACCGCCCAGCTCGTGGCCGCGCTGCAGTCGCAGAACGTGCAGATCCCCGGCGGCAAGGTCGAGCAGGGTCTGCGCGACCTCACGCTGCGCACGTACGGCCGCGTGCTCTCGCCGGGCGACTTCGCCAATATCCCGGTCAGCTCCAGCAACGGCTACGTGGTGAAGGTAGGAGACATCGCCCACATCGAAGACAGCGTGGCTGAGCCGGAGTCGATCGCCTCGGTCGACGGCAAACCGGCCGTGGTCATGTTCATCCGCAAGCAGTCGGGCACGAACACGGTCGAAGTGGTCAATACGCTCCGGGAGAAGATCGCCGAGGTGAAGTCGACCCTGCCGAAGGGCTGGCAGATGCGGCTGGTGCGCGACCAGTCGGACTACATCAACGCCGCCGTCGACGCCGTGAAGGAGCACCTCTTCCTCGGCTCGATCTTCGCCGCGCTGATCGTCTGGATCTTCCTCTCGTCGCCGAAGTGGCAGGACCTGCTCATCGCACCGCTGCTGCTGATCCTCTCCTTCGGGACCATCACCTACCAGCACTTCGCCATGAACGCTCTCACGGCGGCGGCCACCGTCGTGGCGGGCATCACCATCTACGTGTACCTGCGACGATCGCGGGCCACGCTCATCGCCGCGGTGGCCATCCCCAGCTCCATCATCGCCACCTTCGCCACGATGCGCTATGAGCACTTCACCCTGAACGTCATCACCCTCCTGGCGCTGACGCTGGCCGTGGGCATCGTCATCGACGACGCCGTCGTCGTCCTGGAAAACATCTTCCGCTTCATGCAGCAGAAGAAGATGGGGGCCATGGAGGCGGCCGTGGAGGGGACCAAGGAAGTGGGCCTGGCCGTGCTGGCCACGTCGCTTTCGCTCATCGCCGTCTTCCTGCCCGTGGCCTTCATGGGCGGCATCGTGGGCCGGTTCATGAACTCGTTCGGCGTGACCATGGCCTTCGCCATCGCCGTGTCGCTGCTGGTCTCCTTCACCCTCACCCCGATGATGTCCAGCCGCTTCCTCAAGCGGGAGGAGATCGAGCATGACGCCGCGCTCCACGCCCAGTCGAAGGGCTTCTACGGCGCCATCGAGCGCGGCTACCTGGCCATGCTCGACTGGTCGATGGCCCACCGCTGGGTGATCGTCGTGGTGATGATCCTGACGTTCATCGCCACCGTGCCCCTGGGCATGGCCGTCAACAAGAACTTCCTCCCCCAGGACGACGAGTCGCAGTTCCAGGTGCAGGCCCGCGCGCCGGAGGGAGCCAGCCTGCAGACGACGCAGACGATCATGGAGTCCGTCGCCAGCCGCGTTCGCGCGTTGCCGGAAGTGCAGACGACCGTGCTGACCATCGCCGACGATCCCCAGGTCACGCAGAACCTCGGCACGCTCTACGTCCAGCTCAAGCCGGTCGAGCAGCGCACCCGCGACCAGTTCACGGTCATGGCCGACGTGCGCAATCACATCCTGCCGCAGTACACGCGTCTGAACCTCCGCACGAACGTGTCGCCGGTCAACGCCTTCGGCGGCGGCGTGAACGCCGAGATCATGTACTGGATCGGCGGTCCGGACCTCAAGAAGCTAGAGCACTACTCCGACGTGCTGCTGGCGAAGCTGCAGCAGATGAAGAGCATCGGCGTCGTCGATCCGGACACGAACCTCATCACCGGCAAGCCGGAGCTGGGCGTGCGCATCGACCGCGACAAGGCCGCCGACCTCGGCGTGCGTGTGCAGGACATCGCCTCGACCCTCAATGTCCTCGTCGGCGGTCTCAAAATCACCGACTACTACGAAGGGGGCGAGCAGTACGAAGTGCACGTCCGCGCCGAGCACGAGTACCGCAAGGACCCGCAGGGCATCACCCAGGCCCAGGTCCCCTCATCCAATGCCCGCATCGTGCAACTTCGCGACGTCGTCAACGTCGCCCACGGCTCCGGCCCGTCGTCCATCAACCGCATCTCCCGCCAGCGCCAGGTCATGCTCACCGCCAACATGGCCCCGGGCCATTCCGCGCAGACGGTCATGGACAACCTGCTCCATGAGACGCAGGCGTTGAAGCTGCCGGTCGAGTACCAGTACGGCTTCACCGGCCGCTCGCGCGAGCAGGGACGGGCCTTCCGGAACTTCATGGTGGCCTTCCTGCTGTCGATCGTCTTCATGTACCTCATCCTGGCCGCGCAGTTCGAGAGCTGGGTCCACCCCATCACCATCCTGCTGGCCCTGCCGCTGACCATCCCCTTCGCCCTCTTCTCCCTGCTGGTACTGAACCAGTCGCTGAACATCTTTTCCATGCTCGGCGTGCTGGTCCTCTTCGGCATCGTGAAGAAGAACGGCATCCTGCAGGTCGATCACATGAACGGCCTGCGCGCCCACGGTATGGACCGCCCCTCGGCGATCCGGCTGGCCAACAAGGACCGCCTCCGCCCCATCCTCATGACCACCCTGGCCTTCGTGGCCGGCATGATCCCCCTGGTCGTCTCCAGCGGCACCGGCGCTGCCACCAATCGCACCATCGGCTCGGTCATCATCGGCGGCCAGACCCTGGCGCTGCTGCTGACGCTGTTAGCGACGCCAGTCGCGTATTCGATCTTCGACGACATCCAGGAGAAATTCCGGCGGAAGGTGACGGAGGAGGACGAAGCGCGGATCGACGCGGAGGTGGTGAGGGCGGTGTGAGGGGGGCCGGAAGGGCATAGGGTATGGTTGCCTCTCCGCGAACCCATGGCACGCCTCCAGCCTGAAGTCACGGCGATCATCACCACGCACAGGCGTCCCCGTCACCTTCGCGAGGCGATTGCGTCGGTGAGGGGAGAGACTTGGCCGAAGGTGGAGTGTCTCGTGATCGAGGACGGAGACGGCGGCGATGCGACCGAGACGTTGGATCCGGAGGTTCGCGTGCTCCGCGGTCACGGGCTGGGCATCGGCGGCGCGCGGAATCTCGGGCTGGACGCGGCGCGCGGGGAATACGTCATCTTTCTCGATGACGACGACGTGGCCTTGCCAGGCCGCATCTCGACGCTCCTGGAGGCCGCCCGGCGGTCCGGCGCCAGCCTTTGCTACGGTCTCACGCGCCGGGTGACCGCGGACGGCGGCGTATTGCTTCCCGCGGTTCCGACGCGGCAGCTCGCCTTCGGGCCCGTGGGTTTCTGCGATCTCCTCACCTGCAATCCCCACGTCAATTCGGTGCTGGTGCGGACGGCTGCCTTGCGGGAGGCGGGCGGCTTCGACGCCGGCGTGGAGCACTTCGACGACTGGTCCGCGTGGCTCCGCCTGGCCGATCGAGGCCTTTCGATGTGCTCGGCCGGCGAAGTCGTCGCCGAGTGGCGGGTTCACGAGAATGGGCTCAGCGGTCACGTCTCCCGGGCCGGGGCCATGAAAGCACGCCTCCTGGCGTTGTTCGACCGCCTCGCGCCGCGGCTGTCCGTCGCCGCCGCCGCCGCGGTGGCAACGGCCCGCCGGTTGGTATTGGACGGCGAGATCACGACCTACGACGATTATGTCGAGGCAATGGCTCGCGTTCGCGAACAACGGCACGCCGCGGGAGAGTGCCTCGGACGCCGGCTGCCCACTCATCACCGATGAGAGACGATCGGCGAGAGAGGTCACGCGGAGATCGCGAGGTCGCGGAGGTTTGAGCTCGCCTCCATGTCCTCCGCGCATCCGCATGAACGATGATGTTGTGAACGATGGCGGCACGGGTCACATGCTTGCCATGATGACTGCGAGCATCATCAAAGCTGTGGACGTCAATCCCAGTGGTCCAGGTATCGATGCCTGGCGCCGGTACGCTACGGCCTGGATCGCACGGGTCGTTTTCTCTGGCGCAGAGGTGCGTGCCTGCGGGCCAGAGATCCACGCCTGGGCCGTAGAGATCGATGCCTGGGCCGTAGGCATGGATGCCTGGGCCGTAGGCATGGATGCCTAGGCTCTAGACATGGATGCCTGGGCCGTAGGCATGGATGCCTGGGCTCTAGACATGGATGCCTGGGCCGTAGGCATGGATGCCTACAGGTGTTACATCGATGCCTACAAGTGTCGCATTCATGCCACAACTTGTGGCATCGATGTAACTCTTCTAGATGTTAATGTAACAACGGTGACATGCAGGTCGGGGGAGAGTTACATTGATTTATCAGTTAGTTACGTCGATGCAACGGCGGTAGACATCGATGTCTGCGGTTCTGGCCCGTTCTCAGAGCTTCATCTGGCAATGTAACAAAGTGCCGCATTGGTGTAGCTCTGCTTGCCTTTCGTGTGATACTCGGAAACATGGGTGACGTCGATCGTGCCGCGGAAGCCTCATCGCGCCTGCTCGCGCTGAAAGAGCGAAGGAAGGAGCTGGAGAGAGAACTGGCCCAGGTCGACGCCGGCATCCGCGACGTGATGGGCGATCTTGCCGTCGCCACTGGCGGCCTGCCGGACACGCCGTACATCGGCGGCCACGACAGCCGCGCCGTCATGACCCTGCTGCGCCGTAACCCGGATCAGGAGTTCTCTCCCAGCGACGTCGCGCACCATCTCGGGGTCCGGAACGACAAGAAGGCGTATCGCAACCTGCGCCTCCTGCTGACACGCATGGCCCGCGACGGCCGCTGCGAGCGTGCCGGTTACGGACGGTACCGCGCGAAGCGCTGAAGGTTGCAGGCAAGGCTGCCGGCGACGCGCAAGCATACGGCCTTTCGGGTGCTACGCCGCGGTGGCCGCAGAACACCTCCGGCATCCCGCGCACACGCTCTACTACCGGGACAACTACACGCGTCTGCAGCAGGTCAAGGCGCGCTACGATCCGAAGAATGTCTTCCGGCACGCGTTGTCGGTCCGGGCGTGATCCAGCAAGGTGGAGGAGGAGAATCGATGGTCAAAGCCGATTACTGGAACGTGAACGACCAAGAGGTCGTGGCAAAGACGGGGAAGCCTCTTGCGCACTGGATGAAAGCGTTGAAGGCATTCGATGCGAAGAACAAGAAGCCGGCCGAAGCGGTGCGCTTTCTCCAGGAGGAGCACTCCGTTCCGCGCTACTGGGCAAGAACGTTGGCCACGCGCTATCTCAAAGAGAGCGAGAGCTGAAGCCGTCCAGACGCCATGATCCAGCGCTCCTGCGTCCCGCTGGCCAGGGATTCAGCATCGGCTTCCGGGTCGTTTGCGAAAGCTCGTGAAACCCCTCGCCAATCCCTGACACGATCTCGACGCCGGCACGATTAGGCTTCGCGCAGAACGACAAACGACGACGAGGAGCACCATCGCCATGACTCTCGACATCCCCTTCGGCGCGATCGACTGGACCCGGGTTCCCGCTACCGTTCACGCCGGCGAAGCCGGTACCGCCACATGGCAGACCGTCCAGACGGGCTCCGTCCGCCTCCGCCTCGTCACGTACTCTCCCGGCTATCACGCCGACCACTGGTGCTCGAAGGGCCACATCGTCCACGTCCTTTCCGGCGTGTTCACTTCCGTCCACGATGACGGAGCGAGTCACACGCTGAGCGCGGGGATGACGTACTACGTGGGAGACGAGGTTCGCCCGCACCGGTCGCATACCGAGGTCGGGGCGGAGTTGCTCATCGTCGATTGACAAGAGGCCGGCGCTCGTGCCGGCCTTCCGGCCTCTGCGTGCTAGAGTCGAAGGGCATGGGCGCTCGTGCTCACCCCGCCTTCCTTGTGGTCTTCCTCCTCGTCCTTGCGCCTCTGGGTGCCGTCGTCGTCATCTCGGTGCTGCTGCTCTTTCACGTTCCACCGCAGACCGTGTTCGCTCCCGGCCGCGCGGTCCGATGGCTCCTCGAAGCGTGCGGATCGCATCCGGCCAATCGTGTGGCCGTGGCCAGTACAGGCGCTGTGTTTTGGGCCGTGATCGCGGCGGCGGGGCTTCTGTGGGACCGGCGCCGGCGAAACGCAGGCTGACATTTTCGGTTGCCATCACTGAGATCGACATGTACGAACGCAAAGCGGAGCGACTTCTCACCCGCGCGGCCTTTCGCCTGCGGATCGCGAAACACCTTCTCCTGGCCTGTGGCGCGATCGCCGCGTCGCTCGGGATCGGGGTACTCGGCTATCACTATCTCGATGGCCTGCCATGGGACGATGCGCTGGTCGACGCCTCGATGATCCTCGGAGGCATGGGGCCGGTGAATCCGCTCCACGGCATCGCCGCCAAGCTCTTCGCCTCGGGGTACGCCCTGTTTTCAGGCCTCTTCTTCATCGCCCTGATCGGCTTTCTGCTCGCCCCCTTCGCCCATCGCCTCCTGCACCGGTTCCATGTCGACGACCAGGAGGACAAGCCGTCGCGGAAGCTGTGATCGTCCCGGCGGACGGCCTGAAAACGATCCGGTAGAATTGCGGCGGTAGATCCCTTCTGACGGTCGGCAATCGATGAATGCCAGGCCACCGGGCTCACGGCGGCTGGACGCCGGTGCGGCAGGCGACGATTCGGGCCGCTCCTCAATGGTATCGCGGAGCGCTTGGGAAGTTCGGGAAGGCGGATGCAGTAGCGCTGCTGACTTGTGTCCAGCATATGATGTAGTCCTGACGTCCAATGGCTTTGACGAGGGGCTATTGCGATGAGTATCTGGTACTACGACCAGCAACGTCGGCCGACGCCGGCGGATCAGGAGATGGCGCTCCTGACCGATTGCATTTTCTGTGGCCTGCCAATCCGTAGGGATACTGAGGATGAGCAAGACATTTCCGCATACGAAGCTCTCAACTACGGTATGTCCGACGGCTTTCGAACGTTGGCGCACGCCGTAATCGGTATTTGTCCGGCTTGTGGTTGGTGGAAGTATAGTGTTGAAACCATACTGACAAGATTTGGCCCGCAAGAACTGGAGCCGATTCGCGACATCAAATTTGGAAGCTTGAAGTGTCTCGATCTAATGGATGTGGGCATTCCGTTGGCCGATGTGCGCGATTATCTGATCGCAAAATACGATGCGCGTTTCGCGATCCATCCGAGAATATTTGAAGAAGTGGTCGCATCAGTGTTCAGAGATCATGGTTTCGAGGCGACTGCCACCGCATATTCCGGAGACGGAGGAATCGATGTCGTTCTTGCTGATGAGGCTGGGCACACCGTTGGTGTTCAGGTAAAAAGATATAAGAACACAATAAACGTGGACCAGATACGTGAACTGACGGGCGCCTTGGTTATCGCTGGTCACACCAAGGGCATCTTTGTGACTACTTCGAAATTCGCTTCGGGAGCTAGCGATACTGCACGAAGAAGCGAGTTCCGCGGTTACCCGATAGAACTCGTCGATGCGCCGCAATTCTATCAAAAACTCATGGCCGCGCAGCTCTCAAGTATCAGAGAGCTCGCGAGCCTGAAGCCGTGGGGCGTTGTCATGAAATGGGACTCCTGACCTGCTCCTTGGTCGATATCAAAGAACCTGCTGCTACTCATGTGGACCCGCGATTCTGACGGCCTCAAGTGTTAATAAACATCATCAAGTGCTGTGACGTGCCTGTAACATTGATCTGTTTTGCAGTTCGTTCTCTAGAATGCGAGCGCAACGGATGGGCATGAGCGAACACGATCTGCAGCAGACCCTGGCCCTTCTGGAACGTACTCCCGTCGCGCTCGACGCGCTCCTGCGCGGTCTGCCGGAGACGCTGACCCATCGCAACGAAGGGGAAGGCACGTGGAATGCGTTCGACATCGTCGGGCACCTGATCCAAGGTGAGCGGGCGGACTGGATTCCGCGGGCCCGGATGATCCTCGAGCACGGCGAAACGCGGGCATTCGCGCCGTTCGATCGGGAGGGTCAGACGCGAGAGAGCAAAGGGAAGACGCTTCATCAGTTGCTCGACGAATTCGCGGCCGTCCGCGCCGAAAACGTGATCCAGTTGCGAGGAATGAACCTGCAGCCGGACGATCTCGACCGCCGCGGGCGGCATCCGTCGTTCGGCGCGGTGACGCTCTCGCAGCTCCTGGCGACGTGGGCCGCACATGACCTCACCCACCTGCACCAGCTTTCGAGAGCTCTGGCCCATCAATACCGCGAGCTGGTCGGCCCCTGGAGCGCCTACCTCGGCGTGCTCCAGTGCACCGGCCACAGTTCGTCCTAGGTGGAACTGACCATGACTAAACGTCGATTCGCCTTCCCGGCAATCGTCTGCGCGCTGGTTCTCGGCGGCGCGGTGCCGATCACCGCGGCGGAGAAGGCCTCACCGCTGGTCATCGGCGAGACGTTCACCATCGCGTCGAAGGTGCTCGAGGAGACGCGCCGGATCAACGTCTACCTGCCGCCCGGATACGCCGAGGCTCCTCACGACCACTTTCCCGTGCTGTACATGCCCGACGGAGGCATGGCCGAGGACTTCCTGCACGTGGCAGGGCTGGTGGAGGTTCTCACCGGCGACGGGAGCATGCGGCCGTTCGTGCTGGTGGGCATCGAGAATACGCAGCGGCGCCGCGATACGACCGGCCCGACCGAGAACGCTGACGACCGGAAGATCGCGCCGCGGGTGGGAGGGTCGGCCGCGTTCCGGTCCTTCATCCGGCAGGAGCTGATGCCCGAGGTGAAGAACCGGTATCGAACGACCGGGGAAGCGGCCATCGTGGGGGAGTCGCTGGCGGGGCTGTTCGTGGTGGAGACGTTTTTCCTGGAGCCGGACCTGTTCGACACCTACATCGCGTTCGATCCGAGCCTCTGGTGGAACGATCACAAGCTCGTCGACGGCGCGGCGGAGCGGTTGCAGGGCCGCCCGAAGCAGGAGAAGACGCTCTACTTCGCCAGCAGCGACGAGAAGGGCATCATCGTCAACACGGAAAAGCTCTCGGAGATCCTGGCGGCGCACGCACCGCCCGGCCTGCACTGGCACTACGAGAAGATGCCGGAGGAGCAGCACTCGACCATCTACCATCCGGCGGCGCTGCGGGCCTTCCGGGTGTTGTTCAAGCCCGAGAAGCCGCGATAGCAATCGCTTGTTCGCTGTTCGCTGGTCGCTGGCCGGCGTCTTCATGGCGGGGTAGCTCGACAGCGCGTGCAGCACCATCTTCGACCGGGCCGTCGTATGTCCTCGATCGAGAAGGGTGATCCCGAGTCACAGTTCGGTTAACGCGGCGCGCCCGCCATTTCGCAAGCCTTTTCCTGTGATACGAAGCGCCGTCATGAAACTGAAAGCTCTCCCTCTTCTTCTGCTGTCTCTCGCCGTCGCCATCGCCGCCGCGTATGCAGAGGGAACGGCGCAGCCTCCCGCCGAGGGAGCGCAGGCTCCCGCCTTCTCGCTGCCGAGCCAGGACGGAACGCCGGTCTCGCTGGAGAAGCTGCATGGCAACTGGGTCGTTCTCTACTTCTATCCGAAGGACTTCACCAGCGGCTGCACCCTGGAAGCGCACAATTTCCAGCGCGACCTGGAGAAGTACCAGCAGCACCACGCCGTGGTGGTCGGGGTGAGCGTCGATTCGGTCGATTCGCACAAGGGCTTCTGCGCCAAGGAGAGCCTGAACTTCAAGCTCCTGGCCGACACCGACCATCACGTCACCGCCGCGTATGGATCGCTGGCCGACTATCAGGGCACGGCTTACGCATCCCGCAACACCTTCCTCATCGACCCGTCGGGAGTCATCCGCAAGGTCTACCTGAAGGTGAAGCCCGCCGGCCACAGCGATGAAGTGCTGGCGGACCTCGACACGCTGACGAAGAAATAGCAGTTGAGTGGAGGACGGACAATCCTGTCCGTCATTCTGCGCGATCGGTGAATGGGACGGACAGGATCGTCCGTCCCATTCTCTCAGTCCGTGATCACATGCAGGGCCACGATGGCCAGGATGCCGCCGGCGGTCACAGTCGCCGCGGCGATGAAGAGGGTCGCGGCGTGAGCACGGATGGTGGTGAACATCTGCTGCGCGGCCCCTCGCAGTGCAGCGTCCTCGCGCCAGTTGCGCAGAAGCGTCGCGCCGCCGATGAGTAGCACGGCCAGGGGAAGGGCGATCAGCAGGCCCCACAGTCCCAGCCCGTGCTGGGACGCGTACCACATGACGATGCGCTGCGCCGAGTGTGCGGGCTCGAATTGCTGGGGCTGGAGGTTCCGCACGAAGAGGGCGGTCATGAAGAGAGTGGCGGGGGAGATGAGCACGAGCTCGGTGGCGGCGAGAGCGCGTTTGGCGGTGTGCATGAGTACTTTCTAAATTAAAGCATGACGTGGCGCAAGCCGGTGGCGGGGTCATGTAGCGATCTAGCTCTCCGTTTCGGCTCCCGCCTCGCCGGCTCTTGCGGCGATGGCGCGTGCCTGCTCCAGTACCTCCCGCACCATTTCGGGATTGGTCCGCGCCAGCCGATCGAGGTAGCTCGTGAAGGCATTCTCGTCGCCGGTCCTGAGGGCGAGCAACACGACGTTGACGTGAAGCTCGGCCATGTCGGGTGCGAGTCGTGCCGCGTCACGAAATGCGCGGTCGGCCCGGCGGAAATCACCCTCCGAGGCACAGGCGTGGCCGAGCATTTCCAGAACCGCCGGGTGGGGCTCGAAGCGCCGCAGATACTCACGCGCAGCCTCGCGAACAACAGCTGTACGGCGCAGGTTACTCGCCAGCCTGAGAAACAGAGAGTAGAGCTCTTCGTCTCCCGGCCACTTGCGAACAGCGTCCTGATAGATCCGGAGGGCCTCGTCTTCGTTTCCGCGTCCCGCTTCCGCGGATGCGATCAGCGCGACGGCGTTCGGCAGATTCTTATCTTCGGCGAGCGCCGCTTGTGCTGTCTCGAGGCTTTCGTCGTAGCGCTCCAGTGCCAGCAGCGCGCTTGCCTTATGCACTCTGAGGGGCGCCGGCGGCAATCCTCTGACAATCCCGGCGTCGGCGAGCTCGATCACACGCTCCATTCTTCCCAGGTTCAGGTGGCAAGCCACCCAAAGCTCGTACGCACTTGCGTTCGCGGGATCGAATGAGACAACTCGTGCAAGCAGAGGTAACGCCTCGTGGAATTCCTCCTGACTGATGCGATAGATGGCCTCGAGGAAGTCGTCCTCGACGGTGCGCAGGTCGAATGGCATGTGGCAATGCTAACTCCCTGACACTCAGATCGCGACGGCCTCGATGTAGGCCATCGGGACAGTGAGCGAAAGGCCGTTGTGAGCAGCGACTCTATAGGTCAAAGTGCGACCCGGGGCAAGCCGGGTGGCCGGGGTCATGTGGAATGAGCGCGGGATAGCCGTCACTGCCTGGTGACCGGAGCCGTACGGACGGCGCGGTATCGTGCTCCAGCCCGGTCGCGCCGGCGCCTGCCGGCGGAACGGATACGAAAGGAGCGCACATTGCCCCCTACGGCGGATTCGTCGCCTTCGCGGCGCGTCACTGGTCTCATCGGACTGGCCGGAGCGCTGCTCTTCTTCACCGGTGACATGCTCTTCTACGGAGCACCGGGCTCCGGTGCGGAGTTCGCGCTCGTCCTGCGGCAGACGGTGCACACCGATTCCGTGGAGCGGCTGTTTGTCGGCGGGCTCGTGGGTCCGATCGCCGCCTGTCTCTGCATCGTCGGTTTCTGGCACGTCTATCTGAACCTGCGTACGCACAACCGCGTGCTTGCGATCGTCGCCGCCGCGTCCTTCGCCGTGTCGATGGTCGCAGGCAGCGCTGTGCACACACTCTGGGCGGCAAGAGGACTGGCGATGAAGCTTTGCGCCGATCCTTCCGTGGCCTGCCGCCAGGTCATCGGTGCGATTCACATCTACTGGGATATCGCCTACTACTTGGCCGCGACCCCCGGCTTCTTCGGTGCCGTGGTGCTGGCCGTGGCGATGCTATGGGGCAAGTCATCCTATCCGCGCTGGATGATCGTGTTCAATCCCGCCGTGCTCCTGCTGACCCTTCCGTACGCCGCCGTGCTGGTCCCCGCGCCCTTGGGCGCGCCGCTGACGGGAGGCGCGACAAATCTCTCCATCGCCCTGTTTTTCGCGATGTCGGTGCTGAGCACGTGGCGAGCCTCGCCGGCAAAGTGAGCGGTCGCGGACAGCAAAGGCCTCGACATCATTGCGATGTCGTTCATGTCGGGTTGCGCGAACTTCACCCTGCTTTACATCGTTCCGGTGCTGTTTGGGATTCAGGTCATCGCATTCTCGTACTCGCTCCTGGCTGTCTTTGCGGGCCGCAGGTTCGCCCAGCACCGGTGGATCCTTCTCGTTAATTCGTTCTACGAACGACGTGTGGGACGTGCCATGGATGCGTACGACGCCATACAGTCAGAGTAGCGCCGCCATCGGAAGTGTTCGCCGGCGGATTTGATGACCGGCGTCGTGGGCCTCACACGTGCTGCGACACCGACAGCAGGTTGCCGTCGGGATCCTTGAACCAGGCCACCTTGTCGCCGCTCGGAGCGGTCCAGACGCCGAGCGCGTCCTGCTCGAAAAAGCCGAAGCGCTCGAAGTGCACGCCGCGCCCCTCGAGCGTCGTTACGGCGGCCGCGATGTCAGGCACCTCCCAGCCGAGGAGGGTGAACGGAAAGGGCTTGAATTCGGGCACCTTCGACATCCGGACCATGATGCCGTTGGCGTCGTAGACGCTGGCGAAGCCGTCGTTGTGGACGAAGCGCAGTCCGAGCACTCCTTCGTAGAACGAGCGGGCGGCGTCGTGGTCGCTGATGGGGACGAATGCGACGATCTTTGTTGTGCCGAGCATGCCTACAGGATAGGCGTTGTGCGTCGAACGGGCTTTCATTACGATGACAAGAAGTGTTGCAAACGCGACAGGACGGCGTCATCGTCTGCGGAGGGTTGCCCGATCCGGTGACGCCCGCCGTGCACGACTTCGCGGACGGCCATCAGATCCCGAAGCATCTCCATCCCGAGCATCAACTGGTGTACGCCTGCCGCGGCGTGATGACCGTGGCCACCGCCGAAGGTACGTGGATCGTTCCGCCCCTCCGGGCGGTGTGGATTCCGGCAGGCACTCCCCATGAAGTGACGATCCACGGCGCGGTGTCCATGCGAACGCTCTACTTCAAGGCGCGGCTGGTGCGCTTCTCGCGGAGCTGCTGCGTGGTCAGCGTCTCGCCCCTCCTGCGCGAGCTGATCCTTCATGCGTGCTCGCTTCCGGCCCTGCGGCGAAGCGTGCGCGCCGAGTCCCACCTCATCGATCTGATCCTCGATCAGTTGAAGATCGTGGAGATCTCGCCGTTGCAACTGGTCTATCCGTCCGATCCGCGCGCGTCGCGGGTGGCGGAGACGCTCTCGGTGGATCCCGGCAACCCGCGCTCGCTGCGCGCGATCTGCGAGGATGCCGGCGCCAGCAAGCGGACCATCGAGCGGATCTTCCTCTCCGAGACGCACCTCTCGCTGGGACAGTGGCGCCAGCAGCTTCGCCTCGTGCGCTCGCTCCGCCTCCTGGCGGCCGGAGAGAAGATCACCCGCGTCGCCTTCGACCTCGGCTACAGCACGCCGAGCGCGTTCATCGCCATGTTCCGCAAGGCCCTCGGCACGACGCCGCGGCAATACTTCGCGAACTGAGACCGCCGTCTGCGCACCGCGCTTCGGCCGCCCGTCTTGGGCACTCTCTCCGGCGGAACTGTACTTAGAGGGGAAGGCCGGGAAGGAGTACCTCGAGGTCGTGCTGCAGCGAACGAACTGGAACGTCAGCCGCGCCGCGGAGCTCCTCGATATCCGGCGCACGCACCTCCATCACAAGATCGTGGTGCTCGGGATCAAGCGGCCGGAGCGGGCGCCGGCCTGAACACGCAACTCCTCCAGCTCGCGCGCGTGAAGTAACGCTGCCGCCCTCAGGTGAGGGACGGCAGCGCGAAGATCAGAGATTGACCGCCCGCAGTGACGCTGCCGGGTAGCGATCGCCGGCGGCGGCGCCGGCGGGGAGGATGTCGTCGATCCGCTTCCGCTCCTCCGCGGTCAGCTTCACCGCGACCGCGCCGAGGTTCTCGTCGAGGTACTTCACCCGCTTCGTGCCGGGGATGGGGACGATGTCGTCGCCCTGGGCCAGCACCCAGGCCAGGGCCAGTTGGCTCGGCGTGCAGTTCTTCGATGCGGCGATCCGCTCGATCTCCTTCACCAGGTCGAGGTTCTTCTGGAAGTTCTCGCCCTGGAAGCGCGGCGAGAGGCGGCGGTAGTCGTCGGCCGGAAGGTCGTCGGCCGTCCGGAACTGTCCGCTGAGGAAGCCGCGGCCGAGGGGACTGTAGGCGACGAATCCGATGCCGAGCTCGCGGATCGTGGGGAGGATCTCGTCCTCGGGGTCGCGCGTCCAGAGCGAGTACTCCGTCTGCAGGGCCGAGATGGGATGGACGGCATGGGCGCGGCGGACGGTCTTCGCGGCCGCCTCCGACATGCCGAGGTAGCGGACTTTGCCGGCCTTGACCAGCTCGGCCATCGCGCCGATGGTCTCTTCGATGGGAACGTTCGGGTCGACGCGGTGCTGGTAGTAGAGGTCGATGACGTCGACCTTCAGGCGCTTCAGGCTGGCGTCACACGACTCGAGCACGTACTGGCGGTCGCCGCGAACGCCGAGGAACTCGCCGTTGGGGCCGCGGACATTCGCGAACTTCGTGGCCAGCACGACCTGGTCGCGGCGGCCGGCGATGGCTCTGCCCACCAGCTCCTCGTTGCGGCCCACGCCGTACATGTCCGCCGTATCGAGGAAGTTGCCGCCCGCGTCGAGGAAGTGGTGGATGACGCGGATCGACTCCTCGTCGTTCATCTGCGACGGGTCGTAGAACTCGCTCATGCCCATGCAGCCGAGGCCGAGTGCCGAAACGCGAAGTCCCTGGGAACCGAGTTGACGTTGGATCATCGTTGTTCCTTTCACGGTCCGTAATATCGGTCGCGGGAGCCCGGCGCTCCATACCGGATCGTCGGAAAGGCTTGCCTGATTCTGCTGCGTGGCGGACTTTTGTAACACTGTCGCCAGCCGCGAACCTATACTCTGACGAGGGAAGCGGAGAGACGGCGAGCGAAGAAACACCGATCTCCTGCTGGCCGCTCGCCGCCTCCTGCTCGCACGTCAGCATGGGAAACCGCCTCGTCGAATTGCTCGGTCGTCTGGCCCGAGGCGAGGGCTACAGTGACTCCGTCCTGGCCGGTGTGCGCTTCATGCGCGCCACGCGCACCATCGGTCGCAATCCCGTGGTCTACGAGCCCGGCATCTTCATCATCGCCCAGGGCCGCAAGCGCGGCTTCCTCGGCGGGCAGGTCTACGACTACGATCCGAAGAACTACCTCGTCCTTTCCGTCCCCCTGCCGTTCGAGTGCGAGACGCACGGGACGCCGGAGAAGCCGCTCCTCGGTCTGTCGGTGCGCGTCGAGCCCGCCACCATCGCCGAGCTGCTGCTGGAGATGGACGACGCGCCCACGTCCACCGTGGCCCTGCCGCGGGGCATCTACGCCACGCCGCTGAACGAGGGCCTGTGCGATGCGGCCACGCGCCTGCTGGAGTGCCTGCAGTCGCCGTCCGATGCGCGCATCCTCGGTCCGCAGGTCGTGCGGGAGATCACCTACCGCGTGCTGCGGGGGCCCCAGGGCGACGCGCTGCGCGTGCTGGCGGCGCGCCACAGCAATTTCGGCCAGATCGCCCGCGCCCTGCGCCGCATGCACGCCGACTACTCCGGCTCGCTCGACGTGGAGACGCTGGCCCGCGAATCGGGCATGAGCGTCTCCACCTTCCACCACAGCTTCAAGGCCGTGACGTCGTCATCGCCGCTGCAGTATCTGAAGGCCGTCCGCCTCCACAAGGCGCGGCTGCTCATGGTCCACGAGGGCCTCGGCGCCGGTGTCGCCGCCGGCCGCGTGGGCTACGAGAGCCCCTCCCAGTTCAGCCGCGAGTTCAAACGCTTCTTCGGCAACAGCCCGGCCGACGAAGCGGCGCGGCTGCGGGTGGTGTTGGCGTAGGGGCCGGTGATCCGAACGTCATGCCGAACGCGCGGCGATGCGCTTCCAGTCCCGTTCGAAGAGGAGCGGTGAGCAAGCACATTTCGATGGAGCTGGAAGTGTTCGTGGGTATTCAAGGATTACTCTTCAGCCGCTGAAGCCTTGCCAGACGGGAGAGAGCCATGAACCCAACCGGACAGCCGAGTCAATTGGAAAAGGGGAAGGCGTTTCGCGCACTCCATGAACGCCAGCCGGCCTTCATCATCCCGAACCCGTGGGATGTCGGGAGCGCTCGCCTGTTGGCGCACTACGGCTTCGAAGCGCTGGCCACGACCAGCATGGGATATGCGTTCTCATGTGGGCGGTTGGACAACACCCTCGATCGCGAGGAAACGCTGGCATACGCGTCACGAATCGTGGCGGCCACGCCGCTGCCCGTGAGTGCCGACCTGGAAAACGGGTTTGGAGACTCCTCGGAGGTGGTCGCCGAAACGATTCGCCTCGCGGCGAGCGCCGGGCTGGTTGGATGCTCGATCGAGGACGCGACCGGCCAGCCGGACCGCCCCATCTACGACCTCGGGCAGGCTATCGAAAGAGTTCGAGCCGCCGCAGAGGCAGCGCATGCTCTGCCATTTCCTTTCACGCTCACCGCACGGGCAGAGAATTATCTGTGCGGAAGGCCGGATCTTCGGGACACCGTGAAGCGCCTGCAGGCGTATCAGGAGGCGGGCGCCGATGTTCTGTACGCGCCCGGCCTGGCGACGTCCGATGACATCGCCGCCGTCGTCGGCTCGGTGACCCGTCCCGTGAATGTAGTCATGGGATTGCAAGGCGTGCAGATGACTCTGGCCGAGCTCTCCGCCCTCGGCGTGAAGCGCATCAGCGTCGGAAGCGCGCTCTACCGGACCGCGATCGGTGCCTTCATGCGTGCCGCCCAGGAGATGCAGGAGAGCGGTTCGTTTTCCTTTGCCGGCATGGCAGCGACTCCTCGCGAGTTGAATCGGATCATGCGATAGATCGGGTACCAGGTCCCACGTCCCCGGTACCCGTTACCCGCTCCGGCGCGCCCGTCACGGCGCGCTCTTCGCCGCCTCCCCGGCCGCGCGTTTCGGCGCGTTCTTCACGTACTTGTCGAGCCACTGGTCCATCTCCCACAGCACGTGCAGCGCGGTCTCGCGGGCGCGGTAACCGTGTGCTTCCTTCGGCAGCATGACCAGGCGCACGTTGCCGCCGAGGCCGGAGACGGCCGCGTAGAGCCGCTCGGACTGGATGGGGAACGTGCCGGTGTTGTCGTCCTCCTCGCCGTGGATGAGCAGCAGCGGATCGTGGATCTTGTTCGCGTACGTGAAGGGGGACATCTTGGTGTACGTGTCGGACGCCTCCCAGTAGCTGCGCTCCTCGGCCTGGAAGCTGAACGGCGTGAGCGTCCGGTTGTAGGCGCCGCTGCGGGCGATGCCGGCTCGGAAGAGATCGGAGTGGGCCAGCAGGTTGGCGGTCATGAACGCGCCGTAGGAGTGGCCGGCGATGGCCATCCGGTCGCGATCGCCGACGCCGCGCCGCGCCAGCTCTTCGACGGCCGCCTTCGCCCCGGCCACGAGCTGCTCGATGTAGGTGTCGTTCGGCTCGGCGTTCCCTTCGCCGACGATGGGGATGGTCGGATTGTCCAGCACCGCGTAGCCGCGCAGGACGAAGAAGATCGGCGAGCCCATGGCCGGCGCGCGGGTGAAGCGGTACTGGGACGTCGTGACCTGGCTGGCCGCCGCGGCGCTCTTGAACTCGGCCGGGTACGCCCACATCACCACCGGCAGCGGTCCGTCGCGCTTGGCGTCGTAACCGGATGGCAGGTAGAGCGTGGCATTCAGATCGACGCCGTCGGCGCGCTTGTAGCGGATGACTTCCTTCGACGCCCTGGCCAGCTCGGGAAGGGGATTCGTGAACGTCGTCAGCGCCCGCGGCGCGGCCTTGGCGTCATGGAGAACGTAGTTCGGCGGCTCGCTCACCGTTTCGCGTCGCGTGAGGAAACGCGAGCCCTTCGGATCGAGCACTTCCACCGGCGCCTCGTAGTACGGAGCATCGGAGCGGAAAAGGCGCGTCGCTTTCTTCGCGTCGACGTCGAACCGGTCAAGGAACGGCCGCGCCCCTTCCGGCGACGCTCCGCCGCCCACGAGGAAGATCGAATGCGCGTCACCCGCCTGGCGCAGCACTTCCTGGCCGGCGGCATTGGACATCGACTGCGGCGTCCCCGGATCGGAGTAGCGGTCTTCTGACGAACGGTCGAAGATCAGGTCCGCGGCCGCTTCCGGGTGGCCGGGACGGATGCGCCAGGTCTGCGTCTTGCGGTCCTTCCAGCGGGCGCTACGGACGAGGGCCAGATCGTCACTCGACCAGCGGATGCCCTCGTAGCGCAGCGGCACGTCGAAGAGTGTTGCCGGCGTGCCGGTGAACGGCTCGCCGAGCGTGAGAAGCCGATCGCGAGCCGGGACGTCCTTGCGCGGATTGCCGCCGTCGAGGGCCTCGGCCCACAGGACCACGGCCGGCTTGTCGGCGCGCCACTCCACGTCGCGCGGGCCGGTGCGGACGGCGTCGAAGTTCGTGGGCACCTGATCGGCGAGCGGCAGGTCGGCGATCTCACGCACCCGCTGTCCGGCCCCCTGGCCGGGCAACGACCAGATGGCGATGTGCTGCGGGAAGCGGTAAAGGGGAACCGTGTACGAAAACGGGCGATGGGCGCTTTCGAGGAGGGCGAACCGGCCGTCGGGCGACGGCGAGAAGCGCAAGAGGATCGACGACGGTGCGACCGTCGACGGCTCGCCGCCGTCGAGCGGCACGCGCATGAGTATCGCCTGCATGTGGTACTCGAACAGCGCCGCGTCGGACTCGTTCTGCAGCATGTCCTCGTACGTCGGCGCGGGCGTCTTGCGGCCGTGGCTTTCCTGGACAGCCGGCCCGGCCGGCATGCGCTGCGTGGCCGGCGCCGCGGGGCGGCCCGACGGCACGACCGCGGCCAGCACGGAATGACTGTCCGGCATCCATTCGAACGGCCGCCGCAGCGACTGATTGACGACGAACCCTCCCACGCGGTGCGCGCCGGCCGAGGCGACGTCGGCCACCCACAGCTCCACGCCTGCCGGCGTGGAGACGGTGAATGCCACCTTCGATGCGTCGGGCGACCAGGCGGGGTGGTGCATCCGCGCTCCGGCCGGGATGCCGGCGATCGGGCGCGACGGGCCTCCCGCGATGGGCGCCAGGGTCAACGACGTCGCGTAGAGCGTCCGCGTCTCGTCGTGCGTCTCGGGGTTGAAGCGGACTCCGGCCAGCTTCAGCTCCGCCTGCGACAGATCCTCGATGGTCAGCATCGACGGCTGCTGGATGAGCAGCAGCCACTTGCCGTCGGGCGAGGGCAGCCCGGCCGGCGTGGGCGGGGCATCGACCACCTCCGCCAGTTCCTTCGGCGGGACCCGGTACTGCGCGGCGAGCGGAAGGGCGGCGAGAAGCAGGGCGAGGAGCAGGGCGGGGGCAAGCAACGCGAGAGGTCGGCGCATGGGCGGAAAGGATATAGGCTCGGAGCGTGACCGCAAGCCTTCACTTTGAAAACTTTGAATGGCCGCCAGCCTTGTGTTCAGGTCTTCTTCAACGTAGGTGTATGCCCTGGAGTCATGATGACGCTGCTCGATGACGCCGTTCCCCGCTGGCAATTCGCCGAACGGCATGCAACCTGGGTCTCCGCGCCGATCGATCGGGTCTACGCCGCCGTGCGCGAGGTGCCCGCACGCGCGATCTTCCTCTTCCGTACCCTCGTGGCCATCCGCCGCTGCGGCCGCCCGGGCCCGGAGAGCATCCTCAATCCAGGGCCGGATGCGCCGCTCCTGGACGTGGCCCTGCGCAGCGGCTTTCACCTCATCGCCGAGGAGGCGCCGCGGGAGATCGTCGTCGGGATGTACGTGATCCCGCCGAAGCGCGCCCTGGCGGCGATGAACTTCCACCTCGAGCCGGAAGGCGATCGCGTGCGCCTCACGACGGAGACGCGCATCACCACGGCCGACCGCGGTGCCTGGATTCGGTTCGGCTGCTACTGGCTCGTCATCCGAGCGGGGAGCGCGTTCATTCGCAGGATGTGGCTGCGGGCCATCCGGAAGCGGGCGGAGGGGAGATAGTCCGTCAACGCGGGAACGCTTCCTTCACCCCTCCGTCCACGGGCAGCATCGCGCCGGTGGTCTTGGCGGAGCGCGGTCCGGCCAGGAAGAGTGCCGCTTCGGCGACGTCCGCGGCGGTGACCTCCGTCTTCAGCAGCGTGCGGTTGCGGTAGAAGTCGGGGAGCTTTTCGGCGTCGATGTTGTAGGCGGTGGCGCGCATGGCGCGCCACCCGTCGCTCCAGAAGCGGGAGCCGCCGAAGAAGGCC
>CAZYTO010000072.1:4372-20924 GCA_964650405.1 uncultured Thermoanaerobaculia bacterium | reverse complement strand
GAGCCGCGCGCCAGCCTGCGCCACCTGAAGCTTTCCACCGGCGGCTTACGCTCTTACGGCGACCACCGTACGACCATGTCCCCCCTCCACTCCGTCGGGGACTATTACTTCGCAGCACATCACCGCCGCGATTTCTGGCGTTATGCGTTCCGGCGCATCGTCAGGAATACCGGCACGCGTTACCTCCTGCGGCATCCATGGTCGATTCCGGGTAAGCTCATCGGGGAGCTGCGCGGCCTGTGGCTTGGGCGAAGGCTGGCCCGAAGCGGAAGAAAGCTCGTTCCCGAAGAGTTGCGGACCGGCAAGACGGCATGATCACACTCCTCTTTGCCTCGGTGCTGCTACTGGCCGTCGCGGTCGCGCTCGTCGACTGGCGCCGCGGCTGGCTCGCTGCCCTCCTCATCGGAGTACTGCAGGATCCGGCCCGTAAGGTCACCCCTGGCACTCCCGTCGTCATGACCTTCAGCGTCCTGGTGGTGTACGGCGTGGCCCTCTTCGCCGCACAGGGAGACCTTCAGAAGAGCTTCCGGGAAGTGACACGGCGCTTCGGTCAGATCTACATGGCCGCCGCGCTGATGATGATCTTCCTCGTCCTGGCGGCGCTCAACGGCTTGATCACCTATGGCGTGGCGTATTGGAAGGTTCCGGCGCTCAGCTTCTTCATCTACCTGATGCCGATTCCGGCCATCCTCTTCGGCTATGCGTACGCCGACACCGAGAAACGGCTGGTCGGCATGCTCCACTTCTACACCATCGTGACGTCCGTGGCGCTGATCGGAACGCCGCTGGAGTACTTCAACCTGAAATGGTCGGCTTTGGGCATGGTGGCCCTCCCGGAAGGCTTCATCCGCTTCATGCCCGGGCTGGAGATCCGCATCCTTTCGGGGTTCTACCGGGCTCCCGACATCATGGGATGGCATGCGGCCATGCTTGCCTCGATCGCCATCATGTTTGCGGTACGAAGCCGGTCGACGAAGATGGTCGTGCTTTGGAGCGCGGTGGCGGGCTGGGGCTTCCTGAACTGCGTGATCAGCGGCAGGAGAAAAGCCGTGTACATGGTGGCCGTCTTCGCGGGAACGTTCGTGTGGCGCTACCTGCGCCGGCTGACGATCGGACAGCTCTTCGCTTTCGTCTTCCTGGCGATTGTCGGCGCCGGCGTCATGCACAAGCTGGGTCAGGATGAAGCGGCAAGCGTGTATACGCAGGGCACGGCGATCACGCGCGAGGAAGTCCTCGGCCGGCTGGAGGGAGGCTTCGTCGAAACGGTTCACCAGTTTGGCATCATGGGGGCTGGCCTCGGGACCGCCACCCAAGGCGTGCGCCATTTTCTCGGTCACGATGAAAACATCGGCTGGCAGGAGGGAGGTCTCGGCAAACTGACCATCGAGCTCGGCCTGCCGGGCGTCCTCGCGGCATTCCTGCTGATGGTTGTTTTGATGCGCACCCTCATGACGATCTCCTCGTTCCCGGACGAGGCGGCATCCACGCAGCAGCTGCGTGTTGGCCTCTTCGGACTGCTCGTGGCCAACATCGTCAATTTCCTCGTCTCGGCCCAGGCGTATTCCGACGCCGTGCTGACCCTGATGTCGGCCATGCTTCTGGGCAGCCTCCTGGGCACGTCGGCCATGCAGCTTCGCGCCGAGGAGGCCGCGGCCGCCGCCGAGGCGGCGCAGCCGTCGCGCCTTCGGACCGCGGCTGCATGAGAGCAGTGGGACGCGCGTGAGGATTCTTCACGTCGTACCGACCTACCTCCCGGCCACACGCTATGGTGGACCGATCTTCGCCGTTCACGGGCTGTGCAAGGCCCTGGCCGCCCGCGGCCACACCGTCGAAGTCTTCACCACGAATGTGGACGGGAACGGTACCTCCGCCGTGCCACTCGGCAGAGGCGTGGAACTGGACGGTGTGACGATCCACTACTTCGCATCGACGATCGACCGGATCTACTTTTCACCTTCGATGCGGCAGGCCTTGAGGAAGCGGGCACGCCAATTCGACATGATCCAGGCGCATTCGGTCTTTCTGTGGCCGACCGTGCTGGCTGCCCGTAATGCCCGTGCCTCGGGAGTGCCGTACCTCATCTCGCCGCGGGGCATGCTCGTGCCGGAGCTGGTCCGGCACAAGAGCGCCTTCGCCAAAAAGACGTGGATCCGCCTCTTCGAGAAACGCAACTTTGCCGGAGCCGCGGCCATCCATTTTACGTCCGAGCGGGAACGTGATGACGCCCGCCGCCTTGGCATGGCCGCCCCCCGCGCGATCGTCATTCCGAACGGGATTGATCTCCCTCCTCTTTCGAACGAGACCCGCCAGCCCGGCCTCGTTCTTTTTCTTGGCCGCATCAACTGGAAGAAAGGCCTCGCTCGCCTGATCGATGCGGTCGCGCAGGTGGAGTCATCGCATCTCGTTATCGCCGGCAGCGATGAAGACGGCTACGCCGCATCCCTGCCAAAGCATGAGCGCGTGGAACTGATCGGCGAAGTGTACGGGCGGCAGAAAGAGGAATTGCTACAGCGGGCCGCGGTTCTCGTGCTGCCGTCGTTGTCGGAGAACTTCGGCAACGTCGTGCTGGAGGCGATGGCCTACGGGATGCCGGTGATCGTCACGCCTGAGGTCGGCCTGGCCGCCGACGTCGAGGTGGCCCGGGCCGGCATCGTCTGCGCGGGCGATCCCGATTCGCTCGCCGCCGCGCTCCGCAAGGTGCTCGACGCGGGTACGGAGCGGGAGACGATGGGCCGCCGCGGCCGGGCACTTGTCGAGGCGCGATTTACCTGGGATCGCATCGCTGCCGAGATGGAGAATGCCTACGCATGCTTGCTGCCATCACGCCGGTGATTCTCACCCGCGACGAGGCGCCGAACATCGGCCGGACGCTCGCGCAATTGTCATGGGCCGGCGAGGTCGTGGTTGTGGACAGTTTCAGCTCCGACGACACCGTCGACATCGCGCGGTCGTTTCCGAACGTCCGCCTCGTCCAGCGTGCTTTCGACTCGCATGCGGCACAGTGGACTTTCGCGGTATCGCTCGCCCGTACCGAATGGGTGCTGACGCTCGACGCCGACTACTACGTGCCCGATCGCTTCCGCAGAGAGCTGGAGACGCTCGCGCCGGCCGAGACCGATGCCGGCTACGAAGCTCGCTTTGTCTACGCGGTCCACGGCCGTCCGCTGCGAGCATCGCTCTATCCGCCACGACCCGTTCTTCTGCGGCGGGGATGCTTCGAGCTCTGGCAGGACGGTCATACCCAACGGGTACGGACCAGCGGCCAGGTGGCGATGCTGGCCTCGTTGCTCGTGCACGACGACCGAAAGTCGTTTGCGTTCTTTCTGGAACGGCAGCGGCGGTACATGCGTCAGGAAGCGGAGAAGCTCGCGGCCATGCCATGGCGTGAAACAGGCATGAAGGGACGGGTGAGGAAGCTCGTCGTCCTCGCTCCCTTTGCCGTGGTCGTCCAGGCACTCTTCGTACGCCTCGGAATCTTCGACGGCCGCGCCGGCTTCACGTATGCCTTCGAGCGTTTTGTCGCCGAGTTGATCCTCTCTCGCGAGTTGATCGCGCGCCGATTCCGCCGGAGCTAGAGCTTCGCCCGCACCCGCGACCAGACACGCCCGGAACAGCGCGCAATCTCGCCGTCGCTCCACGACCAGAGCCGCTCCTGATGTTCGTTGATCCGATTCGGTTCCCAGTTGAACCCGCACGGATAGATGTAGGCACCGAGGACGTTTGTGTAGACCGACCAGGCCAACGCGACTGTGAACAAGGCACCGGTCACACGCGGCCATGGACGCCGCTCCCACCAAACCGCCAGCAACAGCGTCAGCGGAACGATTGCCTCGGTCAGAAGCCGGTAGCCGAAGCACCAGCCGCCAAACCACGAATACCACTTCGCGTAGAGGAGGAAAAACAACGGCAGCGCCGCCGCGGACCAGGCCACCAGCGGACGTATGAGCACGCGCCGGACGGCAAGCGGAGCGAAGACAAAGATCGGACTGAAGATCAACAGTCCCCGCGAGGGACTGACGAGAATGCCGCCCAGACCTTCGATGAACGGCGTCGAGAACCACGCCCCATTCACGGAGTACTGCCCGAGGTTGCGCATGGAACCCCAGTAGACCTGGGAGTAGGCGAGCATCAGCGCGATCGGAATGGCCCCGAGCACAGCGAACGCCAGCGCCGCGTGCCGCCGCCGCGCCAGCACGAAGAGCGCGAGGGCTGCGACGAGGATCGTGTTTGTGGGCCGGTTCCAGACGGCAAACCCGAGCGGCAACCCAGCCAGCGCAATACTGCCGGCCGTGTCCCGCGCCAGAAGCCACATGCCGAGGGACAGAAAGAAGAGCGACGGCCCGTGCTGCCACATGCCGCGGATAGCCATACCGAACGCTGAGGTGCCAAAGGCATACACGAGAGTGAAAAGAATGGCGCTCGATCGCCGCTCGCAGGTGTTTAGGAGCGTGAGAAATACGAAGACGACCGAGGCCGCCGTGAGCAGCGACGCTGTGATCATCGAGAGGAGGTACCGCCCTTCGATCAGCTCGATGCCCCTCCATCGTGCGAGGACATAGACCGGTACGTTCAGGAGCCCGGGCACGATCGGATACGTTGAGATGATGTGCCCGCCCACGTTCGTGAAGGAGTAGAGCGCGCCGGTGTCGTGGCGAGGGGTCAGACCCGGATCGTGCGCAGTCCAATCGAAGGTCAGTGTGTGATGATCGAGGATGGAGAGGGGAAGAAGCTCCGCCGGGGCGGTATCGCCGCCGGCGCCGTAGAGCCTGTACTGGGCGTGATAGAGATACGCGACGAGGACGCCCGCGAAAAGTACGAAGGCCAGCACTGCGTCACTCAGCAGTTTTCGCACGTACGCCGTCATCCCTGCCGCGCAATCATCACGTCGCCCATCACCAGCAGATCCATCTTTGTTCTCAGGAAACAGTCGAGAGCCTGGGCGGGCGTGTTGACCACCGGCTCGTTCTCGTTGAACGACGTGTTGAGCACGATCGGAACGCCGGTGGCCTAGCCGAAGGCCTCGGTGAGCGCGTAGTGGCGGGGGGTCGGCTCGGGCGTGACCGACTGGAGCGGCCCCGTGCCGTTCACGTGCGTGACGGCCGGAATGGCGGCGCGCTTCTCCTCCCGGATCTGGTAGACCTGCAGCATGAACGGCACGTCGTAGTCGGTCTCGAACCAGTCGCCGACCGCTTCGCGGAGGATCGACGGCGCGAAGGGACGGAAGGACTCCCGCCGCTTGATCTTCAGGTTGAGGATGTTCTTCATGTCCGCGCGGCGCGGATCGCAGACGATGGAGCGGTTGCCGAGCGCGCGCGGACCCCACTCCAGCCGTCCCTGGAACCAGCCCACGACATTGCCGGCCGCGATGGACGCCGCGGTGCGGCGGCAAAGCTCGCGCTCATCGGACACGCGCTCGATGGTGCAATCGGCGGCCTGGACGTCGGCCGGCCGGGCATTGACAGCCGCGTCGATCTCGTCGTCGCTGTACTCCGGTCCGAGGTAGGCATGGTCCATGACGAAGGCGCGGTCGTGGCCGAGCTCCTGGTTCCAGACCCAGTACGCCGCACCGATGGCGCCGCCTGCGTCACCGGCTGCTGCCTGGATGTAGAGATCGCGGAACTTCGTCCGGTCGAAGACCAGGCCGTTGGCGACGGAGTTGTAGGCGCAACCGCCGGCCAGGCAGAGACGCGGGTTCTTCGTCTTCTCGTAGAGGGCGTTGGCCATGGCAAAGAACGCCTCTTCATACATGGCCTGCATCGACGCGGCCAGGTCCTTGTGGCGTTGCTCGATCGGATCGTCAGGCTCACGCAGCGGTCCGAGGCGGTCGATGAGATGCTGCGAATAGACGGGGCCGATGACGGGCGAGCCGCCTTGCCACACCATATCCAGCCCGGCCGAGTGGTGGGTGAAGTAGTCGAGGTTGAGCGCGAAGCGTCCGCCGTTGACACGAACGATGTCGCGCATCGCCTCCATCATGGCCGGCTTCCCGTACGGCGCGAGACCCATGACCTTGTACTCGTCGCCGTAGTGCGGGAAGCCGAGATACTGGGTGATGGCCGTGTAGAAAACGCCGAGCGAGTGGGGGAAGCCGATCTCGCCGTCTACGGCGATGTGCGTGTTGCTACCCATGCCCCACAAGGAGCTGACGAAGTCGCCGAAGCCATCGACGGAGAGGAGCGCCGCGTCGCGGAACGGCCCCACGAAGAAGGCCGAGGCGAGGTGGGCGCGGTGGTGCTCGACGTGGTGCAGCGTGGGTTTCAGCGATGTGACCCCGAGCTCCTCGGCGATCTCGCCGCGGAGGTCGCGGATCTTCGCCCGGTTGGCAAGGCGCCGCCGGATGGCACCGAGGGATGGACGCCGGGCAATGAGGAACGCGGCGCGCTTCAGCATCCGTGCATTCGGATCGCGGTTCACGGCGATGTGATCGACGTCGTTCAGCGCCGCTCCCGCTTCGCCGAGGCAGTATCGGATGGCCTCCGTCGGGAAGCCGGCCCAGTGTTTGATGCGGCGAAAGCGCTCCTCTTCCGCGGCCGCGACGAGCTTTCCGTCGATGACAACCGCTGCTGCGGCATCGGCGTGATGGGCGTTAATGCCTAGAATGATCATGAATGAGTGCCGAGTGCTGAGTGCCGAGTGCCGAGCGCCGAGCTGAGAACCTCTCGGCACTCGGCACTCCACACTCTGCATTTCTCTATGCGTGTCGTGATCGTCAATCGCTACTTCTACCCCGACCATTCTGCAACAAGTCAGATGGCGGGCGATCTTGCGTTTCATCTCGCGTCGAAGGGGTGGCGGGTCGAAGTGGTCACGTCCCGCCAGAGATATGACGATGCTGCGGCGCGGCTGCCGCGGCGCGAGATCGTCGACGACGTGACGATCCTGCGGATCTGGACGAGCCGGTTCGGAAGGGCGTTTTTGCCGGGGCGGGCGGTCGACTATGCGACGTTCTACCTCTCCGCGTTCTTCGCCATTCTGAGGCGGGGACGGGGCGCCGTAGTCATTGCCATGACCGACCCGCCGCTGCTCTCGGTCGTTGCGGCAGTATCGGCACATCGCGTGGTGAACTGGGTACAGGATCTCTTCCCGGAGGTGGCGGAAGCGCTTGGGGTCTTGAAGCGCGCTCCGCTACTGCGGCGGCTGCGCGACTGGTCGCTCCGACGGGCACGTGTCAACGTCGCGCTCAGCGAGGCCATGGCAAGGAGGCTGCCGCACGCCGTGGTCCGGCACAACTGGGCGGATGCCGCCCTCCACCCGGTCCCCCGTGAATCGAATGTTCTGCGGCAGGAGTGGCAGCTCGGCGATTCGTTTGTCGTGGCCTATTCCGGCAACCTCGGGCGCGCCCATGACGTGGCGACGATTGCCTCCACGATGCAGGCCCTGGCAGGGGATCCCAGCATTCGCTTTCTGATCATTGGCGGCGGCGCGAAGCAGAAGCAGCTGGAAGGGCTGCCCTCCGTGCAATTCCGGCCGTACCAGCCGCGGGACGTGCTGAGTGAGAGCCTGTCCGCCGCCGACGCGCATCTCGTCTCGCTCCAGCCGCCGCTCGAGGGTTTGATCGTTCCCAGCAAGTTCTACGGCGTCCTGGCCGCGGGCCGGCCGGTCCTCTACATCGGAGCGCACGACAGTGAACTGGCCCGTCTTACGCTCGACCACGGCCTCGGTTACGTGATCGCACCCGGCGACAGCACGGCGTTGACTGCAGCGATCCGCGAGCTGGCTGCCGATCCCGCGCTGGCCAGGGCCATGGGTTCCCGAGGCCGGGCCTTGTACGACGCCCGGTTCGCGTCGAAGATCGCGCTCTCTGATTGGGAACGGATTCTCATGGAGGAGGCGGCGTGAATCACCGTAGACAGCGCAACCTGCTATTCACCGCCGCCGCCATGATGATCGCCGTAGCGATCCTCTTCTGGATTGACAGGCCCGGCGAGGAATGGCACCCGCATACGTCGAGCGCACGAGACCTGGCCCTCACCTTGTCGGAACATCCCACCGATTGGCGCGCCGCCGGCGCCCTCTCCGAGCACGTCGTCGACGAGGAATACCCGCACCGCGTCGCTGCGTGGCGCGCCGCCCATGCGCTTGCCGCCACGCTGGCACCGCACATCGACACGCCGCGCGTCGCGTATGCGCGCGGAGGGTTCTTTCACTGGACCGAGCTGTCGGAAGACGATCGGAAAGATGTCCTGGCGGCGATCAAACCAATGATGCGTGACCCGATCGTTTACGCCCGCATGGTCCATCCGATCTTCGAGCTCACCGGCGACGTGGCGTGGTTGCGGCAGGCGCATCCGGACGATGAAAGCTCACTCCGCGACCTTCGCGACCTGGCGGCCATGTACGGCCGTGAAGGGGATTACCGGGAGCTTCGCACCGCGGAAACGAAGAAACGCATCGCCGGTTTCTCCACGCGGGTCCGGGATCTCGAGCCGTCGCAGATCATCCAGCAGCTACCGCCGGAGCCGCGAAACAGCGACGAGCCAATGCTTGTTACAGCACTCGCCGAACTTCACAGGCGCCCGCTCGAAGTCGATCCGAGTCGTTCGGACTACCTCGACGCCCTCATCGACTACGCTGTCCGCCACCACCTGAGTCCACTCGATGGTCTGCGAGATGTGGTCACGCAGAAAGGATGGGCCAGCCCCTCTGCCCGAGCAGAGCTCGCCGCCGCACTCGGCGATCGTACCGACGCCGCGCAGCTTGTTGCGGAAGGCGGCGCCACTTCGAAAGAATCGGTGACTGTGAAAGGGGTAACCTGGACCGGCACGTGCGGCAGCAACATTTGCCGTAACGCAGTGGCAGTCGTCACCGGCCCGCTCCGGATCGAGCTCGAACCAGTCCACAGCGACGAGTTCCCTCCCTACGTCGAGATCTTCGTCGATGACGCTCTCATGGCCGAAGGGCCCGTTCGCGCCCGTGGCACGGTAGCGGTCGTTCCCCCTGGACGTCACCGCGTGGAAGTCAATGTTGCGAATCGTCTAACCCGGAACCGCGAGACGCGGATGGTTCGGATCGACTAGCAACCGCCGCACCGGCGATGGCGGCGAGCGTGGCGGCGTTGGCCGGGATGAAGAAGTTGAAATCGACCAATGCATGTACTAGCGCTGTGGAGATACTGGCCAATGCAGCTGCATGAAACGCCGCCCGGCGCCAGGATGCGGCGACCCCGGACCGGCCGAGGCTGAGACGGACGAAAAGCGACAAGCCGATCGCGAGTGGTACGAGAAAGGCCGCCAGACCGGCCACACCGGTGGTCGCGGCGATCTCGGCGTAGTCGTTATGTGCGTGGTTGTAGATTCGTTCCCCTTGGCCGGGCTGAGTCATCGGAGCTACATCGATGAAGGTGCCGAGGCCGGAACCGAACAGCGGATATCGCCGCCAGATCGACATGGCAGTGTCAAACGCGGGCCGCCGGCCGCCAAGCGAACGCGCTTCGTTTCCGCCGGGAGTGAAGCGGTCGACGGACGTCCGTTCGCGCCCTAGGTAGAAGGCGATGGCAAGGACCGCCACGACGCCGGCGGCCAGGAAGAGGGCCGTACGCACGAGGCGGCGGCCCGTCGAGACAGCGACTCCGATGGCCGCTCCGGCAAAAAGGGCGAGGAGAGCCCCCCGGGACCTCGACAACAGAATGGCCGCGAGGCAGGCCGTGACCGTGATGCCACCGAACGCGGCCGGCACGAGCCGGCGCTCCAGCAGCCGGATGAATCGGTAGCGGCCCCGAGCCGCCGGCGCCGACGCTTCGTGCCAGGCCAGGCCCAGCAGAAAGAACCCAAGGGGTGCGACAAGGGCTGCATAATGACCATAGTGGTTCGGATTCACAAACGTGCCCGTGGCCCGATTGAAGATCAGGCTGTTCCTCCAGCCCCAAATCGAGTAGTTCTGCAGCGCCGCCTGGCGGACTCCATACGAAGCCTGGAAGATGGCGCTGCATGACAACACCGCGGCCAGGGCCACCCGCCGTGAGTGACGCCGGAGTAGAAGCGCTGCCGCGGTGAAGGTCCCGAAATACGCGAAGAGCCGGAAGAGGTGCAGAGACGTGGTGGCTGGGTCGACCGACAGCGGATGCGCGCTTCTGCGAGTGCCGAGAACGAGAGAGGCGACGCTGGAGGCGCCCATCCAGACTCGTGCCGACTCGGCGGACAGAAGGCGCAGCAGCCCCTCCGGCAGGTCGACGAGTTGGAGGGCGACGAAGCCCATGAACACGATGGCACCGATCGTCCAGACGCGCCAGGCTGGTGTGCACACCAGTCCCTCGCCCGATGACGCGACGACCATGGCCGCGACTGCGCAGACCAGGCTGCCTCCAACCACCAGGGGAAGCTGAAACTCCGCCGGGGTCGAACCGAACGGCAGGGGCACCCACAGCAAGAACGCGAAGAAGAGAGCGAGCGCGGCAAGCTCTCCCCATGAGGTCCGGCGGAGCGGCATTCGGCTCATTGTAGGGGCTGCATGGTATTCTCTGCGGGGTTCCACTCCGCCGAGATTCGCGGGTGAGGAGGGGGGTTTGTGAGGAAGAGACTCGTTCTGCCGATGCTCGGGTTCCTCTTGATCACGGGGAACATGCTTGGACAAGAGGGACTGCGGGACCGCGATCGCACTCTTTCCGCCAGCCAGGAAATCTCCACGGACTTGCGGCGGGCCCGGTTCCACTCCGGATCCTTCTACCTGCTCTCGTCCATCGAGCTCTCCGACATCGGTTACAGCGGCGCCTACTTCGTTCCGACTTCGGACCAGAGTAACGGAATCTCGTTCGGCATCAACGCACCGCAGAAGTTCTACTACGTGCCGACCAAGAAGACCATCTTCTCCCTGGCTGCGACTCCCCAGTACACCTTCTTCGGTGGGAGCAGCCTTCAGAAGTCCCACAGCCAGCTCGGCTACACCGTGCGAGGCGATGCCCAGTTTCTCTTCAACCATCTCTACCTTGATTTTTTCGCTCATCGGTCGGACGCGCTCGTTCCGTACACGGCCGAGATCAACCGCATCGTGACGCAGAAGCAGGATCGCCTCGGCGTTGCGGGTGAGTTCAAATACTCGTCCCGGACGAGCCTCACATTTCAGGCCTCCACGAACGCACAACGGTTCCCGTCGAATCGCTACCAGCCGGTGGGTGTAACCATCGATCTGCTGGCGCGGAACGACCAGACCTACCGCTCCACGCTCGTTCACAAGACGTTTCCCCTGACCAGCCTCCATCTGGCCGCGGAGCGCAGCAACTACAGGTTCCGCTTCGACCCCATCCGTGATTCCCACCGCACGTACTACGGGGCCGGCTTTCTCTTCAACGACGGGCGGAACACGCTGCTGGGGGAAGCAGGTCCGGCCAGGCTCGACTTCAAGAACCCCTCAGCCCGCGATTTCAAGGGGATGATCGGCAATACCTCCTACTCGAGGCACAACCAGATCTGGTCGTTTACCACGAGCGCGAGCCGCGACATCGACTTCTCGATCTTCGAACCCAACATGTACTACATCCTCGATCGTGCTTCCGTGATGCTCGAGTACAACGCCACCCGGCGGCTGACGCTTCACATCGGCGATACCGCGGGGATCGACCGCTACGACCTGGAGACGCTCTCTCCGACCGGCGCCTTCCTTAGGCGTCGCGACACGATTAATTTCGCATCCGCTGGCTGGCTCTACTCGTTCTCGAGGCTGCGCGGAGGGTTCGATGTCGGTTACTACAAGCGGACATCGAACATGGCAGTCGCGCCCGAGGACGGAATACGAGGCGTTGTCCGGTTGTCATTCACCCCATAGCCAATGGCAAATAAGTCATCGGCGGACTCGTGCGTAAGGGTCGGATTCACGAAGATTTTACGCCCTCCCACCTGGCCGAGTCACGGTCGTGGGTCTATTTATAGTCCGGTCCCAAATCGTTAGAGTAGATGTTCGACAGCCTGTTCCCAAGGGAACAGCGGTTCTCCGGAGCACCGAAACGATGCGAGGTTCGACGTATCCTGCAGTCACGTTAGCTTTGGCCCTGACGGCTACCGCTCTCGGTCAGCTTCCTCAGATGCCTTCGACCACGGTACCTGGCGCGCCGCCGGCTCCGGTCTCCGCCCCGGCCACAGATCTGCCCATCGGTCCGCGTGACGTGCTCGAAATCCACGTTGCGCAAGACCCCACACTCAACACACGTGCGGTTGTGGGTGACGACGGCAAGATCACCTTCGCCCTGGTGGGCAAGATCGACTTGGCCGGCCTGACGCCGGTGCAGGCGGAGGGGCGCATCAAGTCGCTGCTGCAAAAGTACCTCACCACGGCCGACGTCTCGGTCCAGGTCGTCGAAGCGGGCAACAAGCCGATCTCCGTCATCGGTGCCGTGATGCACCCGGGACGCATTGGCGCGACCGGTAGCATCACGCTCATGCAGGCCATCACGCAGGCAGGCGGCCTCGGCTCCGGCTACGGTCGCACGTTGTACGTCCTTCGTACGGGCGCTAACGGATTGGCCGAACAAATCGCGATCGACCTCGAGGATCTACTCGTCAACGGCAATCCTGACGTGAACATCCCCCTTCTTCCGAACGACGTGGTCAACGTACCCGTGGACGTGCCGCTGAATATCTACGTCCTGGGCGAAGTGATGAAGCCGGGACGAGTGCAGTTCCGGCGCTCCCAGAACCCAACTCTGCTGCAGGCGCTGGCCGACGCGGGCGGGCTGACCGACCGTGCCTCCCGCGACGTGTTGATCAAGCGCACCATCAACGGCAAGGAAGTCGACATTCGGAAGAACTACAAGCGCATCCTTTCCGGGCAGGATCAGGACGTGCTGCTGCAGGACAACGACACCATTTGGGTGCGCGAGAGCGTATTCTGATCGTAGACCGGGCATGCGCCGGGCGCTTCACCCATGGAACTCAACTCTCAGGAAGTCCACCTTTCGCACTACTGGAACATCGTTTACAAACGGTGGAAGGTTGCAGTGTCGATCGCGGCCGTGGTGATGCTGGCCACGTTTCTCCTCAGCTACTTCTCAAAGCCCCTTTACCGCTCCACGGCCACAATTCAGATCGAGCGCGACAACCCGAATCAACTTACGGTCGAGGATCTTTTCGGCATCGAGGCCTCGGATCAGGAGTTTCTCCAGACCCAATACGAATTGCTGAAGAGCCGCGATCTCGGAGCCCGCGTGATTCAGGAATGGCAACTCCTGAGCGATCCCGATTTCTACCCTCCAGGCATCAAGGGAAAGTCGGCAGAGGAGGTCCGGAAGATCCGCGATGCGATGGTGGGGGCAGTGACGGGCCCCTTGGAAGTGATTCCCGTTCGCAACACCTCGCTGGTACAGATCGCTTACATCGCGCCGTCACCGCGTCTGGCGCAGCGCGTGGCGGAGGGTATCGCGGAGTCGTATATGCGCCGCAACACGGAGCAGAAGTACGAGTCGGTGAAACAGGCCAACGAGTTCCTCTCCCAGCAGATCACTCAGATTCAGGAAGACGTCGAGTCCACGCGCAAGTCGATGCAGCAGTACGGCGAAACAAAGGGCATCATCTCGGCGAGTGACGCCTCGAACATCACCGTCCAACGGCTGACGAAGATCAACGCCGACCTCGGTTCCGCACAGAGCGACTACTACGCCAAGCAGGCAGCCTACGACACGATGCTGCATGCCAACCCCGATTCCGTGGCCAAGAATGACCCGCTGGTCCTGCAGCTCAACGAAGAGGAGAGCAAGCTCGAACGTGAGTACGCGCAGAAGCTGACCACGTTCCTTCCCCAGCACCCCGAGATGCAGCGGTTGCAGCAGAATATCGAAAAGACCAAGCAGGCTCGCACGCAGGCCGTGCTCGAGGCCTTCGGCAAGATACGCGAGACGGCGCGGAACGAGCTCAACTCCGCTGCGGGGCAGGTTGCGGCACTGCAGGGCGCGCTCGAGTCGCAGAAGCGCGAGACGATGTCCCTCAACGTCAATGCACAGGGATACGTCGACCTGAGCCGCACACTCGAAGGAAAGCAGGCCTTGCTCGACCAGCTCGTGAAACGCCGCAACGAGACGGAAGTCACATCGCGGCTCCGCGGAACGAGCACATCTAACATTCACTGGGTCGACCACGCCATTCTTCCCACCGCTCGCTTCAACGTGACGATGAAGAATCACCTGCAGAGTGCCTTCCCGCTCGGCGTCATCCTCGGCCTGGCAGCGATCTTCTTCCTCGAGTACATGGACCGCTCCGTCAAGACTTCCGAAGAGCTGGAGCGGGTCACCGGCTTTGCGTCGCTGGGCGTGGTCCCCGCTGCCGGTTCTGTGACCCGCGGCAGCTATGCGTACGGCTACGGCCGGGGCCATCTGAAGACCATTCAGACTGCGAAGGCACCAGCCCGGGCGGAGACCCCTGGGCCGGAGCGCGGAATCGACCTGTTGCCCTATCTCGACTCACGCTCCCCCATCTCGGAGTCGTACCGCGCCTTCCGTACCTCCCTGCTCCTCGCTTCCGCCTCCTCTCCCAAAGTCATCGTCATCACCTCCAGCTTCGCCCGCGAAGGAAAGACCACCACCTCCGTCAACCTGGCCACCGTGCTCGCGCAGATGGGTAAGCCCGTGCTTCTCATCGACGCCGACCTCCGCCGGCCGCGCCTGCAGAAGGTCTTCCGCGGCAAGATGAATCTCGGCCTGGTCAACTACCTCGCCGCGAACGTGCCCCTCGAGGACGTCATCCAGGAGACGCAGGTCCCGAATCTGTCGGCCGTACTTTCCGGACCGACGCCGCCGAATCCCTCCGAGCTCCTGGCCTCCGACCGGATGAAGCAGCTCATTCATGAAGTGCGCTCGAAGTTCGCCTACGTCATCTTCGACTCGCCTCCGGTGATGGCCGTGACCGACTCGATCGTGCTGGCGGCCAGCGCCGACGGCGTCGTGCTCTGCGTCCACGGCGGGCAGACGCCGCGCGAGGTGGTGCAGCGTGCCGCCGAACGGCTCCGCCAGAGCAACATCCAGGTCCTCGGTGCCATCCTCAACAACCTCGACCTCCAGCAGTACGGTTACTCGTTCAAGCGCAGCTACTACGACTACTACGATACCGAGCAAAGCGAGCAAGCGTCCTCGAAACAGCAGCGCGCCGGCTGAGACGTGATCGACCTGCATCACCATTGCCTCCACGGTCTGGACGATGGCCCGCAAACGCTGGAGGAAGCGGTAGGCCTCTGCCGGGCTGCCGCAGCCGAGGGCGTCGAGACCATCGTGGCCACGCCGCACGTCCTGCGAGGGCGGTGGCAGAACGACTCACGGGAACTGCTCGAATCCCGCCTCGCCGAGCTGCGCAGCGCCCTCGGCGACACGCCCCGCCTCCTGCTCGGCTCCGAGTACTTCTTTGCTCACGACATGAACGAGATCCTTCAGAGCGGCCATGGCATCGTGCCGCTGGCCGGCAGCCGCTACATCCTCATCGAGTTCGATTCGCACAACGTCCCGCCGATGATCGAGCAACCGTTCTATCGCGCCCAGCTCGACGGCTGGATTCCCCTCATCGCTCATCCCGAGCGCAACGCGATCTTCCAGAGCCGCCCCGGCCTGCTGGCAACGCTGGTGCGCCTCGGCTCGAAGGTCCAGGTCACGGCGGCGAGCCTCCTCGGCGACTTCGGCGAAGAGGCCCGCGCCGCGGCCGTCGACTTCCTTTGCCGCGATCTCGTTCACGTCATCGCCACCGACGCGCACAATCTCAAACGCCGCCCGCCGCGCGTCCGCGCGGCTCGCGAAGCGGTGACGGAGATCGTCGGGGGCGACGTGGCCCAGGCACTCTTCGTCGACAATCCACGGTCAGTTATTGATGGCACTGCTCTCGTCTATGACCCTGATTTGCCTTACACTTCCACACCTGAGGCAGGGTTCATCGGCAGGCTCCGCAGGTTATTCAAAAAATGAAACGGGTAGGTGTGTGCGTGCTCGCGGCAGTTGTGCTGATCACCGCGCTTCAGGCGGCGGCAGCAGAAGACGTGCCGAACTTCTACGCGAACATGCTCCAGCGCGGCCTGGCCACGTATGCGAAGGGTGACTACGCGAAGGCCTACGCGCAGCTTCGCCTGGCCGCTTTCGGTCTCGTCGAGGACATCCCGCGGTACGAAACGGCTCAGGTCCACGTCATCCTCGCCGCGGACAAGCTGCACAGGCCTGACGACGCGTGCATCGCCGCGCGGAAGTTCGCGATGGCGGAGCGGATTCAGCCGTCCTACGCTTCGCTGAAGCTCGACGGAACCATGCGGCACGATTTCGAAGCACTGCTTCCGACGCTGCTCACGCCGCAGCAGCTCGTGCTTCTGCCGTCTTTTTCTCCGGTCGTCTTGCGCGGGGTAAAGAATCCGGGCGAGATCGCCACCCTCTACTCCGAGGTTCGTACGCTCCGCCGCCTCACGGATGAAGAGACGGCCGCTCTTTTCAGCGCTCTGGTGCAGAGCGGCAGGACGAACGACGCTGCCGGGATGCGGCCGCTTCTGACGCCGGCGGTGACTTCGGACCCCGCGTCCGCAACAGCCCTTGCGAAAGTCACACCACCCGCATCCAACCGCCCACCCCACGCCCGAAAATCTACGACCTCTACTGGTATTTTGCCTC
>CAZYTO010000072.1:0-4362 GCA_964650405.1 uncultured Thermoanaerobaculia bacterium | reverse complement strand
CCCATGGCCTCCTCTGCGGGCGGAAGCGCCACCGACGTCAACGCCCTGCTTCGCGAGGCCGAGAAGGCCGTGAGTGAGGCGCGCTTCGGTGCCGCCCGGCAGATCTACCTCAGGCTCTCCAGGCAGACGTCCCTGCCCCGTGCCACCTCCCTGGAAGTTGCCCGGGGTCTGCACCGCACCTCGGCACTCAAGGAATCGTCGGCGCTCTACCAGAAGCTCTATCCGCTGCAGCACGGGGAAGAGCCGCACATGCTGGCCGAGGCTGTGAACCGGTACGAGCTGGGAGACCTGGCCACAGCGCGCACTCTTCTCGGAAGATCTCTGAGCGGGGTGAGCCGCACGGCTGAACTTTCCCTTTACCTGCCGCGGATCGAAGGCGCGCGTTGAAATTTTGGCGTAAAATAGCCAATTACCGAGGGTTACCATGAAACAGACCGGCGTTCTCTTCGCAGTGCTCGTGCTGGCGGCGGCCGCTGCCTACACGCAACAGCCCAGGCCGATGCCTCAGGCGCCACCCAGCGTCGAGCACACGCCTATCACCTGCGTGATGGGCGGCGAGATGCCGGTGTTCAACGTGGCCGTCAATCGCGAGGGCGTCCTTCGCGCGTTCTTCCGCCGCGTCGGAAACACCGACTGGTGTTCCGTTGACGGTACCAACCTGCTCAAGCTCTCCACGGTGACCCTTCCGAAGTTCGAGACCGGTGACGAATTCGAGTACTACTTCGTCCTCATCGACGGCAAGCGCATCATCGCCAAGAGCCCGCAGATCTACCGCACCAAGGCGGAGGCGAACTGCGACGCTCCATTCACTCGGCATGCAATCCTCATGACCATGCAGTGTCTCCCGCCAGGCGCCAATCCGTTGGCCTCGGCCGCCGGCGCTGGATTCGCCCTGACCTCCAGTCCTCCCCTGGTCCAGTCGCCGGAGAAACCCTCCCAGGCCAGCACCGCCACGAGACAGTAAACTCGAACAGGTCCCCCGAGCCGAGCCTGTGCTTTGAGGGTTGTCCGGTATGCTGGATTCAGACATCGGCAGCCGGGAGACAGATACACACATCCGCGGTGCTGTACTCAGCGTTCAGTGGTGCTGCTTGGCCGCCTTCACTTCCTCGGTCAGCGCCGGCAGGATCGTGAAGAGGTCGCCCACGACGCCGAGGTCCGCTACGCGGAAGATCGGTGCCTCCGGATCCTTGTTGATGGCCACGATGTGCTTCGACGAAGACATCCCGGCCAGGTGCTGGATGGCCCCGCTGATGCCCGCCGCGATGTAGAGGTTCGGGCTGACGACGCGGCCGGTCTGGCCGACCTGGTGCTGGTGATCGATCCAGCCGGCGTCGACGGTGGCACGCGAAGCGCCAACGGCGCCGTTGATGGCATGGGCCAGGTCGCGCACGTACGAGAAGTTCTGTGCCTCTTTCAAGCCGCGGCCGCCGCTGACGATGATGTCCGCCTCCGCGATCGACAGCTCGCCCGCCTCCGGCACCTTCGTCTCGATCAGCTTCGACTTTCCGGCCCCCGGCGCGGCGAGGCTCGCCACTTCCGCCGGCCCTCCCCCTGCCTCCTCGGCGGGGAAGGCATTCGGCCGCACGGTGGCAATGGCCGTCGTGCCGCTGACCTCGACCGTGGCGAAGGCCTTGCCGGAGTACACCGGGCGGCGCGCGCGCAGTTTCCCGTTCGCCCATTCGAGGCGATCGACGTCCGAGGCGACGCCGGCATTCAGCCGCGCCGCCAGACGCGGCGCCAGATCGCGGCCGTTCGACGTGCCGCCGAACAGCACCACCGAGGGCTGGGCCTGCTCCGATGCTGCCTGCATCGCCGAAGTGGCCGGCTCGGTCTCATAGGCCGCCAGCGGCGCCACGTAGAGCTTCTTCACGCCGTACTTGCCGGCTTCCTCGGCCACGGAGGCGTCAAAGGAGACGCCGGCGAGATCGGCACCGCTATCCGCCGCCAGCTTGCGGCCGATGGTCAGGGCCTCACGGGAGGCCTTCTTGATCCTGCCGTTGGACACTTCACAGAAAACGAGAATGGTTGCCATAGTGGTTACGGGGTTGCGGGGGTACGGGGTTGCGGCGCCGGCGCCCGGGCCAGGGCAACCTCGCAACACCTCACAACGCCTTCGCCTCCTCGCGGATGAACTTCAGAATCTCCTTCGCCGCGGCTGCGGGGTCGGAGCCGTCGATCTTGCGGCCGCCGCTCTTTTCGGGCGGCAGCTCGAGCGAGACGAACGTCACTCGCTGGTTCAAGACATCGGCGTCGCTGAGGCCGAGATCGGCCACCGACTTCGTGTCGATGGGGATCTTCTTGGCCGCCATGATGCCTTTCAGACCGGCGTAGCGAGGCTCGTTCATCCCCTTCTGCGCGGTGATGACGGCGGGCAGGGAGGCCTCGATGACCTCCTCGGCGCCTTCGATCTCCCGGTGCGCGGTGAGCTTGCCGTCGCCGATCTCGACGTGCGTGACGACGTTCACCTGCGGGTAGCCGAGCAGCTCGGCCACCATCGGCCCGACCAGCGAGTTGTCGGTGCCGACGCCCTGCTTGCCGAAGAAGACCAGGTCGTGGGGCACGGACTTGACGGCCGCGGCCAGCACCTTGGCAATGCCGAGCGAATCGGCGTCGGACGTTTCGCCTTTGACGTGCACGGCCTTGGTGGCGCCGCGGGCCAGGCACTCCCGCAGGGCCTGCTGGACACGGTCGGGGCCGAAGGCCACGACGGTCACGTCGCCGCCCGATTTTTCCTTCGTCCGGATCGCCTCTTCGAGCGCGAACTCGTCGTAGGGCGAGACGATGAACTTCAGCCCCGTTTCGTCGATCTTCCGCCCGTCGGCGGCGATCTTGATGCGCGATTCCGTATCCGGAACCTGCGCGATGCAAACGACGGAATTCAAGAGCAGCCTCCCTTTGAAAAAGCCGCGCCATCCTATTCAAATCGTCCCCTCCCGGCAAGCAAGGCACGAGACTCGCAACACCACCCTCCAACCACCTGGGGCCATCGGTTTCACCGGCAGAATTGGAGGACGGTGTGAGCTTTTCGAATCGGACGCGTGCGGACGGAAACGGACGGAAGTTCTTCCGCTCCCCGCTGACGGAGCTCAAGCGCCCCATGACCGCGAAGGGCGCGCGCCCCACCCGCCCGGCTCCGCCGGAGGTCACCAACGCCGAGAGCTTCTACTACGTCAAGCAGATGAACGCCCGGACGCCCATGGTCATCGTCATGACCGACGGCGAGGAGATCCGCGGCTGGATCGAGTGGTACGACCGTAATTGCCTGAAGGTCAATCGCGAGGGTGCCCCCAACCTCCTCATCCAGAAACACTGCATCAAGTACCTGTTCAAGGAGGATGAGCTGGGGGGATAGCCCAAGATTGAAAGGCTGAAAGGTTGGAAGGCTGAAAGGTCGAAGACGGCGATCACCGGCCCTTTCCGCCTTCCCGCCTTTCAGCCTTTGTCAGCTCTTCTCACCCTCACTTCGCCGCCGAATACAATCAGCGTTGTGAAGCCCCTGGCCATCACCCTCGGCGATCCGGCCGGCATTGGCGCGGAGATCGTCTTCAAGGCCCTGCGGGTGCTCGACGTGCCGGCGCGCGTGTTCGGCTCACGGGCCCTGGCGCAGCCTCCCGGCGAGCTGGATTTCGTCGACGCCGGCGGCGCCGGACCTCTTTGCGCGGGTGAGATCCGCGCCGAGTACGGCCGGGTGGCACTGGACGCGATCGACGCAGCGGTCGACGCCGTGCGCCGAGGCGAATGCAGCGCCCTTGTTACGGCGCCCATTCACAAGCAGGCCGTCGCGCTGGCCGGCTCGCCCCACCCCGGCCACACCGAACTGCTGGCGGAGAAGGCCGGGCTGCACCTCTACGGGCGCGACTTTGCCATGTACTTCGATTCTCCGCGCCTCAAGTCCGTCCTTCTCTCCGTGCATGAGCCCCTCGCCTCCGCCCTCCGGCACATCGAGCCGGAATCGATCGCCGCCCTGGCCAGGCTGACCTCACGCGAGCTGACCAGGCTGCACGGCCGCGCCCCGCGTATCGCCGTGGCGGCCGTGAATCCTCATGCCGGCGAAGGCGGCCGCTTCGGCGACGAGGAGCGCGCCATCGCGGAGGGCGTCGCGCTGGCGAAAGCGGATGGTCTCGAGGTCAGCGGTCCGCACCCCGCCGACACGCTCTTTCTGGCCGCGGCTCGCGGACAATACGACGTCGTCATGGCCATGTACCACGACCAGGCCCTGATCCCCATCAAGACCCTGGCGTTCGAGGAGTCCGTCAACGTCACACTCGGGCTGCCGTATCTGCGCGTCTCCGTCGACCCCGGCACGGCCTTTCAAATCGCCGGACAAGCCATTGCCGCAGCGGCCACCCGTAAAAACCC
>CAZYTO010000071.1:0-20941 GCA_964650405.1 uncultured Thermoanaerobaculia bacterium | reverse complement strand
GGGCCCCGGGCGTGGGGGCCCGAGGGGCGGGGCCGGGGTGGCCGGGTCCTCCCGGCCGAGGTAGCGTCGGGCCGAGGGCCTCGAGGGCCACGAAGACGGGGTCGAGCGGATCGAGCGTGTTCGAACCGGAGATGAGCACGAGCGGAGCCTCGGACGCGCGCAGCGAGGAGCTGATGGCCTTCGCATCGCCGGGCAGATCGAGCACGCCGCGCAGCTCACAGCCGAAGTGGCGGAGCATCTCGATCAACGGGGAAACGTGGTGATCGTCGCGCTTGTAGAGAACGGCGTCGCACGAGGTGAACGGGCGGATCCGGACGACCGGCTGCCGGCGGGCCAGCCCCTCCGCCATCTCGATGGCCCGGCGGTCGATGGCCAGCGGCGTGATCTGGGCGTGCCCGAGCACCTGGCCGGTCTCGACGACTTCGCCGCTGCGCCGCGTATAGACGGCGACACCGGGGATGGCGTTCATCCGCGCCAGGGCGGAGACGTCGACGTCGAGCAGGCCGCGCGTTTCCGCGCGCAGGACGTGACGATGACCCGACCGAAGCACGGCCACACCGGACGACCGGAGCGCTTCCGCCAGCCGGGAGCCCGCTTCCTCCTGGCCGGCGTCGTCCGGGCCGAGCTCGAGCAGGTGCACCTCGTCGCGTCCGTCGAACAGCGCCGGCAGATCCTCCGCGCCCAGGACATGCCCCTTCCGCAGTGCCCCGGCGTCATGGCAGAGGATGCGGCCGGTGAGATCTTCCGGCGCCGCATGGCGATGGGCCGCGAACGCTCTCATGACGATTGCAGAACCTCGGCGGCCGGCACCGCAGGGCGCTTCGCGCTCAATGGCGATCCGCTGCGTCCGTGCAGCACCGCCACGATTTCGGAGACGATGCTGAGGGCGATCTCCGCGGCAGTCTCGCCGCCGAGGTCGAGTCCGATGGGGACGCGGACGCGGGTGAGCTGTTCGTCCGGTACGCCCTCTTCGCGCAACAGTTGCAGGATGGCCGCGCCGCGCTTCCGGCTCCCGAGCAGGCCGACGTACGGCACTGTGCCGGCCAGGACGTGCTTCAGCACGGGAACGTCGATCTTGTAGTCGTGAGCGGTGAGCACGACCGGCGTGGACGGCCCGAGGGTGAGCTGCGTGACGATCTCGGAGACGATGCCAACGCGAAGCTCGCCGGCATGGGGAAAGCACTCGCGGCTGGCGAAGCGGGGACGGCCGTCGGCCACGACGGTCTGGAAGCCGAGGGCGCAGGCGAAATCGACCAGCGGGATCGAGACCGCGCCGGCGCCGAAGATCATCAGCGTCACCGGCGGCCGCAGCAGCTCGACGTAAATCTCCCGCCCGTCGAGGGTGAGGGTCGAGGAGCCGGCGGACGAGGCGAGCATGTGCGTGGCATCGCGCACGAGCAGCTCGGCGAGGGGCGCGGGCGCCGAGCCGTGGACGCTGCCGTCCGCGTCGATGAGCAGCCGTGAGCTGAGTCCCTCGCCGGCGATGATCGTGGCCAGGGCCACGCTGCGCCCGGCCTGCCACGCTTTCCGTGCCGCGTCGTAGAGCTCGAGCATCGTGCCGGTGACGGGCTCGAGGTAGACGTCGACCGTGCCTCCGCAGGTCAGACCGATCTCCCACGCCTCTTCATCGCCGAGTTGCAGCTCCAGGAGGCGCGGCGCCGAGGCGGCAACGACCTCTCCGGCGTGCTCCATGACCCGCGCGTCCACGCAGCCGCCGATGGTGACCGAGCCGAAGACGTCGCCGTTCTCGCCGACGAACATCTTCGTCCCTTCCTTGCGCGGCGTGGTGCCGCGGGTGCGGACGAGGGTGGCCATGGCGGCGCGCGTCTGCGTCCGCTGCAGCCGCTCGATCAGCTCGAAGGTCTCATGCGACATCAGCGTACCGTTGGGACTCACGCTCGAACGTCCGCTGACCGTGCTGGCAGCAGAAGTAGAAACGCCGGCCGCCGTGCCCGGCGTCGTGGGTCGCGCCGGCGGCGGTCACGTTCATCTTACAGATCGGATGGGATCTCCTCCCACCAGCGTGTCGAAATCTTCCTGCGTGTCGATGTCCATGAGAACGCCCCGGTCGTCGACCGGCACCTTCACGATCGACTGCGGGTGGCCGTCGAAGATGGCCCGGCAGCCGATGTCCCCGCGAATGGCGAGCATCTCGTCGAAGAGCGAGCGGTCGACGAGCACGGGGTTGCCGCAAACGCCGCGCCACGTCGGGATGACCGCGCCGGGGCGGCTGCGGCGGTACTCCTCGATGAGGCGGTCGATGGTCTGCGGCGTGACGAACGGCTGGTCGCCGAGGACGATGAGCGCCGCCTCGGCATCCTGCGGCAGGGCCCGCAGACCGGCCTGGATGGAGGTGCTCATGCCGCCGGCCAAATCGGCGTTCAGGACGGTGCGCTCGACAAAGCGGACCTGCGCGCGGATCTCGTCCGCGTGCGCGCCGAGGACGACCACGACGTCGTCGACGGTCGAGGCCCGGACGTAGTCGAGCACGTGATCGAGGATCGTCTTGTCGCCGAGCCGGAGCACCTGCTTGCAACGGCCGAAGCGAGTGGCCTGGCCCGCTGCCAGGACGATGGCGGAGATCATGAGGAGTTACTCCGGCTTGAAGGCCATGGTGATGTTGAAGAGCACCGTCACGGGATTGCCATTGAGTGTTCCGGGTTTGAACCGCCACTGCATCACTGCGTCGGCCGCGGAGCGGTCGAGACCGAACGGCAACGGCTTGAGGACGTGCACGCCGATGACGCGTCCCATTTCGTCGATGGTGATCTCCAGAATGACGATGCCGCTGATGCGGGCCGTCGCCGCCTCCGGCGTGTACACCGGCTCGGGACTTTCGATCCGTACCGGCGCCTTGACGTCGCCGCCCACCCGGAGCGCCTGCGGATCCTCCAGCGGGTCGATGTCGACGAACGACTCCTGCCGCCCGGCGATGGTCCAGCCTCCCTGCTGCGTGGCGCGCAGGATGACGGTCCCGTGTCCGGAGCGAATGAACGCCCTTTCAGGAACGGAGACGTCGTAGGAAACGCTGACGGTCTGCCCCATCGCATCCGCCCGCGGTTGTCGAAACACGATGGCCGCGACCACTGGCGCCCGCGACTGGCGCAACATGGCCGGCGGGTACGTCCCGGCCACCAGGGTCACGTTCGGGCCCAGATCTGCCTTGCCGAGCGGCACGCCGCCGTCACCAGGCAGGCGGAAGGTCACGGTCTGGTCGGCCACCAGAATCGTCCCGCGCCGGCCGGGAAAGCGGTCCTCGAGAATGGTGCGGAACGCAGCCGCGTCTCCGGCCGTCAGCGCGGCGGCGGCGCGCATCGCGTGAAGCGCCAGGACGGCGGCGAAGAGCACCAAGCGTGATCTCATGGACGGAAGGATACCGCGCCCTTGCACCAGAGGCCTTCGAGCTTTCAGATTCCCCGTCCAATCGGACTCGATGTGCAAGGCCGGATACTGCCCGTGACGTTGACGAGATCGCTCGCACTGTCCTCTCGAAGTACAATCCCGCTCCCTCATGGCGAAGAAGTTCTACATCACCACGGCCATCCACTACGTCAACGACGATCCGCACATCGGACACATGTACGAGAACGTGATCGCGGACGTGGTCGCCCGCCACCGGCGGCGCATGGGGGATGACGTGTGGTTCCTGACCGGCACGGACGAGCACGGCCAGAAGGTCGAGCGCGCCGCGGCGAAGGAAGGGATCCTGCCCATCGAGCTGGCGGACCGCGTCGTGTCCCACCATCACGCCCTGTGGAAGAAGCTCAACATCAGTCACAACGACTTCATCCGCACCACCGAGGGCCGCCATCGGGTGGGGGTCTACGAGCTGCTCCAGCGCATCCGGGAGCGGAATCCCGACGACATCTACCTCGGCGAGCACGCCGGCTGGTACTGCCAGAGCGAGGAGACGTTCATCCCCGAGAACCAGGTCCGCAACGGCAAGGACGAGAGCGGCCATGGCGTGGAGTGGACGACGGAGAGGAACTACTTCTTCAAGCTCTCGCGCTTCGCCGAGCCGCTGCTGGCCCACTACCGCGCCAACCCCGGCTTCGTCTATCCGCAGACACGGCTCAATGAAGTGGTGGCCTTCGTCGAAGGGGGACTGAAAGATCTCTCCATCTCCCGCACGTCGGTGACCTGGGGCATTCCCTTCCCCGGCTCGCCCGAGCACGTCATCTACGTCTGGCTGGACGCGTTGATCAACTACACCTCGGCCGTCGGCTTCGGCAGCGGCGATCACGCCAGCAAGGCGAAATTCGAGCACTACTGGCCTGCGGACGTTCACCTGGTCGGCAAGGACATCGTCCGCTTCCATGCCGTCTACTGGCCGGCCTTCCTCATGGCCGCCGGCCTGGAGCTGCCCAAGCGGGTGGTCGGCCACGGCTGGTGGCTGCGCGACAACGAGAAGATCTCCAAGTCGCTCGGCAACGTCGTACGGCCGCAGAACATCATCGACGACTTCGGCGCGGACGCCTTCCGCTACTTCCTGACGCGGGAGATGGTGTTCGGGCAGGACCAGAACTACTCGGACGAGGCCTTCATCACGCGCTACAACGGCGACCTGGCCAAGGGGCTGGGCAACACGCTCTCGCGCTCGCTGAAGATGGCCTCGACGTACTTCGACGGGAAGACGCCTCCCGTGCCCTGCGACGACAACGAGCTGCTGCGGGCCTCGAAGGAGATCGTGCCGGAGTACCTCCGGAGCATGGACGACATGGCCTTCCAGCGGGCGCTGGAAGCGGCCTGGCGGCTGGTGACGGCGGTGGACCGCTACATCGTCGCCCGCGAGCCGTGGAAGCACATCAAGGAACACGGCGCCGACGAGGCGCTGTCGCGCGTGCTGTGGAACTGCCTGGAGGCGCTGCGCATCGTCTTCGTGATGGTGGCGCCGTTCATGCCGGCCACCGCCGCCGAGGGACTCGTGCGCATCGGCAGCGACGCGGATGCCATCGGTGCGGACGCCCTCGCGTGGGGCGGGTTGCCGAACAACACGCTGCTGTCGGGCGGCGACGCGCTCTTCCCCACGATCGACTCCGAGGCATACGTCGGAACGCCGGTCGGTGCAGGGCGGGATGCGGCGTCCGGACAAGGAACGGGAGAGGCGAAGAAGATGGAAGAGAGCAAACCGGCACCACCGCCGGCCGAGACGACCCCGGCGGCGCCGCTCGACGTGGTGAAGGTCGGCATCGATCAGTTCCTGGCCGTCGACCTGCGCGTCGCCGACGTGCGGGCCGCCGAGCGCGTGCCGAAATCCAAGAAGCTCATGAAGCTCACCGTCTTCACCGGAGACGGGGAGCGGACGATCGTGGCCGGCATCGCCACGAAGTACACGCCGGAAGAGCTGGTGGGCCGGAAGATCGTCATCGTGGCCAACCTGGAGCCGAAGCCGCTGGCCGGCATCGAGTCGAACGGCATGGTCCTGGCTGCCTCGATCGATGGCGAGCCGACGCTGCTGAGCGTCGATCCGGCGGTCCCGGCCGGTACGAAGGTGCGGTAACGAGCCTCCGCCTCTCTAGCGGGGTGGGTACGGCCGTGCCATGCCGGACCCTCGTTGGTGTCTTCTGCGAATGCTTGCCGCTCGCCCCTCTGCTCTGAAGATGGGGTGGGTGGGAGAGCTCGAGGACATGGATGACCACACGCGGAGAACCGCTGAGCACACCCTCTCCCCGCGGGAGAGGGTCGGTCCTGGAGCGCGCACTTCCACGCGAAGTGAATCGGTTTCGCAGCCGTCAGCGCGGAAGGGCCGGGGTGAGGGGTTCCTGCGTATTCGTTCGCGTGCCCTGTGGAGTCTGGCCGCCAGACGATCGAACCGCTGGCTGCAGGGGCCCCATGAAAGCATTGACCCCTCACCCCGCCGCTCCGCTGACTGCTTGCCGGTGATTCAGCGCATGGCGAGGAGCGCTCCGCGGCGACCCTCTCCCGGTGGGAGAGGGTGTCCACTCGGTGCCTTTTCGCAACTGCAAGACCAGCCTACGTCATCGCCACGATCTTCGTTTGACGACCGTCGGCCGCGGGCGGTGGAGAGGCGGCGGCGACTCTATCGCCCGTTGTCGCATCCCTTCACGTTCGTCCGGCAGTCGGGCAGGAGGACGCTGATCCTGCCGGCCGCGTTGCTGCTGATCACGCCATTGCTCACGGAGAACGTGAACGCGTCCAGGCCGGTGAAGCCGGTGTTCGGTGTGTAGGTCACGAAGGGACTCGGCAGGGCATAGGGCACGTTCGTGATCAGTTGGTTTTGGGCATCGCGCAACTGGCCGTTCGGGGGGAGCGCGGTGATCGTGTAGAACAGTTGCGTGACCGTGGTCGTGGCCAGCGAGAGCATGGGAACGTCGTTCGTGCTCACGTTGCCGCTGGCCGTCGTGCGCACTTCCAGGCCGCGGGCCGGGCCGTTTTGGTTTTCATCGACACGGCCCTGGACGGCGAAGAAGGTGAAGCCGCTGGTCACTGAGGTGCGCAAAGGATCGAGGACTCCGAAGCTGAACGTGCCGTCGGCGCCGAGTGGCATCGACGGCGGCACGGACATCACGGCGCCGGAGATCTGCTGGGCCGGCGCCTCGAAGTCGGAGTTGGTCAGGTTGCCGTCTCCGCTCACAGTGGTCCAGTAGAAGAACGTGTCCAGCGAATCGGTCGTCCCGCGGTGGGTCGGCAGGATCACGTCGGCGCTCTGCAGCGCACCGGCGGAGCCGATGTTCGAGAGGTCCCATTCGAACTGCATGCGCACGGTACCGTTCGAGCCGGAACCGCCCGACTCGTTCACGCCGGCGCTCATGAAGATGGGCGTGGATCCGGGCAGGGAATTGGCGTTGTCACCGAGGTTGTCGCCGTTGGCATCGGCCACGTTGCCGGCGATGGCGGCGGGATCGAGCGTCGTGGCCTGCGGCGCGAGGAAGAAGCGCCGGCCTGCGGTCTGGATGGAGCTTTCGCCGAGCGAGATGGGCACGCTCGTGCCGGGCGTCGTCTCCACCTCCACGTCGTGGGCGATGCTGGACGGATCGGTCAGCCCGCCCTGCACGGTGATCGCGAACAGGGCCGTGTCGCACACGTTGACGCTCCCGATCACGCCGCACGCCTGGAACTGAAACGCGTCCGCTCCCTCGAAGCCGGAGCCGGGCGTGTAGACGACCGTGGCGCTGCGCTCCGGCGATTCGCTTCCCTGGGTCACCGTGCCGAGCGATCCGTGGGACGGCCCGGTGTTGGCCACGATCGAGAACGTCAGGGCCACGCCGGCCGGCGCGGTGCCGCGCAGTTGCAGCGTGGCGGGAACGTCTTTCGCCGTTTGCGCGGAGCTGTCCGTGGCCAGGACCGTCGTCGGATTACCGCCGGGAGGATCGGCTTCCGTGGCGTTGATCCTCACCACCGCGTCCCCCGTCGCTCCTCCCGGATCAGTGACCCGGAAGGTGAACGAGTCGGGCATGCCGGCGGCGGCCGGCGTATAGGTGACGCTGGCGCTGCCGGGAGACGTGACCGTAACCGGCGAGAGCGTGCCCGCGACCGGCGGCGAGACGATGCTGAACGCCAGCGCGCCCCCTTCGGGATCCGAGCCGGTGAGCGTAATGGTCAGCGGCGAGGAGCCGGCCGTGAAGACGCTCTGTGGATTCGCCGTCGGTGCGGTGTTGAAGGCGCTGTTGATCGAGAAACGGCCGTTGCGCGACACGTGGATGTCGCGGCCGAAGAACGCGCCGTTGCCGGCGAAGGACTGATCGAAATCGAGCGTGCCGGCCGTGGCGTACAGCGTGGCGGAGACCTGCGCGCTCTGGCCCGCGTGCGCGGCCGGCGGCGTCGAGGACAGGGCCCCATCCGAGCCGTTGATGCCGTCAATCTGAATGCGAATGCCGGCCGCGGTCAGGCCCGCCCCGCCCGCGGGACCCACGACCGAATTGGGGCCGAAGTCGGGGGGCCCGGGGACTACCACGTCCGCCGGGCCGGCGCAGAGCAACGCGCCGGCCCGCCGGACCGTGATCGACGCAAACGCGTAGCCGCCCCCTGCCAGGCGCAGCGTGGCCGACCGTCCGACGGTCAGGTTGCCGTACGCCCCTTCGTTCAGCGTGAGCTGGCCGTTGTCCGGCACGTCGACGTTTTGCGTGCCGGCCGGCCGGACCAGCACCGGCGGAAGGCTGGCGTAGACGGGCAGGCCGAGCGGCGTGATCTGCGCGCCGTGGATGCTTCCGCCGTTCGTCAGGGTGTTGAAGTACACGTCTCCGCCTGCCGTCGCTCCCGCGTCGAGATCGATGGAAGTGGCGGCGAGCTTGTAGCCCGCCGGCGTGACGACGTTGCTGTCGAGGGAGAGCGCCTTTTCTCCGAGGACCGGGCCGGCCGTGGCATTGTTCACGATCACGTCGCCGGACAGCACGACCGAATCGCGGTCGCTCTGGATCCGTTTCCTGGCCAGGGGAACGGCGTTTCCAACGCCGGGGGAGATCTGCGGACGCTGGGCAAGGACGAAGGGCGCACAGAGAAGAGCTGCGGACAGAAACAGAAAACGATGTCTCATCGCGAGGAACCTCCGGGCTGTCGGTTCGGGCGTTGGCTTGTCGGGACTGGGGCCTGCCCTGACAACGTAGGTCCGGATTCCTCCCGGCGCATCTCCGCAATTGTGGAATCGGCGCCTGCAATAACTAGCGGACGAGGCCGGCAGGCCCGATCTAAGCTATTGATATCGCAACTCGAATCCTGCAAAAGATACAACCCAAACTTTTAAATAGGGCCTAAACGGAGTAGGGGGTTCGTTCGTTACATATATCGTGACGAGCCATCGCCGCCCGTTCGCCCCGGTGTTCCTTTTCGCACTCGCGCTCCTCGCAGCTCCCTCTCTCCCGGCCGCGCCGCGGTCGAACGTCATCGTCATCGTCCTCGATACGCTGCGCTACGACGCCACGAGCCTCGGCGACTCTCCGGGCACGGCCACACCGTTCCTCGCTTCGCTGCAGTCCCGCAGCATCGTCTTCACCCGCGCCTACAGCACGCACGACTTCACCCCGCCGTCGCACTTTTCGATCCTGACCGGGCTGCGGGACGGACTGGGCACGGACGCCGATCAGCCCGAGAACAGCGTCATCTACCAACTGCGCCAGAGCGGCTACGCCACCTTCGCCACCGTGGCCAACGGCTTGCTGGCCCACACCCAGATGCCGGTCTTCCGCCCGACGGAATCGCTGGCCGAGGTGGGAGAAGCGGCCACCGTCCGCGGATCGGCCATCGACACCCTGAACGACACGCTGGCCATCGACCTCCGGCTGGCCATGTTCGGTTGCCCGCGCACGCCGCACACCACGTACATGCTCTTCTTCTCCGCGGCGCGCCTCCTGCCGGCGTTCCTCGACCAGATCCGCGCGGCGAAGGCACCGTACTTCGGCTTCGTCAACCTCGTCGATCCCCACGAGCCGTACGTGCCCGACCCGGCGTCGTATTCACCGGAGCGGACGCTGCCGCCGGACTTCAACGGCGACCCCCTCCAGCGCCGGCTCGGTCGCGAGCTCGCCGATCCCGACGGCATCGCCGACCCGAAGCGGCGCTTCTACATCAAGGACCGCATCCGCATCGCCGGCTCGCCCAGGACCGTGGCCACCGACCTCTCGCCGGCCGCGCTGGCCATCTACCGGAACCGCTACCTGGCCAAGGTGCGCAGTCTCGATGACCAGTTGCGCCAGTTCTTCGCCGTGCTGGAAAGCGAGCGCCGGCTCGACGACACCATCGTCGTGATCACCGCCGACCATGGCGAGTCGTTCGGCGAGGCGGACCTGATCACGCACAACTTCCACGACCGCGGCGACTACGAATCGACGCACCATGTGCCGCTGCTCATCGTCCTGCCGCCCCGCTACCGGGTGAAGGCAAGGCGCATCGACGCAAAGGTCTCCATCGCCGACATCGCGCCGACGGTGTACGACCTCACCGGCGTGGACTGGGAGCCGATGCGCAGCACCTTCGGTCACACCTACGCGCGCTCCCTGGCGCCGCTCTTCACGTCGACGACGCGCATCGTGCGCATCGCCCGCGCCGCCCCGCTGCGGCGCAGCAACGATCACTCCTCGGAAGAACAAGAGCGGCGGGCGGCCATGCAGTCGCTCGGCTACTCGGGCAACGAGTAAGGCCAGTGCTGAGTGCCGAGTGCCGAGAGGCGAATCTTGAACAGGAGGTAACAGAGGAAGCAGAGGAGCGCGCCACGTTCCCCTCTGCTTCCTCTGCTTCCTCCTGTTCAACTCTCGTCGGTCGTCGGCTGGCTCCATCGGTGACTTCAAGAAAGTGCTGAGTGCCGAGTGCCGAGTAGGCATGAGGCATGAGTGATGGGGCATGAGTGGCCTCTTCATGCCTTCCACGCTCCAGCTCGCGTCTTCCATTAATCGAGCTAGCGCGGGCGCGCCAACGGGTGTAGATTACTGGTGTCGCTGATCCGCAGAATTGCAGCGACCCAGTCGGCGCACTCTAGCGCGCCGCGCCCTTCTCCTACGGCCGGGGGAAGGGCATTTTTCGTGCTCTCATCGCTTCGGGTGGCTCCTCGTGTTTGTTCGCTGTGATGCGCAGCGCGACGAGAACAAAGGCTGAAAGGCTGGAAGGCTGAAAGAGGTTTGCGGCGAAGCCTTTCAGCCTTCCAACCTTTCAGCCTTCCAGCCTTTCTACATCCCCATCGGGTGCCACACCGTCTTCATCTCCTGGAAGTCGAAGATGGCGTAGGGGGACTGGGCGAGTCGGTTGTCTTCCCAGTCGCCGCCGAACGTGACGACGCGCTTGACGTTCTCGGCGGCGCTCTTCTGCACGACGGGGAGGGTCTCGCCGTCCACGCCGGTGACGTCGATGGCGTTCACGTCCATGTGCGCGGCCAGCCAGGGGACGAGCTCTTTCTTCAGGCCGGACACGGGATTGACACCGCCGCCCGGGACGTCGCTCTGCTCGAAGCCCTCGCCGAGGGTGAGGGCGGCCAGCGGCTTGGCCTGGGAGGTCACCGCCACGACGGTGTTGCCGCCGACGATGGCCGGCGCGACGCGTGTGACGAGGCCGAGGAGCGACGGCTCTTCCGGTGCGATGACGCCGATGACGCCGGTCGGCTCGGGAACGGTGAAGTTGTAGTACGGGCCGGCCACCGGGTTGACGCTGCCCCAGACCTGCGCGTACTTGTCGCTCCAGCCGGCGTAGTAGACCCAGCGGTCGATGACCCGCTCGATCTCGCGCTTCGCCTCGGCGGCCGAGGAGCCCTGCCGGCGCAGCTCGTCCGTCAGCTCCGCGGCCCGCGACTCGCACACTTCGGCGATGCGGTAGAGGATCTGCCCGCGGTTGTAGGCAGTCTTGCCGCTCCACCCGGCCAACGCCTTGCGCGCCGCCGCCACGGCATTGCGGAGGTCCTTGCGCGAGCCACGGCATGCATTGGCGAGCAATTCGCCTCCCTTTCCCTCCACGGCATAGAAACGCCCCGACTCCGTCCGCGGGAACTCGCCGTTGATGTAGAGCTTGTAGGTCTTTCGTACGTTCAGACGGGCCATGTAAGTTTCCGAGTGGTGAGTAGTTAGGTTTATGGTTAGGTTGAAGTTCCAACTCCTAACCACTAACCACTCACGACTTCTCCTCTAATTATCCAACTCCCCCTCGCCCTCATCCTCTCCCTGCCGTTCCGTTCCGGTGGCGAAGAAGCGCTCGATGTACTCGCCGGCGGGAAGGTCGCTGTCGCGCATGAGGGAGAAGACTTCGGCGCCGTCGCCGATCTCCTCCTCGGCCAACTCGTACAGCGATGCGTAGCCGGTGTAGGTGCCGCCCACGGCCTGGGCATAGCTCCGGGCCTCTTCCTCCGCCCGCCGGAAGGCTTCGTCGAAGTCCGCCGCGCGGATGAGGACGATGCGCTCTTCGAAGAGGCCGTCGCCCGGATGGTCGTGCTCATAGACGGTACGGGCACTGAACCAGAGCTTGCCGTCCGAGCTCACCTTGCCGTTGCCGTCTCCGCTCACGACAGCACCACGTACGGCGAGAGGCCGTGCAAGCCGCCTTCGCGGCCGAAGCCGGACTCCTTGTAGCCGCCGAACGGCGAGGCCGGGTCGAACTTGTTGTAGGTGTTCGCCCACACCACCCCGGCCCGCAGGCGCGAGGCCATCTTCAGAATGCGCGAGCCCTTCTCCGTCCAGATGCCGGCCGAGAGACCGTACGGCGTGTTGTTGGCCTTCTCCAGCGCCTCTTCCGGCGTGCGGAAGGTGAGGACGGAGAGGACCGGGCCGAAGATCTCCTCCTGGGCGATGCGGCTGGACTGGGCCACGCCGGTGAAGAACGTGGGGGCGAACCAGAAGCCGCGCGCGGGGAGCTTGCAGGCCGACTGCACCATCTCCGCCCCCTCTTCCACGCCGCTCTGCACCAGCTCCTGGATCTTCTCGAGCTGGGCCCGCGAGTTGATGGCGCCGACGTCGGTGTTCTTGTCCAGCGGGTTGCCGACGCGGAGCGTCCCGATGCGGTCGCGCAGCTTGCGGATGACCGGCTCGACGACCGATTCCTGCACGAAGAGGCGGGAGCCCGCGCAGCAGACGTGGCCCTGGTTGAAGTAGATGCCGTTGATGATCCCCTCCACGGCCTGGTCGAGCGGCGCGTCCTCGAACACGATGTTCGGCGCCTTGCCGCCCAGCTCGAGGGTGAGCTTCTTCTTCGTCCCGGCCAGGGCCCGCTGGATGCGCTTGCCCACTTCCGTGGAGCCGGTGAAGGCCACCTTGTCCACGTCCCCGTGCGAGGCCAGGGCCGCGCCGGTCGCACCCGCGCCGGTGACGATGTTCACCACGCCCGGCGGCAGGTCCGCCTCCCGGATGATCTCCGCCAGGAGGAGGGAGGTGATCGACGTCGTCTCGGCCGGCTTGAGGACCACCGTGTTCCCCGCTGCCAGGGCCGGCGCCAGCTTCCACGCCGCCATCAGCAGGGGAAAGTTCCACGGGATGATCTGCCCGGCCACGCCCACCGGCGCGACCTGGCGATTGGGGAAGGCATACTCGAGCTTGTCCGCCCAGCCGGCGTAGTAGAAGAAGTGTGCGGCGGCCAGGGGGATGTCCACGTCGCGCGACTCCTTGATCGGCTTGCCGCCGTTCATGGTCTCCACGACGGCCAGCATGCGCGACTTCTCCTGGATGAGGCGGGCGATGCGGAAGATGTACTTGGCCCGCTCGCCCGGGGCGAGTTTCCGCCACACCTTGTCGTAGGCGCGGCGCGCCTCCTTCACCGCCCGGTCCACGTCTTCGGCATCGGCCTCGGCCACATGGGCCAGCGTCTCCTCCGTGGCCGGGTTGATCGTCTCGAACCAGCGCTTCGAATGCGGCTCGACGAACTTCCCGCCGATGAAGAGGTTGTACTTCGACTGCAGTTTGGCGTGGTCCGTCGCCTCGAGCGACGGCGCGTACTCCCACAACATCGCCGACGATGCAGGGCCGGGGCTGAGGCGCTCTCGGGTTTCGATCTGGGTGGTCATTGGTTCGCTGTTCGCTGGTCGCTGGTTCCTTGTCGCTGGTCCTTTGACCGCTATTCGCTTAACCGCTTATCCTCAACGCGTTCAGCGCCCAGCGAACAGCGAGCTAATCAATCGTAAAGTAGTCCCCGCTCTGGTATGCCCCGGTCTTTTCCTTCTTCAACTGCATCAGCACATCATTCAACAACGAGGAGGCGCCGAAGCGGAAGAGGTCGGGCGTCATCCACTCTTCCCCCATCGTTTCATAGAGCAGCACCAGGTAGGCCAGGGCCAGCTTGGCGTTGGCGATGCCGCCGGCCGGTTTCATGCCGACCTTCACGCCCGTGACGTGGCGGAAGTCGCGGATGGCCTCCAGCATGACCAGCGTCACCGGCAGGGTGGCGTTCGTGGTCACTTTCCCGGTGGAGGTCTTGATGAAGTCGCCGCCGGCGAACATGGCGATGAGCGAGGCCTTGCGCACCTGGTCGTAGTTGGCCAGCTCTCCCGTCTCCAGGATGACCTTCAGGTGGGCAGGCCCGCACGCTTCCTTCACCTCGGCGATCTCGTCGAAGACCTTCTGGTAGTCGCCGGAGAGGAACGCGCCGCGGTCGATGACCATGTCGATCTCGTCCGCGCCGTCGGCCACAGCCCGCCGCGTCTCGTCGACCTTCACCGGCGTGTACGTCTGGCCGCTGGGAAAGCCGGTGGCCACGGAAGCGATGTGGATGCCGCTGTCGCCGAGGGCCTGTTTGACGAAGGGAATCATGGCCGGGTAGACGCAGACGGCGGCGACGTGGGGAATGTCGGGATCGAGCGGATCGGGCCTCATGGCCTTTTGGCAGAGTGCCCACACCTTGCCGCGGGTGTCCTTCCCCTCCAGCGTGGTCAGGTCCATCATCGAGATGGCCGTCTTCAGGCCCCAGACCTTGGCCTCTTTCTTCAGCGAGCGCTTGGCCAGCGAAGCCGCCCGCTCCTCCGCGGCCACCGCGTCCACGCCATGGGCCATCTCCAGGGCGTCGGCGATCGAACGGCGGAAGGTCACAGCGGAAAACTGCGTGCTCGCGACGAGGGCTTCGCTCATGAGGGGCGTTAAGTTAGCACGCCATGGGTTGCCGAGCGAATCGGGGTCGCGTGGGCGAGCGGATCAGGGCGAGCGGGATTGTGTGAGCGGCGCGCGGCGGACGGGATTGTTGTTCTCCCGCTCGCCGCTCGCCGTCCCCCGCAACCCTTACTGCCCCGCGGCGCGGCGCCGCAGGGTCGTGTCCACCCACGGGCGCCACGTGGTGGAGTTCGTGAACGACCAGAGGTCGGAGAGGTAGTAGCCGCTGTAGCCGGCGAACATCACCATCTCGTTCCGGTTCGGGTCGAAGATGAAGGCCTGGTTCTCACGGGCCGGCGGAACGCCGTCGGTCGCGACCTGCTTCCAGGTCGCGCCGTCCCACTCCCACGTGTCCGCGGCATAGGACTGCGTCTCGGTCTTGCCGTTGACCGTGTCCAGCATGCCGCCGAAGAGGAAGGTGTGATTGGTGCGCGGGTCGATGGCCACCTTGGCGCCGTAGCGCGTGCCGGGCAGCGTCGACGGCGTGAGCTGCGTCCAGGCCGTGCCGTCGAACGTCCACATGTCGTTGTACCGGCTGAGGCGGGCGTTCGGGTCGAGCCGTCCCAGTCCGCCGAAGATCACCGTCTTCTTCAGGATCGGGTCCCACCACATGGCCGGAAGCTCGCGCGACGGCGGCGGGTCCTTCTTTACCTGCGTCCAGTCCGTCCCGTTCCACGTCCACGTGTCGTCGCGGAACAGCGTGGCGTCCCAGCCGCCGAAGAGCACGGTCAGCTTGAGGGTCTGGTCGTAGACGAGGGCGCCGAAGGAGCGTGCCGCCGGTACGTGCTTCGAAGCGATGCTCTTCCAGACGTTCGTATCGGGTGTGTACTCGTACGTGGTGTTGTCGATCCCGCAGTAGACCACCAGGAGCTTGCGATCGGTGTCGAACGCTCCGTGCGGGGAGCCGCAGCTCACCGGCTTCGACTCCGACGAGACGGAGTTGAAGTGGCCGTTCTGGTACGTCCAGAAGTCGTTCAACTGGTTGCCCATCGAGGTCCCGCCGAAAAGCCAGACCGTTCCGCTCTGCACGTCGTTGGCAAAGACGGCCAGCGAGCGGGGAACGGGCTGGTCGTCGGCGGTGCTGATCCAGCCGCCGGCCAGGTAGAGATAGGTCTGGTGGCGCGGCGCGGTGCTGTAGTACCCGGCGAAGAGCACCGTCTCCTGCCGGGCCTCATCGTAGGCCAGGCCGGCGCCGAACGTCCGTCCCGCATTCGAGTTGAGGGTGACGTGCGTCCAGTTGTCGCCCGTCCATTCGTAGGTGTCGTCGGTGGTGGACGAGGTGGAGCAGGTGCCGCCCGTGTAGACGACGACGTCGCGCGTCGTGTCGTACGTGACCATCCCCTCGTTCACGCAGGCCGGGAGGGCGGTTGGCGTGAGGGACTGCCAGCTCTTTCCCGCCGGGTCGTACGCGAACATCTTCGGCGTGAGGGCGGTGTCCTCGGCCAGCATGAGGATCTTGTTGTGCAGCCGGTCGTACACCAGGATGGGCTTGCCCACGTCGGGCCCGTTGTCGGCGATGTGCGTCCAGTTCGTGCCGTCGAACTCCCACGTGTCCCGGTCTTCTACGGCCTTGTTCGAGGCGTCGAGGCTGGTCCCGCCGTAGACGACGACGCGGTCCCGGGCGGAATCGTAGGCCGCTCCCGCCACGGTGCGTGGACCGGGCGCGTTGGCCGTATTGATCTGCGACCACTTCCCGTTCACGTACTGCCAGGTGTCGTTCAGGTAGGTCGAGCCGTTCTTGCCGAAGAAGAGCAGCACGCGCTGCCGGTTCGAGTCATACAGCATGTTGTGGGCGGAGCGTGCCTGGGGAGCCGTCGGCGTGTAGCGCTCGACCCACTTCTGCCCGTTCCACTCCCAGGTGTCGCCGAGGTCGTAGGCCTTGGCCGTACCGGCATCGATGGCCGTCAGGCCGCCGAACTGCACGACGCGCTGGATGTTGGCGTCGTACGCCATGCGCGTGTCGTACCGGGCACCGGGAGAAATGGCCAGCGCCGTGCCGGCCGCCAGGGAGGTGAGAACTACGAGCAATGCGGTTCGTTTGCCCATCAATCGGCTTCGCCTCTGAACAGGAAGTGCTGATGCAAGTGGGAGTTGCTAGCGGTCCCGGAACCGACCGCTCAGGACGCAAATTTCCCCTACATTCTATGTGACGAACGGGCCGAGGGAAGGTGTCGGATGACGAGCGAGCGGGAGGCGGCGAGCGGGCGGGGGCGGGGGGCGGGCGGGGAACGGGTGACGGGTGCCGGGTGCCGGGTAACGGGTACCGGGTGACGAACAGCGATCAGCGATCAGCGAAGAAACAGCGCCCGGTCCACGAAAAGCACAACCTGGTGGTGCGTCCGCCATCCGTCCCTGCCGCTCTGCGCGGACTGCGGGTTCCAGACGAGGTGGAGGTTTGCCCGGGTGTGCGGGTCGTGCCAGAAGGCCTCGATGGCGGGGCTGACGAGGTTGAGCGCCGCGCCTCCCCGGCCGGAGACGTTGCCGGCGGCGAGCGTGGCGCGAACGAGGATGCCGTGGAGCAGCAGCGGTGGAAAACGGCTCACCCACGTCACCGCCGTCTGATTGCGGTCGTCCGTCGTCCCGGAGCGCACTGTGCGGGTGACGAAGAGCGAGCCCCGCACGGGATGGCCGCCCAGGTGCAGGGACATGTCCGCATCGGCGGCGAACGTCTGCTCCTTGCCGGAAAACGTCGCCGCCACCTGCGGCGTGTCGAGGTACCGCACCGTGGTGGAGATGGGCTGCCACGTCCACGACAGCCGGTACCGCAGCATCGGCGGCGCCTCGGCACCCTCGGTGGGTTTCTCGCGATAGAACGCCAGTTGCAGCGTCTCGCGCCGGCCGGGCGGCGGCGCGGTGGGCGTGGCGCGACCGGAAGGCGGTGTCGGGAAGTAGAGCGGCGGATGGCACGGACAGACCGAGACGGCGGGAGGCCCTGCGCCGCGGATGTCATTGTGCTTGAAGTCGACCTGAAAATTCGGGCCGTAGACGCTGTTGGCGAGGTGGAAGATCCGCGCGCTCTGGTGCGCCGGGCGGAAGCCGTCGATGAAGCCAGTTGCGTCTCCGATGACGAGCCGCGAGGCGATGACATAACCCTGATGGAGCCGCGGATCGAGAAAGTCGTCCGGGTCGAAGATGGGCCCCTGTGCCGCGGCCGTGCCCGCGAGGAGGAGCAGCACGGCGAACGCGCAGAGCAGGGCTGAGCGGATCATTTCTTCGGCTCCGGCGCGGGCTCGATGGTCAGGCGATTGAAGTTCTGGAGCGCCTTGCCGTAGTAGTCGAGCTCATTCGGGGAAAGGTGCCCCGTGGCTGCCGCATGCTGGCGGGTCAGTTCCGCCAGGAGTTGCGTTCGATCGAGTGTCGTGGGCTTTCCACCCGGCGGCCGCCGGATCAACCGCACGTTCAATCCTGGAGCATTCGGTATCGCCGGGTCGACCAGCAGAACCAGATCTTCCAACGCACTCACGTCCACGATCCTATGGTCGAGGCCGAGCCTGCCTCGTTCGACGCAGTCGTGCTCCGGAACATCTCCCTGGAACCGGCGCACATAAGCAGTCATCAGCCTCGGTGGATCGGATGTGATGAAGAGGTCCTTCGCCTCGACTCCACAATCGAACGTGTAGTGCGCCACGTCGTCCGTCGAGAAGACGGGGTGGCGACAGTCGGTCCGCATCGGCCGCGCTCCACTCAGCCGCAGACTGGCCGTGGACGATGATGTGATCAAGAAGCCGCTGAACAACATCTCGAATTCGTAGGTGCCCTGTTTCAGCGGATACGGATGGTCCGTCTCCTCCGGTGTCTCGGGACGCTGGACGACCATGAGCACGCTCGTCAGAGGATCGGGGCAACGGACCATCACCCCCACGGATCTGGTGCGTGTACTGACCGGCAATGCTGCGAGCAGCAGGAATAGTGTGATTCCTCTCAAGGCGCCTCCAGAAAAGAACGAATCTGCAATTCATCGAAGGTGGCCGTCAGCGTGTGATACGGGTGCTTTCCGAACGTTCCGGAGTCGTTCGACTCCTCGACATGGACCACCAGAGTGACCTTGTGGTCCCTGATCAGGACCAAGGCGTCGTTCTTAACGTATGCCGGCCCGTCTTTGCCTGGCTTTCGAAACGTGATCGCATCGGCTTTCAAACAGGCCATGACCGAATGTCCGGCTTCGATGAGGTTTGTCGTGTCGCAACTTTCGCCGGTCGTGGTTGGACAGCAGCGCAGGTCCAGCGCGACAGGGGCCACCTGCGGGTTTTCGAACTCCAACCGCGACCGGAGAATCCACGATGCCTCCCGGCCGCTGTTCCAGACCATGGCCCTGATTGCCGCGGCGTCGGTCTTCGTGGCCAGGAACTTCATATGGGTGTGGGAATGGCGGTCGAGTGCCGAAGCGAGCGTCCACACGTTGACCGCGACCACGACGAAGGCGCCGAGAGCGGTAATGATCGCCCCGATAGCGGTAACAATCGTCCCCGCCCGGGCAAGCCGTCGGTGGCTTCGCTTCCAATACGACTTGCACGTGTTACAGATGCGCGCATCCTTTGGCATGCGGCGTCCGCAAACGTCACATAGCTGACCGACAGGTGACTTCTTGCAATCGGGGCACTTCTCGACGTCGTCCCCGAGCTCCCGATCGCAGCCAGCACACGTGCGCATCAGATCCTCCTCGCAATACAGCCGGCCGCGCCGAGCACGACGGCCAGGAGCAACAGCGCGCCGCCCGAGAGCGCGGGAATGTCGACGGCCAGGAACATCGAGCATGCCGTCGTGGCGAAGCAGCCGTGGGCGTCGGTGACGGTGACCGTGACCGGATAGACGCCCGCGGCCGTCGGAATGCCGGAGAGGAGGCCGCTGACAGGATTGAGCGTCAGAAGGGGCGGCAGGGCGCTCGACGTGAAGGTATAGGGCGGCGTGCCACCGCTGGCGGTGAAGGACCGGGCGTACGGTGTGTTGAGGATCGCCGGCGGAAGGCCCGGCGGTGAGATCGTGATCGGCGTCGCGCCGGGACAACTCACCGGATCGACGAGAATCGTGTAGTCCGCCGGACCGGATACACAGCCGTTCGCGTCGCGCCCCGTTACCGTAAAGCAGTAGCTCCCCGGCAAGACCGGCGTTCCCGTGATCGCACCATCGCCGGCGAGGGCAAAGCCGGGCGGGAGCGCGCCGCGGACCGGCTGCAGGAACGTGTAGGGCGGTGTGCCGCCGCCGGTAACCGTCAGCGCCTGGCTGTACGCCACTCCGGCCGTACCGTTAGGAAGGGTCGAGGGCGCAATCGAAAGCAACTGTGAGCAGGGGATGGTCGTGACGTCCACGGCGATGGTGCGGATGCCCGCGCAGCCGTGCAGATCGGTGGCAGCGAGAATGACGCTGAAGGAGCTGCTGCTGGTCCCCGCCAGCTCCGCCGTCGATGCGCTCGTCGGGCGAAGCACGACACCGGGCGGGAGCGCTCCCGCAAAGAGCCGGAATGCATACGGCGGCGTACCGCCGCCGGCCGTGATGGATTGCGGAAGCGAGGGCGAGACGATGTGCGGAGGCAGCGGTGAGACGGCGATCGCATCGCAGCAGAACGAGATGAGCGCCGTGTCGACGGTCACCGGTCCGTCCTGCGCAAAGGCGCGGCCGTAAAGCGAGGCGCCCCGGCTGACCGTCACACCGGAGCGGGTGAAGAGAGTGCCGGCCATGACGCTCCGCGCGCCAAGCAGGACCGTGTCGGCAATCCAGAAGACGCGATCCTTCGATCCCCCGTTGGTGAGGACCACTTCGGAGTCGGGAGGCGTCACGAGCGGCCCCGCCACGCGGATGACCCACAGCGCGTTCGCGTCACCCCCGCCGTCGAGGGTCAGGATATTCGGCAATGGGGAGGAGAGACAGATGACGCCGGGCCGTAGCGGATTCGAGAACGGCACCGTGCACGGCCGCGCCGCCAGGTCCGCATACGCGGCGGCTTCATCCCCGCGTGCCTCGCGCTCCACCGCATCTCCGGCGTGAACGTCTCCCACCGCCAGAGCCGCCGCCGGGAAGCCGGACACGGTCGCGGGCGAACCGACGTTCCCGGTCACCCGCGAAGGCCCGCTGTTCGTCACCGCCCCGCCGCCGAGAAGCGCGAATCTCGCCGCCGTCCGCAGCGCGGGAGCCTCCAGCGCCGCGACGGAAAGGGGCGCCCACGCAAGCACAGCTACGCCCGCCAGGCGTACAAGCCGCCCCGGGAAAGACACCGGCGGAGGAATGGCAAGCGTGAAGGACCTCTGTACCGGGAGTGACAGAAGTCAGGAAATACCCACCCGGGCGAGTTGCCGGCCGACGTACGCCGGAGGCGTCATGGAGAATCGCCGGTGGTTGAGCGCCGAACGCCTCACCGGGCTTTGCACCTAAAGTTGGTTCGGAGCCTGATCCCCAAGGCTGGAAGGCTGAAAGGCTGAAAGGGCCAAGGCAGCGCCGGGTTTCCT
>CAZYTO010000070.1:0-20942 GCA_964650405.1 uncultured Thermoanaerobaculia bacterium | reverse complement strand
GGCTACTTCGCCTACCGCTTCGGCCACGCCGTCTTCAAGTACATCCAGGAGAAGTACGGCTGGGAAGGACTGCGCGACTTCATCTACGAGTACCGCAACACGCTGGGCAGCTCGGTCGACAAAGCCCTGAAGCGGGCCTTCGACGTGTCGCCCTCGGAGTTCGACACGCGCTTCCGCATCTGGCTGCGCAAGCAGTACCTCCCGGCCCTGGTGGCGAAAGGGGAGCCGATCGAGTACGGCGAGCCGTTCCGCATCGCCGGCGAGGCACAGTTCGACGAGGACATCTCCCCCGTACCGTCGCCCTCCGGCGACCTGCTGGCGTCGTTCGTCACGTACAAGGAAGACGTCGACGTGGCCATCTTCAGCATCCCCGACCGGCGGATGATTCACAACCTCACGCCCGGCTACACGACTCGCTATGAGTACCCCGTGGCGCAGATGTTCACCACCGGCCCGGTGATGGGTCGCGACATCGCGTTCTCGCCGAACGGCGACCAGATCGCCCTCTTCGTGCGCAAGGAGCGTGGCCGCAACCTCATGCTCCTCAACGCCTTGAGCGGCCGCATGGAGCGCCAGATCCACCTGCCGGTCGAGCAGGAGCTCTCGCCCACATACTCGCCCGACGGGCGGAAGATCGCCTTCGCCGGGTTCAAGGGGAATCAACCCGACCTCTACGAGCTCGACCTCGACAGCGGTGAGATCCGGAACCTGACGAACGACCACTTCTTCGACGGCGCGCCGGTCTATTCACCGGACGGAAAGTGGATCGTCTACTCCTCGATCGTGAATGGCTACGCCAAGCTGTTCAAGCTGAACCTGGCCAATCTGTCCGAGCGCTACCAGCTCACCACTGGCGACTGGAACGACATCGACGCCTGGTTCTCCCCCGACGGGAAACGCATTTTCTTCTCCTCCGACAAGCAGACCGGCCGCAACGTGGAACAGGCCAGCAAGATCCTGGAGACGGCCGAGAACGCCGCCAAGCGCGAGGGCGACACGCCGCCGCCCGACCCGACGAACTTCGCCGCCTACAACATCTACTCGATGAACCTGGAGACCGGCGACATGCTCCAGTTCACGGACGTGGTGGGCGGGTGCTTCACCCCCGTCGTCTTCACCGGCAAGAACAACCGTGAGCATATGGTGTTCTCGTCCTACTATAAGGGCCACTGGCGCCTCTACTCCACGGCCACAGACAAACCGCTCCATCCGGCCGAGAAGACGACGCTGGCCTCCGCCCCGCTGCAGGCGGAGACGCGCCAGGTCTTCCAGCCGCCCGTAGAAGTGGCCGTCGACCCGGAGAAGATCGAGGACACGCGCGGCTTCAAGATGTTCGTGGAGAACGTCGAGGTGAATGCCGGCGTCACCTCGGATCAACTCTTCGTCTCACGGTCGACGATCTACATGAGCGACATGCTGGGCAACCGGCGGTTCATCGCCTCGCTCGACTCCGTGTCCTCCTTCTCGAACTTCGACCTCCTCTATCTCGACCTGCACAAACGGCTCAACTGGGGATTCCGCGTCTTCGACAACCGTTCTTTCTATACGGCCACCAACATCAACACGGGGCTGATCGAAGCCCGCAAGCAGGTCTATCGGGAGACCGGGGCGGTCGGCATCGTCAGCTATCCATTCGACCGCTATCACCGCCTGGACACGGGGGCCGGCTTCGAGTCACGCAACGTGAACTACCCGCTTGGCTATGCGCCGGACGGCTCCCTGATCGTCTTCTCCCGCCGGGACAGCTTCCCGCTCGTCAGCGCGTCGTTCAGCGGGGACACGACGCAGTTCAAGCAGTTTGGCCCCATCTCCGGGCACCGCTACGAAGTGAGCTCGGCCTACGCGTACGACACGAAGGCGCACGGTTCGCTGTCGACGGACTTCTCCATCGACGCCCGCAATTACCTGCAGCTCACGTCGCGCTCGCTGATCGCGACCCGCCTGTTCGTCGGCAAGTCGACGGGGTCGTTCCCGAACTTCTATTACTTCGGCGGCCTGAACACCATCCGAGGAGTCGACTTCCAGTCCATCATCGGAACGACGGCCGGCTTCGCCAACGCCGAGCTTCGCTTCCCGCTCATCGACGCGCTGGTGACGCCGATCATGGTCATTCAGCAGATCCGCGGGAACTTCTTCTTCGACATCGGCGGGGCGAAGCTGCCCGGCCAGAAGTATACGTTCCGCAAGAACGGCCGCCTCGTCGACGGAGTGGCCTCGGTCGGCTACGGCATGTCCTTCAACTTCCTGGGATTGGAGCTGCACTGGGACTTCGCCAAACGCACCGATCTGAAGCAGTCGCTCGGCGGATACCGGACCGAGTTCTGGATCGGCGAGACGTTCTGAAGCGGCGAGCAGGAGGCGGCGAGCGGCGCGGGACATACGAAACGGGTCATGAAGGCGGGGAGGCTCTGAGCCTCCCCGGCCTTTACGCTGCCCTTGGATGCCGGCGTCTGTCGGCTATCGTCTCGCGGAGGAACTTCAGCAGGGCACGCTCTTCCTTCGAGAGGCCGATGCGGACGACCGGCTTGCCCTTCCGCGACCTGCGCAGGAGCTCGAAGGGCTTCCCATCCATGTATTCCTCGATGAGGCGGGGACAGATGTACGACGACCGGCAGACGGCGGGAGTGTTGCCGAGCTGTTCGGCGGTTGCCTCGACGGCGCGGCGAACCCTGCGCCGGCGCTCGGCTTTGCTCGCTCCCTGTCCCTGCATGGCCAGGGCGATGGAGCAGAGCAGCGTGCCGGCCCAGGTGCGGAAGTCCTTGGCCGTGTAATCGCGCCCGATGATGGACTGGATGTAGTCGTTGACGTGGCGGTCCTTTACGTCGCGGAGCCGGTCGTCGTTTTCGAAGGCGAACAGCTCCGTCAGGGGGAGGCGCTTGAGTTGGGCCACGACGGCGGCAACGTCCGCATCTTCGATGGCCCGCTGGTGTTTCCGGCGCCACTTGCCGATGTAGTCGAAATAGAGCGTGGCGCCGTGGAGCTCGACGTGCCGGCCCTCGATGGTGGTGAGACCGTACGTCGACTCCGACCTGGCACTCTTGTCGTTGCCCACGCGGAAGAAGCCCTGGTCGATGAGGCGCACGATGGCGGCCAGGACGCGCTCGCGCGAGAGGGCATCACCCTGCAGGTCGCGGCGGACCCGCCGCCGCAGCGTGGGCAGCGACTCGCCGAACTCGACCACGCGCCGGAACTTCGCCTCCTCCCGCTGCGCGCGGAAACGGGCATGGTAGAGATACTGCGTGCGTCCCTTCCTGTCGACGCCGACGGCCTGGAGGGGCGCTGCGTCGCTGCGGGCGATGCGCACGTCCCGCCAGGCGGGAGGGATCCGCAGCCTGGCGATCCGGCCGAGGGTCTTTCCGTTGTCTACAGGCCGCCCCTCCGGCGTCCTGTAGGCGAAGCCGCTCTCTTTCGTTCCCTCCCTGCGGATCCCATGGAGGTCGAGGTACCACCGCCGCCGCACACCCCGGCCGGACATGACATGGCCGAAGTGCGAGATTGGTGCCTTGAGTCGCTGGTCGCTGATCGCTGATCGATCGGCGTTTCACAATCGACGACAACGGCCTGCGACCAGCGATCAGCGATCAGCGACCAGCGACTCAGCCTTTTGCCAATAGGAACGAGATCGTCTGCGGACGCCAGGTCTTCACGCGGTGACCGTTCTTGGTCGGTTGGGAGAAGCGTGTGGCGCGCATGGCGCGGATGGCGGCGTCGTTGAAACCGAACCGATCGTCTCCCCGCAACACCTTCACATCCACGACGTTGCCGCTCTCGTCGATGAGCGTAGTAACGATGACCGTCGATTCGGTCTTGCTGCGCATGGCCATGGGTGGATAGGTCGGGCGGATGGTGCTCAGGGGGTTCACCGGCGAGTCGAGCTCGTTGTAGTCGATGACGTCGCCTTCCCGGACCTGCGGAGTCGGGGCGGTGGCGGGCGCCGCCGGCTGCGTCGCCGGCGCGGTCACGGGCGCCGTCGCCTGCGTCTGTGCCGGAGCGGGTGCCGGTGCTGCCGGAGTCTCCTGGCGGTTCGCGGAAAGGCGCTTTTCATCCAGCGCGGCCGCCGACGGCGGAGCATGTTCCTCGGGTGCCGTGGCTGCGACGGTGGAGACCGGCGCTGTGGATGCGATCTGCACCGGAGCGTTCTTCGATTGGGTCTTCTGCAGGTTCTTCGTGTAGTCCGCCTGCAGCTTCATCATTTCCGCCTGCAGCTTCTGCTGGACGGCTGCCTCGAACGCTTTCTGCTGGGCGGCGGGGTCCACGGTTGCGGTGGCAGGAGCGGTGGTGGTGGCCACGACCGCGGTCGGAATCACCTGAGCCTTCTGCGGCGGTGCCTGCGGCTTCGTAGCAGCAACGGTCGTCGTCGCCGCCGGCTTGCCGGACGGTTTCATCACCAGCCAGCCGACGACGCCAAGGATGGCCAGCACGACCACCGCGGCGATGACCAGCGGTGCCTTGCCCTTTTTCGGCTCGTCTGTGATGCCGCCGAACATCGGCGGCGGCGGAACGTCCTCCCGAGGTGCAGCCGGCGCAGGGGCGGCAGCGACTGGTTCGAGATAGGCAGAAACGTTGACTTTGCCTTCCTTCTCGCGCTCCAGCGCTTCGCCCTCCATCTCCTTCTTCAGCAGGTTGTTGAGGTAGAAGGCGAGGTTGAACGTCGTGGCGGAGTACTTGCCGCCATGGGCGAGGGAGGAGAGGGCCTGCTTCATGTCGCCGACCGAGGCGTAACGGGCGTTGACGTCGAGGTTGAGGGACTTGTCGAGAATGACGCGGATGTCGTCGGGAATGGGCTGGCCGGCCATGGTCTTGGCGCCGCGGATGGCCAGCATGAAGGCACTGGCCGTCATGGCGTCGGGTGGCTCGCTGCCGGTGATGAGCAGATAAAAAATGGCGCCGAGGGCGAAGACTTCCGAGCCCTTCGACGGCTCGCCGTTCGTGCGAAACTCGGGGGAGAAATAGCGGCCGAAGTGCGAAGCGAAGGCAGCATCGCGGAGTGAGGCGAAGAAGCCGCCGCCGAGCTGCTGGCCGGCGACGCGGATCTCGCCGTCATCATTGATCCAGACGAACTGCGGGACGAGCGCGCCGTGCGCGAGCTTCCGGTCGGCCATCTTCAGATCGGCGATCGTGGACAGAGAGAGTGCGACTTTCTCGGCGATGACGATGGCCTGGTCGATCGGCAGCGGATTCGGCGGTACGCCGTTGCCCCCGCGGGCACGGTCGATGACGTGACGCAGCGAGCGGCCGCCACCGTATTCGTGGGCGATGTAGGGCGCGCCGCTGACGACGTCGATCTCCTGATGCTTGGCGAATGAGGTGCCTGTGAGCTGCGGCACGACCTGGCGCGCCACGGCCGTGCTGCTGACGAATGCCTCGCGGCTGCCGCCGGTGATGCGGCGCAACGCCACGACCTCGCCGAGCTGACTGCCGTCGATCCGGCCGGCGCGCCACAGATCGCCGAGGGCGTCCGCTTCGAGCTTCTTGAACAGGATGAAGGACCCGAACTGTTCGTACGGCCGGTTCTTCGCAGCCATGGTTCTCTTCACGCCCCCGGGTTATTTGCTGATTGTGAGGACGGAAAGGATAGCACGAGCGGCAGGCGGGAGGAGTGGAAGGCCGCCTTCCGGCAGCTAGCGTCCCGCCCTCTGATCCCGGTACCACTGCACCTGGAAGCGTTGCACGTTCCGATTGTGCTCTTCGAGATTCGTGGAGAAGGCATGCGACCCGTCGTGGCGCGCCACGAAGTAGAGGTAGTCCGTCTTCGCCGGCGCGGCGGCGGCGTGCAGGGAGGCCAGCCCGGCGTTGGCGATGGGACCGGGGGGGAGACCGTGATAGCGGTAGGTGTTGTACGGCGAGTCGATGGAAAGGTCGGCCTTGTGGATGTTGCCGTCCCATCGCCCGGCCAGCTTGAGCGCGTAGATGACGGTGGGGTCGCAGCCCAGGAGCATCTGGCGGTGGAGACGGTTGAGGTAGACCGACGCGACCAGCGGACGCTCCGTCTCCAGTTTTGCCTCCGTCTCGACGATGGAGGCCAGCGTGGCCGTTTCGTGCAGGGAGAGTCCGGTGGTAATGAAGGGTTCTTCAGCGGCGAAGTGTTTCCGGAAGCCGGCGGTCATGGCCTTGACGATCAGGGCCGGTTGCGTGCCCGGATTGAACTTGTAGGTGTCGGGAAAGAGATACCCCTCGAGAGACTGCGCATCGGGGTCGATGTCGCGCACGGACTCGGGATCGGCGGTGAGCTTGTCCCACACCGCGGGCTTCCCGAAGCCCTCGGCGACAAACAGCCGCCCCACGGCGAAGCGATCGAGGCCTTCGCGGACGGTGACGGTCCGAAGGATCACGTCGCCCCGGACCAGTTTGTCGAGCACTTCCGCCGCGGACAGGGGCTTGTCGAATTCGTAGACGCCCGCCTTGAGCGAATCGTTGCGCCGGACGAGCTTGAGATAGACGAGCGGGATGTAGGCGTCGCGTACGATTCCCTGCAGCTGGAGGTGGCGGATGATGGCCGAGGTCTTGACGCCGCGGCGTACTTCGACGTCGCGGACTGCCTCGGGGTAGCCTTTGAACGGCGTGGTCAGGGCGCGCCACATGAACCACGTTCCGCCGAGCATGAGAAGGATGCCGAAGAAGGTCACCGTGAAGAGCGACTGCAGGTACTTGCGGCAGCCCCCGCGCGGGCGCGACGGGCGGCGGGCTATGACCGCCTCCTGTCGAGGTAGGACTGGAGGATGACCGCGGCGGCGTGCATGTCGACCTCGCGTTGCGCGTCACGCCGGCTGCGGCCCGCTGCGCGAAGCCGGTCCGAGGCCTCGGCCGTCGTGAGCGTCTCGTCCCAGAGCACCACGGTCTTGCCCGTCTTCCGGCCCAGGTGTTCGGCGAGCTCTTCGAACTTTCGCTCGCCGGCGTTCGAGAGGCTGCGCCGGGGAACGCCGAGGACGATCGTGTCGGCACCGAGCTCGCCGGCCAGGCTGGCCAGTTTCCCGACCACGTCTCCCTCGTTACGGACGATCGAATGAGGCATTGCCACGAGGCCGGAGTCGCTGACAGCCACACCGATGCGTTTCCCGCCGTAGTCGATGGCCATGATCGTCACGCAACGGGATTGTAAGGGCGAAGAAGGGCGGAATCATCGAAGAGGCTCTCACCGTTTCGGACCGATGCTCCTCCTCTCCCGTCTTCTTCCGTCCCGTCTCATGCACGCGCCCGCAGGCGGCTTTACAATGTCCGCAACCCACGAAGGGGATTCATGAAGAACTTCAATCTGGACGCCATCCTCGAGGCGATGCTGAAGATGTCGGATCGTGTGTCCGATCTCAATTTCTCCGTGGGGCGGCAACCCCAGGTGGAGATCGACGGGGTGCTCGTTCCGGTCAACTTCCCCGGACTGCCGCGGCTCACGCCGTACCAGACGGAGATGATCGCCATGCACATGCTGCGAAGCGACCGCGATCTGACCCGGATCCTGATGCAGAACGGCTCGGTCGACCTTTCGTACTCGATCCCGCAGAAGACACGCTTCCGGGTGAACGTCTTCTCCCAGCGCGGCACGTACGCGATCGTGTTGCGCGTCATTCCCGAGGGGATTCCGACGCTGGAAAAACTCAAGATGCCGGCCGAGCTGCACAACGTCGGTAAGCTCAAGAACGGCATCGTCCTCGTCACCGGACCAACCGGATCCGGCAAGTCCACGACCCTGGCCGCCATCATCAACCAGATCAACCACGACTACGCCTATCACATCATCACCATCGAGGACCCGGTCGAATACATGCACCGGCACGTCAAGTCGACCGTCAACCAGCGCGAGGTCGGAAGCGACACCAAGACGTTCTCCCTGGCGCTTCGCGCGGCCCTTCGCCAGGCGCCCAAAGTCATCCTGATCGGCGAGATGCGCGACGTGGAGACGATCGAGATCGCCATGGAGGCGGCCGAGACGGGCCACCTGGTGCTCTCGACGCTGCACACGATCGATGCGGCCAAGACCATCGACCGGATCGTCGGCGTCTTTCCGAAGGACCAGGAGCCGCAGATCCGAACGCGCTTCTCCCAGTCCTTCCGGTACGTCATCTCCCAGCGCCTCCTGCCGAAGGTCGGAGGGGGGCGCGTGGCCGTCCTGGAGGTGTTGAAGTCGACCATGCGCACGCGCGACTACGTGCTCAAGGGCGAGAGCGAGGGCCGCTCGCTCACCGACGCCATGCACGACGGTTCGGTCGACGGCATGCAGACCTTCGATGACGAGTTGGAGAAGCTTTGGCTGACGCGGACGATCTCGAAGGAGGTCGCGCTCGCCTATGCCACGAATCCGACCAACCTCGCCCTACGTCTCACCGACGACAATCAGACCCAGCAGGAGCCCGAAGCCGAGGGCTCGATGCTGTCCATGTTGGAGTGAATACGCTGTCAGCGGATCGAACCGCAGCGAACCGCGACCAGCGAACAGTGAACAGCGAATGAAAATCGTCTGCACGAATTGCCAGAAGCCGCTTTCCATCGACGAGACGAAGCTCCCCGCCGACCGGGAGGTATCCTTCCCCTGCCCAGCCTGCAAGACCCAATTGACCGTCGATCGCCGCCATCCGGAGGGGGGCAGAGCTGCTGCTGTCCCTGCCCGGCCGCCGGCGTCCGCGGCAGAGGCGCACAAGCAGGAAGAGGAGCACGAAGGCTTCGGCGCGAAGGCGCTGCTCGTTGGTGCCGACCATCCCGGTATCCGGCACGCCGCGAAGCTGATCGGACATGTCCCCGTGTACCTGGCCACGGCGGCCGAGGCGCGGGAGTACTTCAACCAGGAGTTCCCTCCGGTCGTGATGCTCAACCCGGCGCAGATCACGCCGCCGCCCCTGGAGGCCATGGCGCCGATCGTCTCGGTCACCCCCGTCGACCGGCGGAAGGCGTTCTATATCCTCTTCTCGGACAGCCTCCGGACGCTCGACGGCAATGCCGCGTTTCTCTACGGTGTGAACCTCGTCGTCGCGCACAAGGACCTGGGGGCCTTCCCGCAAATCTTCAAAGAGGCGTGGGGCTACCACGAGCGGCTCTACGCCGCGGTCACGTTGGTGACGCGAACTGCCACCCAGGCCTCCTGAAAACGAAAAGGGCGCCCTGAGGCACCCTTTTCAAACGGCTGACAAGGAGTGCGGCGGTACTGTTACTGCTGGACGCCCTCGGCGTACTGAACGAAGGCACCGTTCGAGTAGACGATGTCGCAGTCGAAGTTGGTCGTGGCGCCGCCGCGTTGCGAGGCCTCAGAGACCTGGTCCTTGCCGTACGAGGTGATCCGGTACTCCTGCGCGGCGGTGGCGTTGCCCCAGGCCACGCTCGCCTCGTAGAGGTACGGGGTGTTCCAGGCGTCGTTTGCCGGAAGCTTCTTGACGTACGTCGGGGTGAGGTAGGTGTTGAGATTGTCGAAAGAAACGGAGACAAAGCCGCCGGCCGCGTTGTAGCGGTTCACATCGGTGGCACGCGCCTCCCACGCCGTAGCGATGGTGCGTATGTCGGCCATGGTCCGCTTCTGCTTCGACCGCTGCATGGCGGTGAGCAGGTTTGGAATGGCGATGGCCGCGAGAATACCGATGATCGCGACGACGATCAGCAGCTCGATGAGGGTGAAACCTTTCTGCTTCCTGGTCATGAATCCTCCTTGTCGAGCTGGCTAAAGGCAAGGCATGTACCATCGATTGCGATTTTTTGACTCCGCTATACCATTGCGAATCAATGGTTTGAGATAGTTGGGTCAACAAGCGATCATGGTTCTCTGACGAATTTCGGACGAAAGCGCTGACAATAGATGTCAGTCTCCCGGCTGAAGCTCGAAAGCCCAGGCCCTCACGACGCCCCGCGTGAGGGCGATCCCCTTCTGGAACCAATCGAGCCGGATACGCTCGTCGATCCCGTGAATGCCGAGCGTCTGGTAAAAGTTGACCGGGAACGGCCAGATCCCGTAGCCGGCGATCCCATGGGCGCGCAGGTAGCGCGAGTCATTGTTGGAGACGGCCAGAACCTCAGGTCCGACGCGGACATCGCCGAGTTGCCGCCGTGCCTCGCGGCCGAGGAGCCGGTAGAACGGAGAGTCGAGGGGGCTGAACGGTGCAGGGCCGAATTTGGAGAGGACCGCGTCGACATGCCCGCCGAGAGGCGAGATCGTCGACCGCAGCCAATCCACGCGGGCGTCGGGACTCTCGTCCGGAAGATTGAAGAGCTCGACGTGCAGGGTCGCACCGCGATCGTCTTCGCGGATTCCATCCAGCAAGAGGATGTTCTGCATCAGCTCGTGGTAGGGACGGTTCATGAGCCAGAACTTTCCCTTGGCAATGGTGGCGTCGATGTCGTCGAGCCGCGGACCCTCCTCCCTCCGCAACGGTGCGATGGCATGAAGGTAAAGGCGCACCTCAGGAAGGATGCGGTCGGGATCGTGAGGGGTGACGTAGGGCTCCAGAGCGATGCGCACACTTTCCATGGTGGCGCGGTCACGGGCGCGAAGACGTACGCTCACGTGCAGTTTGGTTCCCACCTCGATGCCGACGTAGCTGATCCGCTCTTGCTGTGTCTCGGTGATGCCGCCTTCGTTCATGGCATAACGGACGCCGGCGAAGATGTCGGGACGGTGGGCGAGCAGCCATTCGGTACCGAGGTGTCCCCCTTCTTCCTCGTCGGCCACGGCCAGGAAGACGATGTCGCGCCGGGGAGGCTGGCGGGTCCTGGCCACGTTGAGGAAGGCGGCCAGCTCGCAGATGCCAATGCCTTTCATGTCGAGAGTGCCGCGGCCGTAAAGCGTGTCGTACCAGATCGAGCCGGCGAACGGCGGTCGCGTCCATCCCGCCGGAGGCGCGGGAACGACGTCGATGTGGCTCAGCAGCATCAGTCCTTCACCGGGTTGCGTTCCCTTGATACGGGCATAGACATTCCCGCGGCCGGGAGCGGATTCGATGATCTCCGCAGGTACGCCGTTCCTGGCGAGGATTGCCGCCAGGTAACGTGCGCCGCGCGTCTCGTTCCCCGGAGGGTTCGACGTATCGATTCGCACGTACTCCTGGAGGAGGGTGATCTCCGGAGTGATCTTCGTATGCCTGGGGATGTAGAGCTGTGAATCGATGTCCTTCTTCAGGGAGAGGCTGTATCCCACCAGACCGCCGACAGTGACGGCGACGACGATGGCCAGGATGAGTGTCGCTGGTCGTTTCAGGAGGCTCGGATGCGCAGGCTTGGCGTCCGTTCCGGTCTCGGCGGCGGCGACGTGGACGGTCTCTTCATATGCATCGGGCACGGCATCGGCGTGACGGCGATGAGCCACGATGAAGATGACGATCAGCAGGCCGGCCGTGGCGAACGTGATCCCGAGACCGATGACCACGAGCTCGTTCCGGTATTGCATCTCGACACGATGCCTTCCCGGGGTGATGACCAGGCCCTGGTAGGCGATGTTGGTCACGACCGGTGTGGCACGCCCGCCGTCGATAGTGAGCCGCCAGTACTTTTGCGGAGTCACACTCATGACCAGGAATCCCTGTCCGAAGGATTCGACGTCGAGGACGGCGCTGTTATTGGTCTCCCGGTATGAATGCACGACGCCTCGTGCCGGAACGAACGACGGCCCGGTCACGAAAGCCACTGCCCGGCTGAAGTTCTGGTTGGAGAGTTTGTCCACGAAATCCTTGCGGTCCGTGATCGTCACCATCTGGTCGGCAAAGTAGTAGCGCGGATAGTGAGCTCCTTCCAGAAAGGTGACGGGCCTCGAGGCCTTGAAGTTCCCCTTGTTGCGCCCTTTCTCGGCCTTGAAGTCGCTGTAGACGGCGTGGTACCAGGCGTTCGAGAAGGCGAGAAACGGTTCGTACCAGTCGCGGCGCCCGCTGCGCTTCACGTCCCAAACCGAATCGATCAGATCGATGGTAGGAAGAAGGCTGGTCTTGTCGTAATCGCGTTCGATGACCGTCTGCACGCCCGAACCGGCGGGAGTCATGGGGAACAGGCCGTTCCTTACGACCCAGTACACGGCGTCCCCGGTGGAGAAGAACTGCTTGGCCACGTCTTCCTGACCCCACCAGTCGGCTTCGTGAAAGACGCGGTAGTCCTGATGGTTCGGCCGCAGCGTCTTCGCCACGGGAGGGGAGTCGAAGAAGCGCCGCGGCATGCGCGGATTCAACTCCCAGGTGGTGTAGCCAAGGTCGGCGGCGACATAGAGCAGGGCCAGCGCCATCCAGACGAGCTGGCGGCGGCCAGGGGGGTGGCTGGGTAAGGCAACGGTTGCGGCGCCCTGAATCCCGCCGGCGGGCGGTTCCGGCCCGGGGCCCGGCGTGGTGGGATCGGCTTCGCCCTCCTTCGCTTCTCCGCTCGCCGCCGCCGGCGCGCTGCCATCCGCCTTCCGCTCTCCGATCCCGCACCTGCGGATCGTTGCCAGCAAGGCGACGAGCAAGGCACCGCGGATCGAGGCCACGATCCAGTCGATCCGCGAGAGCTCGACCATCCGATTCGCGCCGGGGCTCGGTGTCTGTCCCCAGACCTTCATGAAGAGCCGCGAGTAAGCGGGGAGGAAGGCCAGCACGGCGAAGACGGCTGCAATCGTGGTCGCGGCCACGGCGAAGCCGAGCGCGCCTTCCCGGGCCGCCTCGTCGCCGTCGAGGATGCGGTCCAGCATCCGGGCAGCGAAAACGATCCCTGCAAAGACCCCCATCATCATGAACTTCTCCGGATAGCGGATGGCGGAGACGCCATGGTGGTAGAGAAACCAGAGCAGCGGTGTGTTGCCGCCCAGCGCGAAGACGGACGAAGTGACGAAGAGGAGGAGGACCAGCCGGCCTCCTCGCGGCCGCGCGAAGACGCTGCCGACGGCTATGGCCAGGAACAACAGGCCGCTGTAGACGCTGAAGAGGAAAGGGGAGCCCATGCCGGGATACAGCCCGCCCCCCCAGTACCACATCACACGATTGATCGAGATGTGACCAAGGATGTTCGGATAGACGAGCTCCGCGAACTTCGCCCACGGCATGCTCCAGGTCCTGACCAGGTTGTAGTCGAAGGGGCGGGAGCGGGCCGATTCCTGCACGTGATCCAGTGCGGGCAGGATCTGTGCTGCGCCGGCCAGCAACCCGCAGACGGAGATCATGCCGACCCAGGTCACCCGGCTGATCATCTTCGAGAGGCGCGGGGCGGAATACCAGCCGCGGTAGAGGGCATAGAAGCCGAGCAACAGGCCGGTCTGCATCACCGTCGTCGGCTCCCCGACGAGGAACTGCAAGCCGAGAAAGAGCGAAGCGAGGGCGAAATCGCGTCCGTTCGGGCGGAGCAGGAAGCGCCGCACGAAGAGGCAGGTGGCCGGCAGCCACGCTGCGCAGAAGAGGATCGGCAGCAGGTTGATATACGAAAGATAGACGCCGCCGATACCCCAGGTCAGGGCGCCGATGGTCGCAGCAAACGGGCGGATGGCCATCGAGCGCAGGAGGGCGTACATGGCATAGAGGCCGATGTACACGTGCACGAGGATGAGCAGGCGGAAGCCGAGGTCGTAGCTGGGAAGGAGGATCAGCCAGGTGAACGGGTAGAAGACCTCGTGCTCGGGGTTCGCGGCGATTGGCTGGCCGCCGGAGAACCAGCGGTTCCAGTAGGGAAACTCACCGTGCAGCACGATGTCGCGCAGGATCTGCTTGGCCGGGTAGTAGTAGCGCGTCAGATCGCGCATATAGAGCCCGTTCACGCCGGCCAGGACGTCGGCGAAGAGCGCGGTGGCGATGAGGGTAAGGATAAGGAGCGCGTAGAGGTCCGCGCGGCGCTGAGTCACGGGCGCGGATTATAGGGGCGCGGCGAGGAAGGATGAAGGACTAAGGACGCGACCTTCATGGTGCTGCCTGTGCCCCTTCCGCTTCTCGACCTTCCGGTCTTCCACCACAACCTGCCCGACCCACTTCAGGTGCAAGCCCTCCGGCGTTCCTCCCGTGTCTTCCGTGCTATCTTCCCGCCGCCCATGCCCCTCCACGAGAAGAAGGTCATCGCCGTCCTTCCGGCCTACAACGCCGAGAAGACCCTGAAGCCGACGCTCGACGACATCCCCAGGGACTGGGTGGACGACATCCTCCTCGTCGACGACTGCTCGAAGGATCGCACCGTTGAGCTGGCGCGGGAACTCGGACTGAGGGTGGTCGTCCATCCCAAGAACCGCGGTTACGGCGGGAATCAGAAGACGTGTTATCGCACGGCCATGGACGAGATGGGGGGCGAGATCATGGTGATGGTCCACCCCGACCACCAGTACGATCCGACCATCATTCCCCACCTCGTCGCGCCTCTCCTCAAAGGCGAATGCGATGCCGTCTTCGGGTCGCGCATGCTGGGCGGACGCCCGATCGAGGGGGGGATGCCGAAGTGGAAGTACTTCTCCAACCTCTTCCTCACCATGGTGGAGAATGCGACCTTCTACGTCTTCCTCTCCGAGTACCACTCCGGATTCCGCGCCTATACGAAGCATTTTCTGGACACGGTCAACTTCGAGGCGAACTCCGACGACTTCGTGTTCGACACGGAGATCATCGCCCAGGCCGTAGCCTCCCAACTCGTCATCCGCGAAGTGCCGATCCGCACGAAGTACTTCGACGAGGCCTCGCAGGTCGGCTTCCTGCGGGGCGCCCGCTACGGCCTGGCCATCCTCAAGACCATGGTGCTCTACAAGCTGCACAAGAAGCGCATTTACACGGCGCGCATCTTCCGCCCGAAAGTGTAAATGCGCCGGACGCTCACCTTCGGAGCGCTCGCGTTCTGGATCGTTGCCCTGATCCTCGTCGTGCAGCGTCACGAGATGTGGCGTGATGAACTGCAGGCCTGGAGTATCGCCGCGCCGGCCACGTCCCTCGCCGATCTCTGGCATCGCGCGGCATACGAGCCCGATCCCAATCTCTGGTTCGTCGTCCTCTATGCTGCCGGCAGGATCTCGTCCGCGCCGCCCACCATTCAGATCGTCAACGGTCTGATCGCCGTTGCGTGTGCCGCGCTGGTGCTTCTGCGCGCGCCCTTTCCGCTGCGCGTGCGGCTCCTGCTTGCCTTTGGCTACATGATGTTTTACGAGTGGGGCGTCATCAGCCGGCCCTACGCACTGGTGGTCCTTCTCGCATTCTCCTCCGCCGAGGCGCTGCGCCGCAGGACGTCGGTCGTCATCCCGGCGGTGCTGCTCTTCCAGTTGATGACCGCGAGCATGTACGGTGTGCTGCTGGCCGCTCCGCCCGGCGCACTGCTGCTCTGGCGGTGCTGGAAGGAGCGCCAGGGGCGCCCGGCCGTCCGATTGGCTGCGATGATCATCGTGGCCGCCGGTTTTGCCTGCGCTGCCGCGAAGCTGAACCGGCCGCCGGACGCGCTCTTTCCCCAGGATGCCCACCATGCCCTGGGAACGCTGTCGTCCGTCACGGAAGGCTTCCTGCCGCTCGTCCCACTCCGGCGCGACTTCTGGAACGCGGCGGTACTGCCGCTGCAGCTGTCGGCAGCCGCCGGAGCGTTGCTGCTCGGTGTGGCCGTCTGGACCGCCGGAACGAACCTGGCACGTGCGCTCTTCGCGACCGGCGCAGGTGCCCTGCTGGTGGCGACGTACTTCATCAGCAACGGTGCCTGGCGCCATCACGGCCTGCTGCTGATCGCCTATGTCTGCGCGCTGTGGGCGACTCAATCCTCGGGGCGGGCCGGAGTGCACTTCCTCACGGCAATCCTCGTCGTGCAGTGCCTCTCCACGATCACGGCCGTCGTGAACGACTGGCGATATGACTTTTCCTCGGCGTCGCGTGCGGCGCGATTCATCGAGGAGAAGGGCTGGCGCGACGCCCTGTTGATCGGCTACCCCGATCACACTGCGTCAGCGGTCGCAGGTTACCTGGAGCGGGACATCTTTTTCGTCAACGGAGCGCGGATGGGGCGCTATGCCGTCTGGGACACCCGCCGCTTCCAGACCGATTTCCGGCCGCTGGCCGTGACCGTCAGCCGCGGGCTGCGCTCCGGCCGGACCGTCGTGGCCATCGCCGGGTCGGGCCGGAAGTTCCAGGTGCCGGGCTTCCAGCTCGTGGCCGAATTCGGGCCGGCCACCGTGAGCGATGAGAGTTACCGCATCTATCTCGTGCGCCCGAACGGCCACTCCACCGGTCCATAGGGAAGCTGGGCCGCCCGCCTTGCCAGGAGCGAGGGCGCAGCGATGCGTGCCCTCACGATCGTGTCGAGCTCTCCGCGGCGTCCGAAGTAGGTATCTTCGAAGTAGATGCGCTCGACGAACGGCATGGCCCGGTACGCATTGCTCTTCATGGCCGCATAACCCGCGCCGAGTGCGATGAGCACGCCAGCGCCGCCGGCCACGAGCAGACGTCGCGGCGTGGCCACCGCCACGGCCAGGACGATCGCCAGGAGGGGCAGGGCCACCGCGAGCGTTGGCGAGACCGGGTGCAGGACATTCGGCGCGACCAGTCCGTGTGCCAGGAGCGGCATGGCCAGGGAGCCCCACGGCAGCGGAAACTCGAGCGGGACGAAAGGAAAGACGAGCGTCGTCAGCATCACGGCGCATGCCGAGGCGCCGAAGAGCGCGGCGGTCCACCAGCGGATGCGGGCGAAGGCCAGGGGAAAGACGACGAACGGCAGCAGGCCGGTGATGTAGCGCGGGCCGACGTTCCAGCCGCCGTGCCAGTTCGGGTATCCGCCGTAGACGGCGAAGAGGGCCAGCGGCGCGAGGGCGAGCGTCACGAAGGCCGGGCGTGGCAGGGCCCGCCGCGCATCGCGGTAGGCGGCCAGACACGGAATGAGGACCGGAGAGAAGAGGAGCAGGCCGCGGGCCGGGTGGAAGAGGATCCGTGCCACGATGGCCGGGTCGATCATGTGGAGGCCGAAGAGCCCGGTGTGCGCGAGCTCCCGGTAGGCGGGCAGCTTCTCGTACGTGTGGGGAGAGGCGAGCACGCGGCCGAAGGCGGCGGGCTGGTACAGGGCCAGTGCGATGGCGGAAGGTTGGCCACAGGCGGACACCAGGGGCGCCGCTTGGCACCTTCGCGTGATGGCCAGACCGATGATGAGCACCGCGGCCACCACGGCAACGGGGTACTCCGACATCACCGCGATGCCGATCAGCGCGCCGGCGACGATGCCGCCGCGGTCGCGCAGGTAGAGCAGCACCCAGGCCGCGAAGAGCGCGGCGGCGACCAGCGCGTGCGAGAAGAGCAGCAGGCCGTAGGCGAACAGCGGCGTCGCGAACAGGAGCGTGGCCACGGCGAAGGCGGCCGACTCCGCGCCGCGCTCGCGCGCCGCGCCCGCGAAGAGCAGCGCCATGAGCAGGAGCGGCAGCGTTGCTCCGAACCAGCGCATGGCCGTCAGGGCCGCGCGCAACGTCCCGATCGTGGGCGGACCGAGGAAGGGCCGCGCCAGCGCGTATCCCGGCGCTGCGGCCAGGGCCAGCCCCGGCGCCTTGTTCGAGTAGACGCGCGTCCCGACGACGGCCAGGTCTTCGAACCCCGGCCCGAGGAGGGGCGCGAGGCTCGAGACCTCGATGGTGTGGTTCTCGGCCACCGAGGCCACCAGCAGCCACCGCGTAAATTCATTGGGCGACGAGAAGTGCGGGAAGACCGGGATGACCAGCAGGGCCAGTACGGCGTACTGCGCGATGACCGGGAGCGTACGGCGAGGCGTGAAGGATGGAGAGCCGCGAAGCGAGTCGTCGCCGGCCGCCTTCATCCTTCATCCTTCATGCGCATCCTTCGAGCCGTGCGGTCAGCATGTCGCTGACGGCCACGCCGTTGGCCCGGCACTCTGCCGCAATCGTCTCATAGGCTTCGCGCGTTCGGCCCTCCCGCAGCATCGGCAGTACGCCCTTGGCGATGATGCCGTCGAAGAATCGCTTGCGATCGACGTCCGTCGGCAGCACGGACTTGGCGCTCTCGCGCAGCGACCCGAGGAGCTCGTTGATCTCGCTGTACTCAGGACCGACCATCCGCTGCAGGTCTTCCTTCAGCGTCCGCGCCAGGGCCGGGGACTTGCCGCCCGTGGAGATGGCGATCTGGATGCCGTTCTTCTCGATGATGGCGGGAACGATGAACTCGCAAAGGTGAGTCACGTCGACGACGTTCACCGGAATGCGGCGGGCCCGGCAGTCGGCGGCCACCTGCTCGTTGACGCTCTGGTGATCGGTGGAGGCGATGACGATGTTCGCGCCGTCGAGGTCGGCGGCATCGTACGTCTTGCGCCGGATCGCCAGCCGCCCATCGGCTGCCCACCCTTCGATCTCGCCGGTGAATTCGGGCGAGACGACGGTGACCCTGGCGCCGTAGCTCATCATCGTCTCCGCCTTGCGGGCGCAGACGTTGCCGCCGCCGATGATGATGACGTTGCGGCCCTCGATGTCGAGGTAGATCGGGTAGTACGGGTATTGCTTTTTCACGTCGCGGTTCGCGTGGGCGATTGAAGCGTCGTCACGGGGCGGTGTGATGTGCCGGCTGTCACGGACGTCGCTGGTGGCTGGTCGCTGTTGGCTGGTCGCCGGCGATGGGGCAACGCTGATTCGCTGTCCGAGGCACTCACTGAGCCCCGAACAGCGATCAGCGATCAGCGACCAGCGAATTACCTACTTCGCCGAGCGCTTGGCATGGCGCGCAGCCATCGGGCGGCCGCCCGGCTTCTTCGCGTCCGTGCCCGCCTGCGCGGCGGTACGTGCGGCGCGGCGCTTGGCGTTGCGGCGCTTCTCGAGCGCGGCGCGCGCCTTCTCTCCGTTGATTCGGGACATGCGGTTTCCTTTCTGTTCAGTAGATCGGGAACTGGTCGCACAGTTCCTTGACGCCTTGTCTCACTTCGTTGGTGGCCTCCGCGTCGCCCTTCGCGTCGAGGACCCGGGCGATGAGCCGTGCAATGGTCTTCATCTCGGGCTCGCGCAGGCCGCGCGTGGTCACGGCCGGCGTCCCGATGCGCACGCCGGAAGCGACCATCGGCTTCTGCGTGTCGAAGGGAATCGTGTTCTTGTTCACCGTGATGTTCGCCGCCTCGAGCCAGTTCTGACCGTCCTTCCCGGTGATGCCTTTCGAGAAGACGTCGGTCATGAAGACGTGGTTGTCCGTGCCGCCGCTGACCACCCGGAAGCCGGTATCGGCGACGGCGGACGCGAGGGCTCTGGCATTACGCACGATCTGGGTCTGGTATTCCTTGAACTCCGGCGTCAGGGCCTCGGCGAAGGCCACGGCCTTGGCGGCCACGATGTGGACCAGCGGTCCGCCCTGGATGCCCGGGAAGAGCGAGCGGTCCAGGTCCTTGGCGTATTGCTCCTTGCAAAGCACGAGGCCGGCCCGCGGTCCGCGCAGGGTCTTGTGCGTCGTGGTGGTGACGAAGTCGGCGTAGGGAACGGGCGAAGGGTGGTTGCCCGTGACCACCAGGCCGGCGATGTGGGCGATGTCCGCCATCATCAGGGAGCCGGACTTGTCGCAGATCTCCCGGATGCGGGCGAAGTCGATCACGCGCGAGTATGCGGAGGCTCCGCAGATGACGAGCCGCGGCCTGTGCTCGAGGGCCAGTTGCTCCATCTCGTCGTAGTCGATGAGCTCGTCCTCTTTGCGCACGTGATAGGCGACGACCTTGAAGTCCCGGCCCGAGTACGACAGCGGGTGGCCGTGGGTGAGGTGGCCGCCGTGCGAGAGGTCCATCCCCATGATCGTGTCGCCGGGCTTGAGGACCGTGAAATAGACGGCCATGTTGGCCTGCGAGCCGGAGTGGGGCTGCACATTTGCGTGCTCGGCGTCGAAGAGCTTCCTGGCGCGGGCGATGGCGATGTTCTCCACCACGTCCGTCGGTCCGCACCCTCCGTAGTAGCGCTTGCCCGGATAGCCTTCGGCGTACTTGTTCGTGAAGACCGACCCCATGGCTGTGAGCACGGCCGTGGAGACGTGATTCTCCGAGGCGATGAGCTCGAGCGTGTCGTTCTGGCGTTTCGTCTCCGACCGGATTGCTTCCGCGATCTCCGGGTCGACCTCGGCGAGCGGGCGGTGGAGAAAGCCATGGCCCGTCGCAGCGGTGAGTCGTTCTTCCTGAATGGTGGTCATCGTTTGCTCCCGTTTCCTGCGTCATCCCGAGCGCAGCGAGGGACCTGGGAGGGGCGGGGGATACCCACACCGGCGGCAGGTCCGTCGAGACGCGAGGATGACAAAGGCTGGGCGATCTTACAATGAGCCGATGAGCGAGCGGGGCGCGGCGAACGGCGGATGGCCCCGCCGCCTGTTGATTCCGGTCCTCCTCGCTGCGGCGGGCGCGCTCGTCGCGGCATTCGGGTTCTTCTTCTTCCGCGACAACTTCTCCACGCATTACCCGTTGAAAGTCGTTTCGGCCGCGGCCTGGCGGGCCGGCTCGATCCCGTGGTGGAACCCCACCGACGGCGGCGGCCAGCCGCTGGCCGGGAACCCGAACGCCCTGACGTTCTATCCCGAGAACGTCCTCTACCTGCTTCTGCCGTCCCACGTCGCCTTCAACCTGCACTTCCTCCTGCACCTGGTGCTGGGCTGGTTCGCGATGCGAGCGCTGATCCGGGACCAGGACAATTCTCCTTCTCCCCGCCGTAGCGGGGAGAAGGTGCCCGAAGGGCGGATGAGGGGTTCCTTTGCTTCTGAGATGATGACCGCGCCCGCCTTCGGCGCATGGCTCTGGGTCCTCTCCGGCGCGGCAGTCTCCGTACTGGCCTTCTACAACCTCGTCACTGCCGTTGCCTTGATCCCGTTCGCGTTGTGGGCCGCGCAGCGGCGCTCGCCGCTCGTCTTTGGCGGCGCATTCGGCCTGCTGATCCTCGGCACGGAGCCGATGACCGTCGCGGCTACGGCCCTGGCCGTCGCGATCGTGGCCTTCGACCTGAGGCGCATCGCGCTCGCAATTCCCGTCGCCCTGGCGGTCGCGTCGCCGCAGATCATCGCCTACAGCGAGATTGCCCGGGAGGTGGAGCGGGCGCGCGGCTAGGCGGCTGTACATGGATGTGACTTTGGGTGCGC
>CAZYTO010000069.1:0-20952 GCA_964650405.1 uncultured Thermoanaerobaculia bacterium | reverse complement strand
TGTAGCGGCGGGCGAAGTCGGTGATGGGCTCACCGCAGTGGGGGCAGGCTTTGAACGCCGGCTCGATCTCGGCGTGACAACGGAAGCAGCGCATCGGCCGCAATGATAGTCGCAGCGGACCGCTCACCGCCTGCTGCGGGCGATGAAGGCGGTGACCGTCGTGTAGTAGCGCTCCCCTTCCACCTCGGGGATCTCATCGTGATCCGCCGTCTCGGAGACGAGCATCTCTTTCGGCGTATTCAGGCCGTCGAAGAGGGCCTTGCCGAGGGCGAAGGGAATGACCTGGTCGCGGCGGCCATGCATGACCAGCACCGGCACGTGCGCGGCGTTGAGCCAGCGCGTGGTGGTCATGGCAAACGGGGCGAAGACGCCGAGGGGCAGGGGTGCATAGAGCTTGTTCCCGAGCGCCGCCAGCGACGGGAACGAGTTTTCGATGACGACGCAACGCACCAGGCGGCGGCCGGCGGCGTAGGCCGCGTACGGACCGCCGAGGGATTCGCCGTAGAGCACGAGGTCGTCCTGGCCGAGATGCCCGCGTGCAAAGTCGACTGCCCCGAGCGCGTCGTGGTACAGGCCGTGTTCGGAGGGCGAGCCCTCGCTCTTCCCGTAGCCGCGCCAGTCGAAGACGAAGACGGAGATGCCGCGCCGCGCCAGCTCCTTCGCCACCGAGGCGCGGTCGGTAATGTTGCCGCCGTTGCCGTGCATCCAGACCAGGAGCGGCGCCTGCGCATCCGGCGCCCGGAAGTACCACCCATGGAGCGAGACGCCGTCGTCGGTCCGGAACGTCTGCTCGAGGGCCGTTGTGTTCCAATCGCCCGCCGGATAGCGCGCCGGGAAGAACATCGACGTCCGCCGCAGGTACTGCGTGGTGAGGAAGAGAGCCAGCAGCAGGATGATCGTGTATTTCAGCATGCGCTTCACGAGCGGCGGCATGTCACCGATGATAGGTGACAACGGACACGGCGCCCTGCAGTTGCGCGGTCGTATCTGTGAATCATGTTCACCGTCACTTTTCCCGGTGGAGCGGCCGTCGACGCCATCGTACGCGGGCATACCATCCACACTGATCGGCCGGCCGCGGCGGGAGGCGCGGACAGCGGACCTTCGCCGTTCGACCTGTTCCTGGCCTCACTGGCCGCATGCGCCGGCTACTACGCGCTGCGCTTCTGCCAGGAGCGCCACATCGCCACCGAGGGCCTCGGCGTGACGCTCACGCCCGAGCGCGTGGACGGCCGTCTCACGACGATCCGTCTCGAAGTCACGACGCCGCCCGAGTTTCCGGCGAAGTACCGAGAGGCCATTCTCCGGGCCGTCGACCACTGCGCCGTCAAGCGCGCCATCCTCGATCCGCCGGCATTCGATGTGCGGGTGGCGGAGGCGGGCGCAGCCGAAAACGCCGCCGCGGTTCTGGCCTCGGCCTGAGGCCTTTTCGGCAACGTGGGGCAGTTAGCAGGTTGCAGGCGGTGGTTGCAGTTGCGGGCGGGCGGTTTGCAGTTGCGGGCGGACGATTGACGTTGCGGGCGACGGATTCCGCTTGCGGGCAGACGGATGATCAAGGGATCCGATACAACCAGATCGATTTGCCGATCTTGCGCACAGGTTGATACGGGGCGAGCCAGGCGAATTCGTCGCCGTTGAGGGCGAGGGTCATCTCACTGATGGCCACCCAGCCGTGGACGGGTGTGTTGGGCCGCAGCGCTTCGAAGTGAGCGATGTGGCGCCTGGGCTTTGCGCTGCCGAAGTAACCGAGGTAGAGCGGGGCCAGGTGCTCGCCGTTGGCCACGTTCGCCAGCCGCAGGAGGTCCTGGCCCCAGTCGAGATTGCTGTCGTTGGCGATCCGCTCCGGATGGTTCCCTGCGGCGACGTTGAACCAGGCCAGGTAGTCGGGGTGGGCGAGGGTCGTCTCTGCGAGGAATGCGAGCGCGAGCACGATGGCCGCGGCGCGCCGCCGGCGCCAGAGTTGCACGAGGGCCGCCGCCGCGAGGACGGCCAGGAAGGGATAGACGGGGAGGAGGTGGCGAATGCCGATGTTGATGCCGCTCAGCATGGCCGGGACGAACAGCAGCAGCGGCACGAGCGCGACGCCGGCCGCCTCCCGGTTCGGGGCATGCCGGAGTAGCCACGCCAGGCCGCCGAGCGTCAGAAGGACGAATGCCAGCGGCGTCTTGAAGAACCAGACGACGGGAAAGTAATACCACCAGCCGCCGGCGCTTCGCTGGCCGAGGAGGAACGCAGGGTGGCCGACGCTGGAGTGCCAATGGACGTACTCCAGGCCGGCCAGGAAGTACGGCGCGGGCAGCGGAACGTGAGCGCCGATCCCGTGCCACGCCATCCGAAATGGTTCGAGAAGCGCGTTCGGGCGGGGCGGCGGAGGGAGGCCGGCCATCGCGTCATGGCCGTGCCGGCCGGCGAGCGGTGACGGATAGCCGGCCGCCTTCGCCCAGTCGGGGAAGTCGATGCCGCGCCTGCCGTGGCTCTCGGCCTCGGCGCAGTACTCGTGGAACCGGGTGATGAGGTCGGGGCGCACCCAGCCGTAGCCGGGAGTGTGCTCATACGCCGCGGCGATGTGTTCGTCAGCAATCGGCGGGAAGGTCTTCTCGCGGGCCGCGTCGAGTATGCCGATGTCGAACTTATAGCCGGCCCAGACAATCAGCAGGACGATGGCCGGCAGCGCGACGAGACGGCCGGCGCGAGGCCGTTGCAGGCCGCGCAGGCGGACGTACAGCAGGGCCAGTGCCGCCAGCGGAAAGTAGACGACAAACGAGAACTTCGTGAGCAGCCCGAGCCCGATGATGAGCCCGAGAGCCAGCGTGCGGGGCCAGGTGGCGGCGTCCAGCCAGAGCGTCAGTGCGTAGAGCGACAGCGCCGTGAACGCCGTCGGCCCCATGTCCGTCGTGGCCAGCCCGCTGTGCGCGAGGATGGGCGGCAGGGCGCCGAAGAGGGCCATGGCCACGAGTGCCGCGGCCTCGCCGAACAGCCGCCGTGCCCAGAGGCCGACGGCCGCCAGGGCGGCGAGGAAGAAGGGCAGATTGCCGGCGCGGGCCCCGGCGAGATTGCGGATGTAGTGATCCTGGCGATAGAGCAGGGCATTGCCGCGGATGCCGATTTCCGCCGGGATACGAGCGCCGTGCAGCCAGGCGTCGAGCGCGAAGAAGGCGCGGGCCAGGGGCGGGTGCTCGGGATCGTAGTCATAGCGAGGTGCCGTGAGCCAGTCGAAGCCCCCGGCAACGTGGACCGGCTCGTCGACGGTCTGGCTGAAGACGGGATAGGTGGCGATGATGCGCGCCAGGGGCACGAGCGCGAGGAGCGCCACGAGAATGGCGCCGGTACGGCGTGTCACTGGTCCCTCTTCACGAAAACGCTCAGGTCCTGATACGACGCCAGGCCGTGAGTCGTCTGCTCCAGCAGCGCGAAGCCGTTCCAGTCGCGTTCCAGGTAGTTGCGCGACTGGAACGACGAATCCTCGTTGAACGACGCCGCGCCGGGGGCGAAGACGAAGCCGTGCGCGGCGAGGCGCTCGCGCTGGGCGGCGTCGAGGTCGGGCCGGGTCCAGACCAACTCCGGGCCGAGCGTCGTCACGACCAGGAGTCCGCCGTCGCGCAGCAGACGGTGCAGCTCGGCGATCCAGGCCCGCTGCCGCTCCTCGTCGAGGTGTGTAAAGACGCTGACGGCGTAGACGAGGTCGAACGCGCCCGGCGGCAGGGGCGTGGGCGGGCCGGGCGCGATCACACGCCAATCGCCGGCCAGGTGAGCCTTGCACCAGGCGATGGAGCGGGCGTCCACGTCGATGCCGGTCATCCGCATCGTTCCCGGCATGTGGCGGGCGATGCGGCCGCAGCCGCAGCCGAAATCGAGGGCGTCGCGAAGCGTGGCCGGATCGCGATGGCGGGCCGCGGCGTCGAGAAGCTGCCGGGCCGCATTCGCCCCGATGGAGACGAAGGAGGCGCGATCACTGCTGCCGGCCACGTGGAAGCGCAGCGAGGCCGGCGGCAGATCGCGCCGGACCAGGTCCGGGACGAAATCACGAGCGCGCCGCGGCAGCTCCGCCAACGCGATGCGCAACGCGCGGCGGGCGGGACGGGGAATCAGACGACGGGCCAGGGCGCGGAAGGTCATGGAAAGTAAATCGACTCGAAGATGAGCCGGATCTGCCTGCTGCCGCGTAAGCGGTCGATGGCGAGACTGAGCGTTAGCAGGCCCGTCACCCAGGCTCCAGCGAGGACCCCTTGCGCCGAACGATCGCCCACCAGTACTACCCCGAGCCAGAAGACTGCTAACAACGGCAGCACGAGATATGGGGTGAACGAAACGAGCCGTACATGGATCTCCGACCTGTCGCCACGTCCGATGATCTCGCCGACGGCCTCCACAGGCAGGCGGCGCATGATGAGGGGGAGGCGCGATCGCGAGCTCACGGAGAAGCCGGTATCCGTGACCACTCCCGAGAGAGCGGGATCGGCGCCCTGGTAGCGCACGTGCTGCTCGAGCAGGGCCCGTGCTTTCCCTGCATCGAGAGGTGTGTCGATCACCAACTCGTAAGTCGGAAAGCGTCGTCGTACGGTGATCAGGCCGACAGCTTCTCCCAGTCCCCGTCCGGCGCGTCGATGGCCAGGGCCAGGCCGCCGTCCGAGCCGATGAAGACGGGGTCCTCCATGTACTTCACCTTGCCGCCGCCGACCTGTTTGAGCGCGTCTTCCAGCGCCGCGGGCAGGCCGTGAATGAGGCCGCCGCCGCCGGAGAGGATGATGTTGTTGCGCACGCGTTCCTGGAACTCGGGCTCCACGCGCGACAGCAGGTCGAGCATCGTTTCCACGGTCGGCGCCAGGAGCGTCTCGCAGGCCGCCTTCATCTCCGTGGTGATGTCGAGCTCCGTGGGGACGCCCTTCACCGGCGCGGTGACCAGCACGCGGTCGGTGGCGTCGCCGACGAACGAGTGCTTCTCCTTCCACTCCCGCACCATGTAGATGGTCATGTTGGCCTGCGGGTAGCGCTCGGAGATGATCTTGAGCAGTTGCTGGTCGATCGAATCGCCGGCCACGGTCAGCGTGCGCTGGTCCTCCTCGGTCGGGTAGCGGCCCTTCATCACGCAGAAGTCGCTCGTGCCGGCGCCGATGTCGATGATCAGTGTGTGCAGCAGGGCGTCGAGGCCGTAGGCCACGGCGAAGGGCTCGCTCACGATGAGGAGGCTGTCCACGATGCCTTTCATGGCATTGCGCAAGTACTGCTTGTTCGTGCGCAGCGAGGCGGCCGGGACGCCGACGACGGCCCGCACTCGGCTCGCGTCGATCTTGCCGTTGGAGGCGACGCCGACCAGGCCGAGGAGGTGCTTGAGGAGCTCGCGGACCGCTTCCACGTCCTTCTCCGACCCTTCCTTGAGCAGGCCGCGCTCGAGGGGGCGATGAAGGTCGAGCATGGTCCGGTTGGACACCGCTTCGTGGCCGATGAGGACGGTTCGCTTCAGGACCTTCTTGGCCACCATGTCCGCCGGCCACCCGACAAAGCTCTCGACGACGAAACGCTCGCCGTTCGACGCGGAGATCGCACTGCGCGACGTGCCGAGGTCGATACCGACGTGAAGCAGGTCATTCGACGTTGCTGCCATTCTTTCCTCTCTCTTCAAACCGTCATCCCTTGTTTTGTGCTGCGTAGGCCTTGATCCCGTCGAACAGCGCCTCGGCGATCTTCTGCCGCCAGGCCGGCTCGCGCAGTTTGGCCGCCTCGGCATCGTTCGAGAGGCACCCCACCTCGGCGAGGATGGCCGGCATCCCGGTGGCCACCAGGACGATGAACGGGGCGCGCTTCACTCCCCAGTTCTGCAGTCCCGGATCGGCATTGCGGAGGTCGCCGAAGAGCTCGTGCTGGACGGCGTCGGCCAGGCGGCGCGACTCGTCGCGGCGCGCGTCGGCGTAGATGCCGTCGAGGAGCTTACGGAGGTCGGCCAGCGAATAGCCCGAGGCCCGGTTCTCGTCCGCGGCCAGCCGCGTCAGGGCCGGATCGTTCGTGGCGCCGAGGTAGTAGGTCTCCACGCCGTGGCTGACCGGGTTCCGCACGGAGTTCACGTGGATGGAGACGAAGATGTCGGAGTCGGAGGTATTGGCCAGTCGGGCCCGGTCGCGCAGGGGGATGAAGCGGTCGTCCTCGCGGGTGGTGATGACCTCGAAGCCGCCGCTGGTGAGGAGGCGGTGCAGGCGCTGCTCGATGTCGAGCGTGACGTCCTTCTCGTTGAGCAGGGAGACCGAGGCGGCGCCCGGGTCGTTGCCGCCGTGGCCGGCGTCCAGCACGACCCGGCGCACGGAGAGAGGGAAGACGGCGGGGTCGATCCGCTGCAGGGCTGTGGTGGCGTCGATGGTGGGCGTGCCCGACGCACGCCGGAAAGCCGAGCGCGGCGGGAGCGGGGCCATGGAAGCAAGGCGCATCCGCGGCGGCAGGACCGTCTCGGCGGTGGTGGAGGAGACGTAGTAGGTCGAGCCGGCCAAGGTGAGGGGGATGAGGACGATGGCGAAGCGCCAGACCCAGCGGCCGAGGCGCCGGGCGCGGCGCAGCGGACGGGGCGGCAGACCGCGGATCATGGCCACGTTTTCGGCCACCGCCTCCCGCACCAACCGGCGCTTCACCCGAATGATCTTGCCCGCGCGCATGCCCTGTCTCGTGTGCAGTCGGGCCATTCTACCGGCTTATCATGCGCCGAGGAGGATTCACGATGCCCAACAGCAACAATGTGTACAAACTCGTCGAGATCGTCGGCACCTCTCCCGACTCCTTCGCCTCCGCGGTCCGTAACGGCGTCGAACGGGCATCGAAGTCCCTGCACAACCTCGACTGGTTCGAAGTCACCGAGATGCGCGGCCGGATCGCCGACGGCAAAGTCGCGCAATACCAGGTGAAGATGAAGGTGGGATTCCGGCTGGATGACTAGGAGCGGGTGAGCGGGTTGCGGCGAGCGGCGTCGTCCAGGTGCGACGATTCTTCGGGGGCTTGGATCTCACGCGGAGACGCGGAGAACGCGGAGAACGCGGAGACCGCGGAGAGAATCGTGGCCCTCTTTCTCCGTGCTCTCCGCGTCTCCGCGTGAGCTTTTCTTCTCCAGCTTTCCGCAGCCTTTCAGCCTTCGTCCGTCCCGCCCATCAGAATTACTGATTTGACCGCCTTTCGTCCGTCCTGCTAAAAAGCGCCGAACATGACGAACGCTGGTTCTCGATTCGGGACGGATGCAGCGGCGGACGCGGGATGCGCCGCCCGGCTTCCCTTTACCCACCCAACGTTCGTAGTGGTCGTCATTTCCATCATCGCGATTCTCCTTCTTGCGGGGAGCGGATGACGGCCTGACGACATCGACATCGATCACAACAGGCCGTCATCCCAAGGGGGTGACGGCCTTTTTGTTTGGCGCGGGCGAGCGAGTAGCGAGCAGCGACCAGCGAACAGCGGAGACTCGAAATGACGGCAATCGCACCGATGGACTGGGCCGAGACGCAGCCGGAGACCATGACCGGCGCGGAGGTCGTGTGGAACGGGCTCCTGCGGGAGGGCGTGGATACGGTCTTCGGATATCCCGGCGGTGCCGTCCTCCACCTCTATGACGAGCTGGTGCGGATGCGGGGACGCATCCGCCACGTGCTGGTGCGCCACGAACAGGGCGCCGTGCACATGGCCGAGGGGTATGCGAAGGCCACCGGCCGGCCGGGGGTCGTGCTCGTGACCTCCGGCCCTGGCGCCACGAACGCCGTGACGGGGATCGCCAACGCGTTCATGGACTCGACGCCGCTGGTCGTCCTCACCGGGCAGGTGTCGCGCCGGATTATCGGCACGGACGCGTTCCAGGAAGTCGACACGGTCGGCATCACCCGCCCCTGCACGAAGATGAACTATCTCGTGCGGCACGCCGATGAGCTGGCCACCGTGCTGCGCGAGGCATTCCACCTGGCCACGACGGGCCGGCCGGGGCCGGTGCTCGTCGACATCCCGAAGGACGTGACCGCGGAACAGACGAGCTGTCTCGATCCCGAGCCGCTGCAACTGCCCGGATACCGTCCCGAGCTGCACGGACATGCGGCCGACGTGGAGCGCGCGGTGGAGACGCTCCTTACCGCCCGCCGGCCGGTGCTCTACGCCGGCGGCGGCGTGGTCCATGCCGATGCGGCGGAGGAGCTGCTCGCGCTGGCGGGCCGTCTGCGCCTTCCGGTCACGCCGACGCTGATGGGTCTGGGCTGCGTCCCCGCGGGCCATTCTCTCTGCCTGGGGATGCTGGGCATGCACGGCACGTACGCCGCGAACATGGCCATCTCCGAGGCGGACGTGATCTTCGCCGTGGGTGTGCGCTTCGACGATCGCGTGACGGGAGCGCTGGAGAAGTTCGCGCCGCACGCGACCATCGTGCACATCGACGTCGATCCGCACTCGCTGTCGAAGAACGTTCCGGCCCGGGTGGCCATCGCCGGCGACGCGCGGACGGTCCTGCGGCAGATGCTGGAGCGGTTGGCCAGCCATTCCTCCGCCGATTCCGCCCGGCCGGAGCTCGACGCCTGGTGGCATCGGATCGACGCGTGGAAGCGCGACGTTCCGCTCGCGTACACGCCGGCGGCCGGCTCGATCAAGCCGCAGTTGCTCTGCCAGGAGCTGGCCCGGGTGACGCACGGCCGGGCTGTCATCGCCACGGACGTGGGCCAGCACCAGATGTGGCTGGCGCAGTACTACCCGTTTCGCGCGCCGCGGCAGTCGATCACCTCGGGAGGGCTGGGCACGATGGGTTTCGGGCTGCCGGCGGCGATCGGGGCGCAGCTCGCCTTCCCGGATCGCCAGGTCATCGCCTTCGTCGGCGACGGCGGCTTCCAGATGACGGCGCAGGAGCTGTCGACCGCGGTGCAGTGCGGCACGAACACCAAGGTCGTGGTCATGAACAACGGCCACCTCGGCATGGTGCGGCAGTGGCAGGAGGCGTTCTATTGCGGCCGCTATTCCGAGGTGCGCATGGACGCCGGGCCCGACTTCGTGAAGTTGGCCGAGGCGTACGGAGCGCGCGGTCTGCGCGCCACGCACCCCGCGGAGCTGTACGGAGTGCTCGACGAAGGACTGAATACGCCGGGCGTGGCCGTGCTCGACATCCACGTCACGGCGGAAGAGAACGTCTACCCGATGGTGCCGCCCGGCGCGGGGCTGAAAGAGATGGTGCTGCGATGACTCGGACCATGTCCCGGACGATCGCCATCGAGGTGGAGAACAAGCCCGGCGAGCTGGCGCGGATCGTCAATCTCTTCGCCGCGCGGGGCGTGAACATCGAGTCGCTGGCGGTGGATGCGACAGGCGGCGGCAGCGTCTCCAACTGCCGCGTGGTCATCGAGGGCGACGCCCGGACCGCGGATCAACTCGTTCGATTGCTCGACAAACAGGTGCGCGTGCTCTCGGCGCGCGAATGCACCGAACACCAGACGGAGGAGAGGACTCATGAACGTGCTCAGCGTGCTCTATGACAAGGACATCGACGGCAGCGTGCTGGACGGCAAGACCATCGCCGTCATCGGCTATGGAAGCCAGGGACGCGCCCACGCGTGCAACCTGAGGGACAGCGGCTGCAGCGTCGTCGTCGGACTTCGCCCGGGCAGCCCCTCGCGGGCGAAGGCGCGCGAGGATGGCCACGATGTACGGGCGGCCGGCGAGGCCGCGCGCGCCGCGGACGTGGTGATGATGCTCGTGCCCGACGAGCTCGCGCCGCGCGTATACGCGGAGGAGGTCGAGCCGAGCCTGCGGTCCGGCGCATCGCTGGCCTTCGCGCACGGCTTCGCGGTGCACTTCGGTAAGGTCGTGCCGCGACCCGGCACGGCCGTATTCATGGTCGCCCCGAAGGGTCCCGGCCATCTCGTACGCAGCGAATTCGCCCGCGGACGCGGCGTTCCGTGTCTCGTGGCCGTGCACGGCGGCGATCCGCGCGGCGACGTTCGCGCCCTCGCGCTCGCGTATGCCTCCGCGATCGGCGGAGGCCGCGCGGGCGTGCTGGAGACGACGTTCCGGGAAGAGACGGAGACGGACCTCTTCGGTGAGCAGGCCGTGTTGTGCGGCGGGCTGACCTCGCTCATCGAGGCCGGTTTCGAGACGCTCGTCGATGCTGGCTACGCGCCAGAGATGGCGTACTTCGAGTGCCTGCACGAGATGAAGCTGATCGTCGATCTGCTCTACGAAGGCGGCCTCTCGCGGATGCGCCACTCGATCTCCAACACGGCGGAGTACGGCGACCTCACCCGGGGAAGCCGGATCGTGACGCCGGCCACGCGCGACGCGATGCGGCGGCTCCTGGCCGACATCCAGTCCGGCGCGTTCGCGGATGAGTGGATGGGTGAGTGTGAGGCCGGAAAGCCGAACTTCACGCGGCTGGAAGACGAGGGCAGACGGCACCCCATCGAAGTCGTCGGCGCCAGGCTGCGGTCGATGATGCCCTGGCTTCAGGAAGCACGCGGCCGCGAGTCGGCCCCGCACGCGCAGCAACCCGCGCGCGAGCAGAAGGCGAACAGCGGACCGCGAACAGCGAGCAGCGAACAGCGAACAGCGGAGGTGGCAGATGTCGTTTGAGCTGGCGAAAACGGTGTGGATGAACGGGGAGCTGCAGCCGTGGCTCAAGGCGAACGTGCACGTCTCGGCGCACGCGCTGCACTACGGCAGCGGCGTGTTCGAAGGGATCCGCTGCTACGAGACGGACCGCGGCCCGGCCGTGTTCCGTCTCGAGGAGCACATGGAGCGCTTCTTCGCCTCGGCGCGGGTGTACGGCATGGAGATCCCGTACTCGCAGCGGGAGCTCGGGGCGGCCGTCTGCCAGACAATCGAAGCGAACGGCTTCCAGCACTGTTACGTGCGGCCCATCGCCTTCTTCGGCAGCGGCTCGCTGGGCCTCGACCCGCGCCGGTGTCCGGTGGAGGTGGCGGTGCTGGCCTGGCCGTGGCCGCCGCTCCTCGGCGAGGGCGCCCGCGAGTCCGGCGTCCGCGTTACCGTCTCGCCCTGGCGCAAGTTTCACAGCCAGGCCATGCCGGCCACGGCCAAGGCCTGCGGCCAGTACCTGAACTCCATCCTCGCGGTGTGCGATGCCAGCGAGCGCGGCTTCGATGAAGCGCTGCTGCTCGATGCCGAGGGCGGCGTGGCCGAGGGACCGGGGGAAAACGTCTTCTGCGTCCGCGACGGCGTCGTGACCACGAACGACGAGCGGCAGTCGATCCTCATGGGGATCACCCGCGATGCCGTGCTCCGGATCGCGCGCGACCTGAGGATCCCGGTCCGCACCTCGCCCATGGCGCTGGAGGACGTGCTGCTCGCCGACGAGGCGTTCTTCACCGGAACGGCGGCGGAGGTCACGCCCATCCGCGAGGTGGACGGGATGCCTATCGACAACGGCCGTCCCGGCCCGATCACGCGAGCGATCCAGCGGGCCTTCCACGAGCTCACCGCGGGCCGTTCCTCGCGCGACCACGGATGGCTGCATTACGTCGACGACTGCACGTTCGCGGGTGCGTTTTGCGCGGTGCCGTGCATCTGAAACGGCATGAGGCATGAGTCATGGGGCATGAGAGGCGTCTTTGATGTGCCTCGGGTGACTCGACCTCGATCGCGGATTTTTCTGACTCGGTGCGGCGAAAGAAAGGCGGGGACATGGAGTTCAAACAACTGGAAATGCTGGTGGCGGCGGCAGAGGAGCGCAATCTGGTCCGGGCCGCGGAGCGCGTGCTGCGCACGCAGCCGGCGGTGAGCATGGCCCTGGCGCGGCTCGAAGAGGAGTTGGGGTCGGTGCTGTTCCACCGCGTCCGCGGTCGCGGCGTCGAGCTCACGCCGGTCGGCGAACGGTTCTGCCATTACGCCAGGAAGCTGCTCGCGCTGCGCGATGAGGCCCACACGGCCGTCGCCGGGAGCGTCACGCCATGACCCGGCCGGCGCTGAGGAGCAGTGCCATCACGGCCGGCGTGGCCCGCACGCCGAACCGGGCCATGCTGCGCGCAGTTGGCTTCGCCGATGCCGACTTTGCCAAGCCGATCGTGGGCGTGGCCAACGGCTACAGCACGATCACCCCCTGCAACCTCGGACTGGGTGCGCTCGCGGACGATGCCGTGGCCGCGTTGCGGGGCCGCGGAACGATGCCCCAGACGTTCGGCACCATCACCGTAAGCGACGGAATCTCCATGGGCACCGAGGGGATGCGCTACAGCCTCGTCTCGCGTGAGGTCATCGCCGACTCCATCGAGACCGTTTGCGAGGCACAGCGCATGGACGGGCTGCTGGCCATCGGCGGGTGCGACAAGAACATGCCCGGAGCGATGATCGCCATGGCCCGCCTGAACATCCCGGCCGTGTTCGTGTACGGCGGCACGATCCGCGCCGGCCGCCACGACGGGCGCGACCTGACCATCGTGAGTGCCTTCGAAGCGGTGGGGAGCTTCAGCGCCGGGGCCATGTCCGGGAGCGAGCTGCTGGAGATCGAGCGGCGGGCCTGTCCCGGTGCCGGCGCGTGCGGCGGGATGTACACGGCCAACACGATGGCCGCGGCCATCGAGGCCATGGGCATGAGCCTCCCCGGCTCTTCGACGATGGCGGCCGAGGACGATGAAAAACGCACCAGCACGAAAGCCTCGGCGGATGCGCTGGCCCTGGCCATCGAGCGCGGGCTCACGCCGCGCGCGATCCTCACCCGCGAGGCCTTCGAGAACGCGATCGCCGTCGTCATGGCCATCGGCGGATCGACAAATGCCGTGCTGCACCTGCTGGCCATCGCCCATGCGGCCGAGGTAACGCTCTCGCTCGACGACTTCGACGCCATTGGTGCGCGCGTCCCGGTGCTGTGCGACCTCAAGCCGTCCGGGCGCTGGGTGGCGACCGATCTACACCGCGCCGGCGGCATCCCCCGCGTGATGAAGATCCTGCTGGCGAACGGCCTCCTGCACGGCGATGCGCGGACGATCGGCGGCGCCACGGTCGAGGAGAAGCTGCGCGACGTCCCGGCCTCCGCGGACGGCCAGGTGATCCGGCCATTTGACGCTCCGCTGTACCGGCGCGGGCACCTCTCCATCCTTCGCGGCAACCTGGCCGGCGAGGGAGCGGTGGCCAAGACGAGCGGCGTGAAGGCGCCTGCGATCACCGGGCCGGCCCGCGTATTCGATTCCGAAGAGGCGTGCCTCCAGGCCATCCTCGCCGGACGCATCGAGCGAGGAGACGTGATCGTCATCCGCTACGAGGGCCCGAAGGGCGGGCCGGGGATGCGCGAGATGCTCGCCCCGACGTCGGCGCTGATCGGCGCCGGCCTCGGTGACTCGGTGGGGCTCGTCACCGACGGACGATTCTCTGGCGGAACGTACGGGATGGTCGTGGGCCACGTCGCGCCCGAGGCCGCGGCAGGCGGCGTGATCGCCCTCGTCGAAGAGGGAGACTCGATCACGATCGATGCCGATCGACGGCTGCTGCACGTCCACCTGTCAGACGACGAGCTGCGCGCGCGGCGTGACCAGTGGCGACCGCGGCTAGTGCAGGCGTGCGGCGTGCTCGCTAAGTATGCGCAGCTCGTCTCGAGCAGCAGCCGCGGGGCGGTGACGGTATGACGCGCGTCGCCGTCTTCGACACCACCCTTCGCGACGGCGAGCAATCGCCCGGCTGTTCCATGACGCTTCCCGAGAAGCTGCGCCTCGCGCCGCGGCTCGAGCTCCTCGGCGTCGACGTGATCGAAGCGGGCTTCCCCATGGCCTCGCAGGGCGACTTCGACGCAGTGCGCGAAGTTGCCCGCGCCGTGCGGAGCGCCGGCGTGGCCGCCCTCTGCCGCGCCGCGGACGACGACATCGTCTGTGCTGCACGCGCGCTCGAGCAGGCCCGGCGCCCGCGGCTGCACATCTTCCTGGCCACCTCCGATCTGCACATGCAGTTCAAGCTGCGCAAGACCCGGGAGGAAGTGAAGGAGATGGCCGAGCGCGCCGTGCGGCTGGCGCGAAAGCACGTCGACGAAGTGGAGTTCTCCGCCGAGGACGCCACGCGCAGCGCCGTTGGCTTCCTCTCGGAGATCGTGCGCATCGTCGTCGAGGCCGGCGCCACGGTCATAAACGTGCCGGACACGGTCGGCTACGCCACGCCGCCCGACTATGCCGAGCTGGTTCGGGCGATGAGGAACGTCATCGGCGAGGCATCCGGCACGCGGCGCGGCGCTCCGGTCACCCTGAGCGTGCACTGTCACAACGACCTCGGTCTGGCCGTGGCCAACACGATTGCCGGGCTGGAGGCGGGCGCGACGCAGGCCGAGTGCACGATCAACGGCATCGGCGAGCGGGCCGGGAACGCGGCACTGGAAGAGGTGGTGATGGCCTGCGCTGTCCGCGGCGACCGGCTGCCGTTCACGACGAACGTACGGACCGAGCAGCTCTATCCGACCAGCCGGCTGCTCTCCGAGATCATCCAGTGTCCCGTCCAGCCCAACAAGGCCATCGTCGGGCGCAACGCCTTCGCCCACGAGGCGGGGATCCACCAGCACGGCGTGATGAGCAATCCGCTCTGCTACGAGATCATGACGCCCGAGTCCGTCGGCGCCGAGGCCACGCGCATCGTCCTCGGCAAACACTCCGGGCGCCACGCCCTGGCCAAGCGCTACGAGGAGCTCGGCGCGGCACTGTCGCCCGGCGAGCTCGATGACGCCTACACGCAGTTCATCGCCCTCGCCGACCGCAAGAAACGCGTCTACGATCAGGACCTGCTGGCCATCGCCCAGGGAAGTGTGAGGAGTGTGGCATCCCGATGAAACTCAAGATCACCGTTCTTCCCGGCGACGGCATCGGCCCCGAAGTCACCCGCGAGGCCGTGCGGGTGCTCGAAGCGATCGCGTCGCGCTTCGGGCACGAGTTCACGTTCGATGAGAGAGACATCGGCGCGGTGGCCGTATCGCGTCACGGCCAGGCGCTGCCGCGTGCCACGCTCGACGCCTGTCTCGCCTCGGACGCCGTGCTGCTCGGCGCCGTCGGCGCGCCGGACCTGCCTGGCATTCCCGAGGCCGCGCTCCTGGCGCTGCGCAAGGCGCTGGGTGGATTCGCGAACTTGCGGCCCGCGGGCAAGCTGCTGATCGTCCGCGAGCTACTCGGCGGGTTGTACTTCGGCGAGCCGCGCGGCCGGACGCGGGACGAGGCGTTCAACACCATGCGCTATTCGGCCTCCGAGGTCGAGCGCGTGGCGCGTGTGGCCTTCGACCTGGCCCGCCTCCGCGGGCGGAGGCTGACGTCGGTGGACAAGGCGAACGTGCTGGAGACCTCGCAGCTCTGGCGCGAGGTGGTCACCCGCGTCGGGGGCGACTATTCGGACGTCGCGCTCGATCACGTCTACGTCGATGCCTGCGCCATGTACCTCATCCCCGATCCGGGCCGGTTCGACGTCATCGTCCACGAGAACCTGTTCCGCGACATCCTCTCGGACGAGGCGGCCACGCTGGCCGGCTCGCTGGGACTGCTGCCGTCGGCGACGATCGGAGGCACGGTCGATCTCTACGAGCCCGTGCACGGCTCCGCGCCGGACCTGGCCGGACACGACGCGGCCAACCCCATCGGGGCCATCGCCTCGGCGGCGATGCTGCTGCGGCACACGGCGAAACTGGAGGCCGAGGCTCGCGCCGTCGAGACGGCCATCGAGCAGGTGTTGGCCGCGGGACACAAGACGCGCGACCTCGGCGGCTCCGCAGGCACGCGCCAGTTCGGAACGTTGATTCTCGAGAGCCTCGCTCCTCCTCTCGCTCCGGCTGGCGCTCCGACGCGGGAACACGCTAAGCCGCGCACGCTGCTCGACAAGCTGTGGGACGCCCACGTCGTCTGCCAGCCGGAGGACGGTTCGCCCCTGCTCTACATCGACCTTCATCTCGTCCACGAGGTCACCTCGCCGCAGGCGTTCGAGGGGCTGCGCGCGGCAGGCCGGACAGTGCGGCGTCCGGATCTCACCGTGGCCACGGTCGATCACAACGTCCCGACGCTCGACCGCAGCCGCATCGACGACCCGCTGGCGGCGACGCAGATCGCAGCGCTGCGCGCGAACTGCGCGCAGTTTGGCATCACCCTTCATGACATCGACTCGCCCGACCAGGGGATCGTGCACGTGATCGGGCCCGAGCTGGGGCTCACCCGGCCGGGTATGACCATCGTCTGCGGCGACAGCCACACGTCGACGCACGGCGCGTTCGGGGCGCTGGCGTTCGGCATCGGCACGTCGGAGGTCGAGCACGTCCTGGCCGCGCAGTGCCTGCCGCAGACGAAACCGCGGGCCATGAGGATCGACCTCACGGGCGACGTCGCGCCCGGCGTGACGGCCAAGGACATCGCGCTGGCCGTGATCGGGCGTATCGGCCCGGGCGGCGCCGCCGGGCACGTCATCGAGTACACGGGACGGGCGGTGCGGGCCATGTCGATGGAAGCGCGGATGACGCTGTGCAACATGAGTATCGAAGCAGGAGCGCGAGCGGGGATGGTCGCGCCGGACGAAACGACGTTTGCGTATCTGAAGATGGCGCCGATCGACCTGCAGACGGACGAAGGCGCGCCGTTCGACGCGGTCGTGACCGTTGATGCGGCGGCCATCGCCCCTCAGGTCACGTGGGGAACGACGCCTGGGATGGTCGTGCCGGTCACCGGCCACGTGCCCGAGCCGGCGGATGAAACGATGCAACGCGCGCTCGACTACATGGCCCTCCGGCCGGGCACGCCCGTCGAGGCCATCGCCGTCGACCGCGTGTTCATCGGCTCGTGCACGAACGCACGCATCGAGGACCTGCGCTTCGCCGCGCGCATCGCCCGCGGATACCGCGTGGCCGCGAGCGTCCAGGCCATGGTCGTCCCCGGCTCGCAGCGCGTAAAACGTGCCGCCGAGGCGGAGGGGCTCGATCGTATCTTCCGCGAGGCGGGGTTCGAGTGGCGGGAGCCCGGCTGCTCGATGTGCCTGGCCATGAACGCCGACGTCCTCGAACCGGGGCAGCGCTGCGCCTCGACGAGCAACCGCAACTTCGAAGGGCGGCAGGGGAGGGGCGGCCGCACGCACCTCGTCAGTCCGCCCATGGCCGCCGCCGCCGCGATCGCCGGCCGCTTCGTGGACATTCGCGACTGGAGCTACCGATGAAAGCGTTTCGCGTGGAGACCGGCCTCGTGGCGTCGCTGCCGCGCAACGACGTCGACACCGACCAGATCGTTCCCAAGCAGTTCCTCAAGCGGATCGAGCGGGCCGGGTTCGGCGCCACGCTCTTCTACAACTGGCGCTCCGATCCCGGGTTCGCCCTGACCGCAGGCGCATCGATTCTCGTCACTGGGCGCAACTTCGGCTGCGGTTCGTCCCGGGAGCACGCCGTGTGGGCGCTGCAGGACGCCGGCTTCCGCGTGATCATCGCCTCGTCCTTCGCCGACATCTTCGCCTCGAACTGCGTGAACAACGGCATCCTCACCGTGCGCCTCGCCGAAGCGACCGTCGCGGAGCTGGCGGCACAACGCGAGCTGACGGTGGACCTCGAGCGCTGCGAGATCCGCGGCACGCGGACGGTCCCGTTCACGATCGGCGCGTTCGAGCGGCAGCGCCTCCTCGAAGGCCTCGACGAGATCGAGCTGACGCTAAGGCATGAAGCTGAGATCGCGCGCTACGAGCTCCGTTTACGCTGAGCGTGGCCGGTGGGCTGGAGGAGCGAAGCGTCAAAGCGTGGCATCTCCGACAACCGCAGGCTCGATCCCTGGAGAAACGACCAGGGGACGGGTCACGCGGAGACGCGGAGATCGCGGAGGATTGAGTTTTCTTCTCCGCATCCTCCGCGCCTCCGCGTGACGGTTCTTGAGAACGCAACCCCGCAACCTCGTAACCGCGTAACCTCGTAACCGCGTAACCTCGTACCTACTTCGCGAACACCTTCTCGTCGATCTTCGCGCCGGCTGCCACTTCACTGTACTTGCGGACGGCGGAGTTTCGCGCGTCGGGCGAGGACCACTTCACGACGAATGGATACTTCGTGCCGCCGGCGTCCTTCCAGTCGTCGTAGTCCGTCTGCGAGGGGATGGTGCCGACGGGCGACTCGTTGAGGACGATGCGTCGCACGAGCAGTCCAGTGGTGGTGTCGAAGTACAGGCGCTGGCGCGACTTCGAATCGATCACGGAGAAGAGGAGCCAGGTTTCCTTCTCGCCGAGCTTCTCCTTGCGGATGACGCGCGAGCCCTTCGGGTCGGTGTTGATCTCCTTCGGCTCGACAGGCGCGAAGGCGCCGGCCTGGTAGCGGAAGCGGGCCAGGTCATTGGCGTTCATGGGGCGCGGCTCGGGGCCGCCCTTCATCCAGCCTTCGTCTCCCGAGACGACCTGCTCCATCTTGCCGCGCGGGCTCTCGGAGACGGCGTGGAACTTGCCGTGGCTCACCTGCATCTCGAACGGTGCGGTCTGCTTGCCGTCCAGGGACTCGCGCGTGCCCTTGGCCTGGAGGCTGGCCCAGCGCTCCGAGTCGCCGATCGCGGCGGCGTACTTCTTCACGATGTCTTCTACTGAAGGCAGGACCGGCTTTTCGCCCGCTTCCTTCGCCTCGGCGGCTGCCGGGGCCGGGGGCTCGACGGGCAGCGGCACGAGACCGGTCGGCGACTCCTTGCCGCGATGGCAGGTGTAGCAGGAGACCGTGGCGTGGCCGTTGAACGTGCTGGCGTTCGCGGCCTTGGTCATGGCGATCATCTCGCGGGCGGTCTTCTTCTCGTGCTTCTCGTCGCTCGTGAAGTCGAGATCATTGCCTTTCCGCGCATGGCAGAAATCGCAGTTCACGCCGAGGCTGGCGGACATTTCCTGCATGGCGCGGACGAGCTCGAAGTCCGAGAGACCGGTGAGCTCCTTCACGTTCATCTGCTCCGCGGCCAGCGGCAGGCACAAGAGGAGGGAGAGGGCGATCAAGGCGGCGTTTCGCATGGCGCGGAATCATAGCCAAACCGGTGCCGAAAGTTGTGACTCTTCGCGGCCTTGGGGCGTTCAGTGCGGCAGGCCGAAGGCGTAGTAGATGACGCACAGCAGGGCCAGGGCCACGGAGCCGGCCTTGACCTCGCGGGGCCGGCCGGCCAGGACTTTCATCACCGGGTGGAGCACCAGGCCGGCGGTGAGGCCGTTGGCGATGTTGTAGGTGAAGGCCATCATGGCGATCGTGGCGAAGGCAGGGACGAGCTCGGTCACGTCCGCGAAGTCGATGCCTCGGACGGTGTCGAGCATCAGCGCGCCCACGGCGATGAGGGCCGGGCCGTAGGCGAAGCGGAGCTGCTGCAGCGGCTCGACCAGCGGAATGCAGAAGAGCGAGACGGTGAACATGGCCGCCGTGGTGATGGCCGCCAGCCCCGTGCGCGCCCCGTCCCGGATCCCCACGGCCGACTCGATGTAGGCGCCGCTGGTGGAGGTACCCAGCAGGCCGCTGAGCGTGCAGGCCAGGGCGTCCACGATCATCGGCTTTTCGATGCCGGGGAAGTTGCCCTGCTCGTCGAGCATTCCGCCCGCCGCGCCCACCCCCACCAGCGTGCCCAGGGTGTCCAGGAAGCTCATGAGGAAGAGAGTGAGCAGGACGGGGAGGAATGACAGCTTGAGCACGCCGGGGATGTCGAGTTGCAGGGCGATGGGGGCCAGGCTCAGGTCGCCGCGGAAGGGCATGGCCACGATGGCCCGCGGCGCATGGCCCAGGCCGAGGGCGATGCCGGCCAGGGCCGTGGCCACCATCCCGATGAGGATCGCGCCCCGCACCCGCCGCTGCAGCAGGACCATGATCACCACGAATCCGGCGATGGCCAGCAACACCTCGCTGCTGTGCAGGTCGCCGATCCGCACCGGCACGCCCGTTCCGGCGGTCACGATCCCGGTCTCGTTGAGGCCGATGAAGGCGAGAAAGAGCCCGATGCCCGCGGCGAAGCTGAACTTGAGGCTGGGCGAGATGGCGTTGGCCAGCCAGGCCCGCAACCCGGCCAGCGAGATGACCAGGAAGACGAGGCCACCCAGGAACACGGCGCCCAGGCGCTGCTGCCAGGTGATGCCCAACGCCGCCAGGCCGAAGGCGATGAAGGCGTTTTCTCCCATGTACGGCGCCACGGCGATGGGCCGGTTCGCTACCAGGCCCATGAGCAGCGTCCCCACCGCCGCCACGCAGATGGTGGCCACCGTGCTGGCTCCCACCGGCAGCCCGGCCGCCTTCAGGATGGCCGGATTGACCACGATGATGTAGGCCACGGCCAGGAACGTGGAGAGGCCGGCCGTGATCTCCGTTCGTACCGAGGAGCCGCGGGCTGCGACATCGAAGAAACCCATGGGGCGATTATGAAGCGCGGAGCGGGGAAGGATCTACAACGGGCGCGCGGCCTGCGGACAGGGGCGGGTCAGGCCAGGAGGGGTCACAGTTCGGCGTCAGGCGAGGAATGGGGTCACATCTTCTATTCAAGGCGTATCCAAGAGGTGGTGGGGTCACACCTTCGTTTGTTGATGGACAGCGTGATGGAGATGTGACCCCCGCCGTTCACGCGGAGACGCTCACGCGGAGGCGCGGGGGGCCGGGTGGGGTCACATCTTCGCTCGTTGGTGGACAGCGTGATGGAGCTGTGACCCCGCCGCCGCTCACGCGGAGGCGCTCACGCGGAGGCGCGGAGAACGCGGAGGGAAGATGTGACCCCGTCCTGCCTGCCCGCCACGCGGAGACGGGGGGCCGGGTGGGGTCACATCTTCGCTCGTTGGTGGACAGCGTGATGGAGATGTGACCCCCGCCGCTCACGCGGAGGCGCTCACGCGGAGGCGCGGAGAACGCGGAGGGAAGATGTGACCCCGTCCTGCCTGCCCGCCAGGCGGAGACGGGGGGCCGGTTGTGGCCACCTCTTCCCCCGTGGGTGGACCGCGGCGGGGTGCTGGGCGGCTGATGCAGGGCGATGGCGGCCTGCGATTACGCCGTGGTGCCGACCGCCGTGCTGGAGCCGAAAATATCGAAGCCGCGGTAGCTCGGCGTAAACG
>CAZYTO010000068.1:0-20992 GCA_964650405.1 uncultured Thermoanaerobaculia bacterium | reverse complement strand
GAAAGGGCCAGAGGCAGCGCGGGGTTTCCTTCCAGCCTTTCAGCCTTTCAGCCTTACGCCGAGACAGATGCTTCGGCTCTTGCGCTTCGGGTTACGGCGGTTCGGTGCCGTGTCATCGCGAGCGCACCGCAGGTTCGCAACACACCAAGCCATAGCCTTCTCCCCGCCGCACTGCCACGAGCACGGCGCCGCGAGACCTCAGCGGGGAGAAGGTGGCGAAGCCGGATGAGGGGTGACTTGGCCCGTAACGGCGATACGGCGGTGCGAACGGCCCCCTCATCCGCCCTTCGGGCACCTTCTCCCCGCCGCCGAGCGGGATGACCTGCGCTCGTCGCGGACCAGGCGGGGAGAAGGCTATGGTTGGTGTGCTGCGACGTTTTCGTGTCCTCTGGCGCACCGCCCCTACGCGTGCGTTCCATCCAGACGCTGGCGACGGTGCCGGCGACGGCGCCACGGCTGCATCCGCCGATCCTTCCGTCGCCGGTGACGATGATGTGCGTCGGGGTGGGCGGGCCGCCAGCGTCGAGGACCAGGTCAATGAGGAGCGGCTTGCCGGCAGCGTCGAAGACCCACGCGGTGCCCTCGCTGTGCAGGACGTAGAGGAGGGGCTTGCTCGCGGCGCCGGCGGCGACGTCGACGCTGTTCGAGGCGCGGCGGAACGTCAGGGGCTTCTGCGCTTCGTCGCCGAGGGGGAGTCGGGCGCGGATGGGGTCGAGGCAGAGAGAGTCGGGGTGGGCGATGGCGACCGGCTGCGGCACCGGGACCCTCCCGGTGATGCGTCCGCCGGCGGATTTGAAGCTCATCTTCACGAACTACCACTAACCGCTAACCACTCTTCTCTCTGCACTCCCCACGTAGAATGACCGCACCGGAATCCTCCAAGCGGTTCAAAAGGAGCAACGCATGCCTGCCTCTCCCCGCGGCCCCTGGCTCCATCGCGTCGGAGTCGTCCTCTTCACGGCCCTGGCCGGGCTGCTCTTCTTCTGGCTCCTCGGCTTCGTCGTCGACGACATCGCGGAGGCGCCCGGGCCGCAACTGGCGGAGGTCGAGCAGGGGATCGTCGATCCGGCGCTGGTGGCGCAGGAGAAGGCCGCCGACCAGAAGCTCGACGCGGTCAAGCACGAGATCGAGAGCCTCAACGCCCGGCAGACGCTGCTGAAGGACAGCACGACCAGCTCGCAGGAGACGATGAATCAGCTCCTGGAGGTGCAGAAGCGCAACCTGGAGAAGGGCATCGCGCCCACGGCGACGGAGAAGACCACCGTGGCCCAGAGCGAAAGCCTCTTCATCGCCAACCAGGAGCGCTACCAGGCCCTGAACGCGGAACTGGAGAAGCGGAGCGAGGAGCAGCGTGCGCTGGAGGCGTCGAAGAGCGGGATCGACGCGCGCCTGACGGTGCAGCGCGACCGGGCCCAGAAAGAGCTGGAGCGGCGGGACCGCATCCACCACCTCCGCCTGGCCGCGCTGCAGTTGCTCTTCCTGGTGCCCATCCTCTTCGCCGCGGCCTGGGTGCTCTACCGCTGGCGGACGACGCTCTACGCGCCGCTCCTCTACGCCCTCGCCCTGGCCGTGCTGGTGAAGGTGGTGCTGGTCATCCACGAGAACTTCCCCACCCGCTACTTCAAGTACATCCTGCTCGTGGCGTCGCTCGTGCTCGTGGTGCGCGTGCTGGTCTACCTGCTGCAGGCCACGAAGCATCCGCGCGCCGCCGCCCTGATCAAGCAGTACCGCGACGCTTACGAGCGTTTCCTCTGCCCCATCTGCGAATACCCCATCCGCCGCGGCCCCCTGCGCTACGCGTTCTGGACCCGCCGCTCCATCCGCAAGCTCGCCGCGGCCGCCCTCGCCTCACCTGCCACCGAGGAGCCGTACGTCTGCCCGTCGTGCGGTACGCGACTCTTCGGCACCTGCGAACACTGCGGCAACGTGCGGCACGAGCTGTTGCCGTTCTGCGCGCATTGCGGGACGGAGAGGGCGGGGGCGGTGCAAGGCTGAAAGGCTGAAAGGCGGGAAGGCTGAAAGGGGATGAATCCCATCGGCATCGTGGCCTGCTCCGCGGAAGGGGCGGCGCTCTGTTATCGGACGATTGCCGTTGAAGGGGCGCGGTTCCTTGGGGCGGCGCATGCGCATCCACAGGTGTCGATGCACTCGCACTCGCTGGCGGATTACGTCGCGTGTCTGGAGCGCGACGACTGGCGGGGCGTGGCGGAACTGATGCTCGATTCGGCGGAGAGGCTGGGGAAGAGCGGGGCGGCGTTTCTCATCTGTCCGGACAACACGATCCATCGGGCCTTTCCGTACCTGGAGGGACGCTCGCCGCTGCCGTGGCTGCACATCGCTGAGGTCGTGGCGGAGGAGGCGGTGTCACGGGGACTCCGGAGGGTGGGAGTGACGGGCACGCGCTGGCTGGTGGAGAGCGAGGTGTATCCGGAGAAGCTCGTGGCACGGGGACTGGCGTATGTTCGTCCGACTGCCGAGGAGCGGGAGGAGTGCAGCCGGATCATCATGGACGAACTGGTGTGCAGCGTTTTCAAGCCGGAGTCCATCGCGTACTTCCAGGGTGTCATCGCGCGGATGAAGGACGAAGGGTGCGACGCCGTCGTGCTGGGGTGCACGGAGCTTCCGCTGATCCTCAACGATGGCAATTCGCCGCTGCCGGTGCTCGACTCGACGCGGCTGCTGGCGCGGGCGGCGCTGCGGCGCGCCGCGGGGATCTGACGATGGTCGCCTTCTCGATCGACCATCACGCCCCCCACCGCCCCACGAGGGTTCGGCATGACGCGGTCGTGCCCTACATCTGGGGAATGGCACCGTTTTGCTCCTGATCACTTGCCTTCTGCCCTCTGCCTTCCGCCTTCGAATCGGCCATGGCCATCCATAGGACCACCGGCGTAGTGACGGCAAGAAGGGCGACCGCCACGGCGAGGGGGATGCTCCAGGGCGCCAGGGGAAGGTGGGTGACGGAGGTGAGGGCGGAGACGAGGGCCTGGCGGCCGAGGAACGAGGCGGCCAGGAGGAGCGCGCCGAAGAGGGCGACGGCCTGGACGACGGTGGCGGTACGGGAGGCGGTGCGCTGGGCGTCGTAGTAGGCGCGCACCTGCATCCGCCACCAGACGGCGCCGGAGGGAGGGACGCTCGCTTCCTGCATGGCCGTGTTGCGATCGTCGAGCACGGCCGCGGCCACAGTGGCGAGGTCGCTGCAGTCCGGGCAGGCGGCGACGTGAGCGGCAAGCTCGCCATCGGGGGTGCGGCCGGCGCCGAGGACGTCGAGCACTTCGGATTCGCGCGGGCAGGTGGTGTCATCCACGGTTCCACCCCCCGTTGCGCAGCAGCGTGGCCAGTTTTTGCCGGGTGCGGTAGAGCAGCGTCTTCACGTCGCCCCGCTTGACGCCGATGACGCCGGCGATCTCGTCGTGCGAGAAGCCCTGGCCGTAGGCAAGCCACAGCAGCTCCCGCTGCTCCGGCTTGAGCTGGGCCATGGCCCGGGTCAGATCGGTACGGTGCTCGGTCTGGTTTCCGTGCATGTGGCGGTCGGCCGCATCCTCTGGCATGGCCGCTTCCGGGTGGCGGCGCTTGTGACGGCCGAGGTCGCGGGCCAGGTTGGTGGCGATGCGGAAGAGGGAGTTGCGGCGGTGGCTCTCCGACTCGTGGTTGGCCGCGGCCCTGTAGAAGCGGTAGTACGCCTCCTGCAGCAGGTCGTCGGCCGTGTGCGGATCGCCGGTGAGGCGCATGAGATACGCCCACACCGGCCGGGCCGTCCGTTCGTAAAAGGCGCGAAAGGCGTCTTCGTCCATGCGCAGCGACGCGTCGACCTCGTCCGCCGTTCCTGCGCTGGGAAAGACCGTTTCGCTCATCGTCACGAAGCTGCTCATCACACTTGATGATGACATACGCGGATCACTCGTGGGGGTTCAGTGCCTGCTGGGGCAGCATGCCGAAGCGGCGGGAGAGGAGGTGCGAGGCGATGGCGGAGAAGACGAAGCCGATGCCGATGGAGAGGACGATGATGGCCATGGCGGACACGGCGGTGGCGGCTTCGACCGGTACGCGCCAGCTCACGAGCTGCAGGCCGAGGCCGAGCATGGTGGCGACGATGCCGATCTGCACGGTCCAGAGGATCCGCTGAAACGGAGCCCCGATGGTCTGCGTGCTCACCACGGGCAGCGACACCGCCTCGGCGATCCGTTTGCCGGCGTCGCTCTGCAGGTAGGCCAGCAGCTCTTCGTTCGTGCCGAAACGGTCGAAGACTTTCCGGAACATCTCGGTCTGGGTCTGGGTGGCCCGGCTCCAGCGCCGGTGCTCGATGACGGTCTTGATCAGCCAGACGGCGATGCCGGCGATGACCAGGAAGACGGCAAACGGAACGAGGTCGTTCATGGTGCGGTCGAGGATGCGGATGTTGATGGGGTCCGGGACCACGTTGCCGCGGATGGTGACGTGCTCGAGGTAGTAGTCGGGGCTGTGGACGAGGGCCGGGTGCTCGGCGATGAACGAGGCCAGGGCGGGATAGGAGGCGAGGTAGTCGTGATTGTTGAAGAGCGTCGGATCGGTCTTCAGGACGGCTCCGACCGAGGGGGGATAGTTGGCCAGGACGGACATGAACCGCTCGCGCAGGTCGGCGCTGTCGATCTCCGTGACTGTGACGGCGGGCGAGCTCGGGGTTGGGGACGGCGACTGTGCGACCGCACTGACGGCGGTGCAGAGCAGGAGGGAAGCGAGGCACAAGCGGGTGAGTGTGGTGGTCATTTGATCCTCTTGCCCGCTAATACGCCGCCGGGGAAGGTTGGTGACAGGGGGGACAAAGGGAGAAGGGCGAAGGGGAGGGAACGGCGAAGGGAGGGGGGTGTAGGGCACGACTGCGTCGTGCCGTGGGCACGACTGCGTCGTGCCGAATTCTCGTGGGTGGGGGAAAAGCATGAAGGATAAAGGATGAAGGATGAAGGGTTTGTGCCGCAGGCTCGTGCAGAATCGTCAGGGGTTTTTGGGCGCAGCGATCACCGCGTCTGGCTCGACCTGCAGATCGGTATCCGTCCCGGCGGAGACTTGGCGTTCGGGCCGCCCCGCCGCCCTAAACAAATGTGCCGATCACCTCGGCCTCGATGCAGGCGAAGATCGTGGATACCAGTAGTGCCGGGCCACCAGCTCACTTCCCGGGCTCGGAAGGCTTGCCTGACGAGGTCAATGCCGAAGGTCACGGGATCCTACTCTATGAAGCGGCGCTCGCCGCGCGGCTCCTGCGCGACCGCCACCAGAGCAACGCGATCATCGCACTCAACGGCAGGAATAGCATCTGCTCGAAGATGAGACCGACGAGGAACGCCACCGGCGAGCCGTAGCCGTCCGGGCGATCGAGCGCACGGTATTCGACCACGAAGGCCAGACGTCGGCATGTCTGGAGAGCCAACGGAAGCCAGGCCACGAGAGAGAAGGAGAAGGCGAGGAGAGGACGACGGCGTCTGAGGGCGGCGACAGTGAGGTAACCGAAAGCGCTCATTCCGACGAGGATCAGTGAGGTCGATCCGAGGAGCAAAACCACCGAGGACCAGAGCAGGAATGCCCGCTGCAGGCCCGGCGCGGAGCCGGGATCGCCAGGATTCCATGGCAGCGTGAGTATGTCAGCCACAGCTCATTCGACGAAATGAGGCGCCGAGGGTTGCGAGCAGTGAGATCAACCGAGCCGCGGTTTCCAGCGCGTCACGACGTACAATCTGAGCGGCCCCCAACCCGCTACACTCTCCCCTCGTCAAACGTTGCGAATGGAGGTCTGTCCATGAAGCCTGCTCTCCTGATCCTTGCTGCATTCCTCTTCCTCGCTGCCTCCGAGGCGCCGAAGCCGCCGGTGGCGAAGAAGGTGCCGAAGCCGGTGACGGTCCATGGCGATACGCGGGTCGACAACTACGGATGGATCCGGGAGAAGAGCAACCCGGAGGTCATCGACTACCTGAAGGCGGAGAACGCGTATGCCGAGGCCATGACGGCGGGCAATGCGGCGCTGTCGAAGACGCTCTACGACGAGATCCTCGGGCACATCAAGCAGACCGACACGAACGTGCCGTACCGCGACCACGGCTGGTACTACTACACGCGTACGGAGGAGGGGAAGCAGTACCCGTTCTATGCGCGGAAGAGGGGCTCGACCAGCGCGGCCGAGGAGATCGTGCTGGACATGAACAAGCTCGCCGAGGGGCAGAAGTTCATGGGCCTCGGCGCGTACGTCCCGAGCGACGACGGCAACCTGCTCGCGTACTCGACTGACAACACCGGCTACCGGCAGTACACCCTGCACGTGCGTGACCTGCGGACGGGGAGCGACGTCGAGACGGCCGTGGCGGAGAAGGCCGGCTCGGTGGTCTGGGCGGCGGACAACAAGACCATCTTCTACACCGTCGAGAACCCGGCCAAGCGGCAGTGGCGGCTCTACCGGCATACCCTCGGCGGTAAGGACGATCCGCTCGTCTACGAAGAGAAGGACGAGCTCTACGACCTCGAAGTGGGCCGGTCGCTGAGCGGCGAGTGGCTCTTCATCCATTCGGACAGCAAGACCACGACGGAAGAATCGGTCATCCCGGCCGGCGATCCGGCCGCGAAGCCCCGGCTCCTCCTGGCGCGGAAGGAGGGGCACAAGTACGTCGGCGACCAGCGCGGCGATCGCTTCTACTTCCTCACCAATGACGCCGGGAGCAATTACCGCGTCGTCAGCGCGCCCATTGCCGACCCTGCCCAGAAGCACTGGACGGAGGTGATTCCCTACCGCAAGCCGGTGCGCATCGAGTCGATCGACGTCTTCGCGAACTACCTCGTGGCCCGGGAGCGGGAGAACGGCCTCTCCCAGCTCGAGATCGTCGACCTGCGGGACGGCAAGTCGCACCGCATCAACTTCCCCGAGCCGGCGTATTCGCTGGGCGGTGCGCCGAACCACGAGTTCGACACGAAGGTCTTTCGCTACTCGTACAACTCGTTCGTCACGCCGGGCTCGGTCTACGACTACGACATGGAGGCCCGCACCTCGACGCTCCTCAAGCAGACCGAGGTGCCGGGGTACGACAAGACGCAGTACGTCTCCGAGCGCATCTGGGCCACGGCCTCGGACGGCGTGAAGGTGCCGGTGTCCATCGTCTACAAGAAGGGCGTCGATCCCCACAGCGGCACGAACCCGCTCTGGCTGACGGCGTACGGCTCGTACGGCTCATCGTCCAACGCCGGTTTCAGCGCGGCCCGGCTGCCCCTGCTCGACCGCGGCGTCGTCTACGCGCTCGCCCACATCCGCGGCGGCGGCGACATGGGGAAGGAGTGGCACGAGGCAGGCCGGATGATGACGAAGAAGAACACCTTCACCGACTTCATCGCCTGCGGCGAGCACCTGGTGAAGGAGAAGTACACGACGCCGTCGAAGCTCGTCATCAGCGGCGGCAGCGCCGGCGGCCTGCTCATGGGCGCCGTGACGAACATGCGCCCCGACCTCTTCAAGGCCGTCGTGGCCTACGTGCCGTTCGTCGATGTGATGAATACCATGCTCGACGCGACTCTCCCGCTCACCACGCAGGAGTACATCGAGTGGGGCAACCCGAACGAGAAGGCCGCCTACGTCTACATGAAGAGCTACGACCCCTACTCGAACGTGACGAAGAAGCCGTATCCCAACATGCTCGTGCGCACGTCGCTCAACGACTCCCAGGTCGGCTACTGGGAAGGGGTGAAGTGGGTGGCCAAGCTCCGCGACAACACGACCTCGAGCAATCCCATCATCCTCCGGGTGAACATGGGCGCCGGCCACGGCGGTGCGTCGGGCCGCTACGACGCCCTGAAAGACACAGCCGCGGACTACGCCTGGATGCTTGGGCAGTGGGGGGTGGGGGCGGGCGCGGCGGCCGCGGGGAAGTAGGCTCGCGGGTAACGGGTACCGGGTAACGGGTAACGGGTACCGGTTCTCAGGGTCCCGATGACCGCTCCCGGATTCCTCTGAACGTTTGCCCAGCGGCAAGCCGGCATCGCGTGTGCCATGATGGCCATGATGGATCGCGATGCGAGCTCTCGACACTTCCGAGAAGGCAGCACAGATTCAGGAGGAGCTGCATGACAGGCTCGGACCCGATGGAAGATTCAGGCTGGCCATGCAAATGAGTGAGCTGGCGCACGAATTCGCAAAGGCTGGTTTGCGCTCCCAAAGGCCGGACCTGACCGAGCCCGAGTTGATGCGGGAACTGGCGCGGGTGCTCTACGGGAGATGACCGTCGACGACTTTTTCGACCGCCTCATCACTGCCTTGGAGCACGCCGGTCTGCCGTCGACCAAACTACGGCCAGCGGCCAGCGGCCAGCGATCAGCGACCAGCGAAATTGGCAACTTCCGCTTCCCTCGTCTATCATTCCGTTCGTAAACCGTAGCGCCGGGAGGGTGTGATGGGTGAGATCAAGCTGTTCCAGATCTGCTACGAAGGCGAGCTGACCATCGGCGTGACGAACGCGATGCGGCGGCTCGGCGCGGAGCCGAACTTCGACCAGAGCTGGCAGGTGTGGCTCCCGGAAGGACGTCACGCGGCGCCGCTGGTCCGGTACCTCCGCACCCAGCTCGAGCCGGAGACGCGCCTGATCGTCGGCTGTACGCACTTCAGCCGGTCGCGCGACTTCCTCCTCATCCGCCACAGCCTGACGAACGGGAACGACTACAGCGAACTGCACGATGCCGTCTGCCGGCTGGGTGTGGTGATCGAGCTGCCGTTCGACTCGACCTTCGTCGTGCAGTCCAGCGACCGCACGGACGTCCACACACTGGGCCTGGCCCTCGGCGAGCTCTGCCCGGACGAGTCGCTCATGGTGACCGGCATCAGCCACGACTGGGCGTACTGCGACGGGCGGGAGTCGCGGATGCATGTGGCCTCGACGCTCGAAGCGGGAGCGCACTTCCGGAGCTTCTGAACGGGCACTCGTCAGGGCAGGGGCGGGCGAGCGGATCGGGGCGAGCAGCGAGCGGGGAGGCCGCGGCTCTCTACAAGCTGTAGAAAGCGGCTCGGCCCTCGTCTCCACGGCCCCGCTCGCCGCTCGCCGCCTCCCGCTCGCCCTCCTGACAAACGTCACGTTTCTGAAATGACCTCCGGCAGCGGCGCGCGCGGGCCTTTGCCGCTATTTTTTTGTCGTTACAATGCGCGAGCCGAATCCGACCCGGAATCATCTTATGAGCGTTGCCGAAGAGAAGCCGCGCCCCGACCTCGGGGCGCTGAGAATCCACCGCGATGAAGAGGAGCGCGAGCGCCGTCCGTTCCCCTTCGTACGCATCCTCGTCTGGATCATCGTCGTGGCCGTGCTGGCCGTGGCGGGGTACGCCGGCTACGAGAAGTACGTCGTGCCGCGCAGCGCCCCGGCCCTCGAGACCATCGTCGTCAAGCCGTCGGTCAACGTCGCCCATCCGGGAGTGCTTTCGGCTACCGGCTACCTCGTGGCGGACAAGCAGTCGAAGATCACGCCGAAGATCTCCGGCAAGGTCGTGCAACTGCCGATCGACACGGGGATGAAGGTCCGCCGCGGCGACCTGCTGGCGGTGCTGGAGAGCACAAACGTCCAGGCCCAGCTCGACGAGGCGAACGCGGCGCTGACGCAGGCCCAGCTCGACTACCACCGCCAGGCGGCGCTGTGGAAGCAGGGCGTGGCCAGCAAGTCGCTCTACGACAACGCCGCCACGGCGCTGGAGGCGGCCAGGGCCCGCGTCCACCAGATCGAGATCAACATGCAGGACATGGTCGTGCGCGCTCCGTTCGACGGCACGATCGCCACGAAGAACACGGAAGTGGGCGAGGTGATCTCGTCCGTGATGATGGGACAGGTGGCCGGCACGCTTCCGGCGGGCGCCATCTGCACGCTCGTGGACCTCAACACACTCGAAGCCGTCGTCGACGTGAACGAAGGGAGCATCGGCCAGGTGCACGAAGGGCAGCCGGCCGAGGTGACCGTCGATGCGTTTCCCGGAAAGAAGTGGCGCGGCGTGCTGCGGCAGATCATCCCCACGGCGGACCGGGCCAAGGCCATCGTCCAGGTCAAGGTGAGGATCCTCGATCCGGGGGAGCGCCTGCTGCCGGAGATGAGCTCCACGGTGTCGTTCCTCGAGACGCGCCGGAGCGACGCCGAGCTGCAGGAGCCGCCGAAGATCTGGCTGCCGGCTGCCGCCATCGCCGCCGGGAAGGTGGCCGTGGTGGACGACAAGGGCCGCGTGTCGCTGCGCAAGGTCGTCACCGGCGAGACCCGCGACGGCCGTATCGAAGTGAAGGACGGTCTGAAATCCGGCGAGCGCATCGCCATCGAGAAGATCGATCAGTTGAAGGATGGGCAGGTCGTTCGGCTGGGAGAGTGACAACGCCCTGATAAGCGGGTACCAGGTACCAGGTATCGAGAACGTGACACCTGATACCCAATACCCTGATACCCCAATCACCCGTTGATTAACAGAGGAGAACGAACGCATGGAGACCCTGGTCCGGATCGACAACGTGCGGAAGGTGTATCGCCGCGATCAATTCGACGTGCCGGTATTGAACGGCATCACCCTCGACGTTCCGCGCGGCGACTTTCTGGCGCTCATGGGGCCGTCGGGCTCCGGCAAGACCACGCTGCTGAATCTCATTGCCGGCATCGACCGGCCCACCAGCGGCCGCGTCGTGGTCGATGAGAAGGAGATCTCGAAGTTCACCGAGACGGCCCTGGCGAGCTGGCGGTCCCGGCATGTCGGGTTCATTTTCCAGCTCTACAACCTCATCCCCGTGCTGAATGCCTTCGAGAACGTGGAGCTGCCGCTGTTGCTCACGAAGCTGAGCAAGAAAGAGCGCCGGCAGCACGTCGAGACGGCCCTGCAGATCGTCGGTCTCGGCGACCGGATGTTCCACTATCCCCGCCAGCTTTCCGGCGGTCAGGAACAGCGCGTGTCGATCGCCCGGGCCATCGTCACCGACCCGACCCTGCTGGTCGCCGACGAGCCCACGGGCGACCTCGACGCCGTCAACGCCCAGGAGACGCTCGACCTCCTGCAGCGTCTGAACAAGGAGTTCTCGAAGACGATCGTCATGGTCACGCACGACCCGAAGGCGGCGCAGCATGCGCAAAGGACGCTGCACCTGGAGAAGGGACTACTGGCCGAGGGGGCGTACGGCGCCGCGGAAGCCGTGGCCAGAGGCTGACCATGAAATACTTCAAGCTCGTCCGCCGGAACCTCTTCCGCAACAGGACGCGTGCCCTGCTCACGCTCTTCCTGATGGCGGTGATCTTCTTCTTCGTCGGTACCTTGCTCTCGATCCTGAAAGCCTTCGACCTGTACGGCAACCAGGGAGAGGGAGCGAACCGCCTGGTCGTCCAGTCTGTGGTCTCGCTGGCCAACCCGCTGCCGTACTCGCATGAGGAGAAGCTGAAACAGGTCCCGGGCGTGATCGACGTCGCCAAGCTGCAGTGGATCGGGGCGTACTACAAAGACAAGCGCAACTTCTTCGCCAACTTCGCCGTCGATCCCGACAAGATGGCCACGGTCTTCGACGACTACAAGATCGACCCGAAACAGCTCGAGGAGTTCAAGAACGACCGCCGCGGCTGCATCGTGGGCGATGAGCTGATGAATCGCTTCGGCTGGAAGGTCGGCGACCGCATCACGCTCATGCGGGCTCTCTTCCCGTACGACGCCGAACTGACCATCCGCGGCACGTACCACCACCGCATCAACAACTCCTCGCTGTACTACCAGATGAAGTACCACGACGAATCGGCGGGCGTGATGGGTCGGGCCCGGGTGGGGACGTTCTGGCTGAAGATCAAGGACGCGGCGCAGATGGCCGCGGTCAGCCAGCAGGTCGACGCGATGTTCAAGAACAGCGAAGACCCGACCGAGACGCTGACGGAGAAAGAGTTCCAGGCCGGCTTCATGGCCATGATGGGAAACATCAAGCTGCTCTTCACCAGCATCAGTACCTGCGCGGTGTTCATGGTCATCCTGCTTGCGGCCATCACCATGAGCATGTCGGCGCGCGAGCGCGTCACGGAGATCGCCGTGCTGAAGGCCATCGGCTTCGGCCAGCGGCTGGTCCTGCTGCTGATGCTCACCGAGTTCATTCTGCTCACCCTGGCCGGCGGCTTTCTGGGCATCGTGCTCGGCAAGCTGATTTACGGGATCACGCCGATGGAGAAGCTGACCCAGGGCATGCTGGTGAACTTCACCATCTACCCGGTACCGGCCCTGGTCTGCATCGGCGTATCGCTGCTGGTGGGACTGCTCGCCGGCGGATTGCCCGCCCGCAACGCCACGCGCCTGAGCGTGGTGGACGGTCTGCGGCGCGTGGTTTAGGAGACGGCTATGAACGGACAATCACTTGTGAAAACCATCCTCGGCCTGCTCCCGCTGGTCATCTTCGTGGGCATCCCGCTGGTGTTCGCCCTGCTGTCGCTGCGCCGGATTCCGCTGTCCTACATCCTCGGCAACCTGAAGGCCCGGCGGGTCTCCACGGCCCTGTCCATCTTCGGCATCGGCGTGGTCATCGCCGTGATGCTGTCCATGATGGCGCTGAAGAACGGCGTGCTGAAGACGACCGTGGCCTCGGGCTCGAAGGACAACCTGATCATCATGCGCGAGGGTGCCGAGGCGGAGATCACGAGCTGGGTGACCATCGACGCCACGCACATCATCCGCACGCTGCCGGGACTGGCCCGCGACAGCCACGGCCAGCCGCTGGTGGCGCCGGAGGGAGTGCTCATCTTCAAGCTGCCCCGCGAAGGAGCGCCCAAGGGCTCCAACGTCACGGTCCGCGGCGTCACGCCGGCCTCGTTCGAGATCCGGCCGTACATCAAGATGGTCGAGGGGCGGATGTTCCGGCCCGGCTCGAACGAGCTGATCGTTTCCCGCCGGGTCAGCCGGCGCTTCACGAACCTCCACGTCGGCGACTCCTTTGTTTTCGGCCCGCAGACGTGGTCCATCGTGGGAACGTTCGACGCCGAGGGGACGGCCTTCGACTCGGAGATCTGGGGAGACGCCGACTACATCATGAAGGCCCGCAAGCGCGAAGCCTACTCCTCCGTGCTGGTGCGGCCGGTGGATGCCGCGGCGCTGCACCAGGTGGAGGAGGCCATCCGCACCGACAACCGGCTGAAGCTCGACGTGAAGCCGGAGATCCGCTACTACGAGTCGCAGACGGAGGGGACGGGGCTGGCCGGCATCAAGGTGCTGGTGGGGATCGTGACCTTCTTCATGATCCTCGGCGCCATTCTCGGCACGGCCAACACGATGTTCTCGGCCATCGCGCCGCGCCAGCGCGAGCTGGCCACACTGCGGGCGCTCGGCTTCAACCGCCGCACGGTCATCGGCACGGTCATGCTCGAAAGCGCCATCGTGGCGGTCCTCGGCGCGCTGACCGGCCTGCTGCTGGCCCTGCCCATCAACGGGCTCTCCACCGGCACGACGAACTGGGTGACCTTCTCCGAGGTGGCGTTCAACTTCCGGATCGACACGGGGGTGATGATCTCCGGCTTCATCATCGCCCTGGTGGCGGGCATCTACGGCGGCGCCATGCCGGCCATCCGCGGAGCGCGGATGCCGATCACGACCGCCCTGCGGGAGATCTGACGAACCGTTCCACGCGCACGCCCTTCGTCGTGACGACGAGCTTGCGCGGCCACATCCAGACGGAGAACGCCAGGACGGCGACGGCGACGATGGACAACGTCGCCGCCGCTTCCCGGAGCTCCGGCTCCTCGACCACTTCGAAGCGCGTGGGCCGCTTCGACGTATTCATGAGCAGGGTGACTACGGTGAGGCCCGCGGCCAGCCACCAGTTGCGCTGGAGGGGCACGCAGGCCATGGCGGCCATGGGCGGGACGATGCGAACGAACCAATGCTTGAGCCGCGGCAGGGGACGATCGAGCGGGACGACGCTGGCCAGCACGCCGATGGCGCGCAGCTCGGCCCGGGCGCAGAGCCAGGCCGCGGCCAGGGCCACGGCAAGCCCGAGGAGCGACGCGTGCCGGAAGGCGAACGCCGTGGCTCCGAAGACGGCCACGGCCTGGGCGAAGACGCTGACGAAGAGCCGCCGGGCCAGCGTGTTGCGCGTCGGCCAGAGGGTCAGGACGAGCGCGCCGAGGAGCACGAGGACCAGGGCGGTCCCGGCCGTCAGTTGCGGCTCCGGCTCCGACATCCGCGGGATCGTGCTGATGGCCGTGGCGTGGAACACCCACCGTTTGGGCATGGCCTCATGGGCCAGCATTCCCATCTCCGCCAGTGAGACGAGGGTGTTGGCGATGAGGAGGGAAATGGCGAACTGGCAGAGGGATACGACGGCCAGGCGCCAGAGAGCCGGCCGCGGCCGGAACTGTTCATTGAAATCTGCGTATACCGCCATGTCGCTCGCGACGGTATGCTCTACCTCCGGGCGATGGCTGTCCAGAGCCGAACGATGACGCCTCCCATACTGCAGCCCGAGCCGCCGCCGCGGCGATCGGGGCGCGCCCTGCGCCTGCTGATCATCTGGGCTGTGGCGCTGGTCGCGGCCATCGTCGCAGAGCAGGTCCGCCCGCTGGTGCGCGGCCTCGGTGTTCCCACCGGCCTCCTCGGCTTCTTTTCCTTCTGCTGCATCCTGCTGTGCATCGCCGTGACGCTCTACGGCGTGGCGCTGATGACGCGCTGGCTGCTGCGCCACCTCTTCTGGCGCGTGGGGCGGCGGCTCTTCCTCAGTTACGTAATGATCGGCGTGCTGCCGTTCTTCCTCTTCGGCGTGCTGCTGCTGGCCATCGCCTACGCCATCGGCGGCCTGATGAGCCAGGCCGCGCTCCGCGGCGAGCGGCAGGCCAGCCTCGGCCAGCTCGAGACGGCCACGCTGGAGTATTCGATGACCGGCGTGAAGCCGTCCGAGACGCTCAAGTCGCTGGAGATCTACGACAGCGCCAAACACACCGATACGGCCCTTCCCGACTGGCTGAAGAAAAAGAGCGTCAGCGCCATCGTCTACCGCGACCACCAGACCCTGCTCGTCGTCTCTCGCCACGCCGCGGACCGGAGCGGCGAGATGATGCGGTCGATCGTCTTCGTCCAACCCATCGACGAGAACTGGGTCAACGCCATCTTCGAGAAGGACGGGATGATCGTCCGGATCTCCGACGAGAAGGCGGGGAAGACGCACGTCTCGGCCGGGAACGGGCATGTCAACGGCAACATCTACTTCAACGATGAAGAAGGGGGCCCCATCATCTTCCGCGCGCTCTGGCCGCCGCTGAGCAACATCGTCTGGCTGGATGTGGCGTCGCTGACGGACTGGCACACCGGCGAGGACGACGAGTCGCGGCAGACGGCATTCCTCATCGTCAACCCGACCAGCAATCTCTTCAACTTCTACTTCGGCGCCAACGGCAGCACGATCCTGCAGAGCCTCCTCGGCGTCATCTTCGGCCTGTCGGCCCTGCTGCTCTGCGTCTACCTGATCGCCGTCCTCTTCGCGGGCGTGCTCGTCTTCTCCATCACCCGGGCCGTCAACCGCATTGAGAAGGGGACGAAGGCCGTGGAGCGCGGCGACTTCACCTACCGGATCGGGATGAAGCCGACCAACCAGCTCGGCGAGATGGCCCGTTCGTTCGACCGGATGACGGAGTCGATCGCCTCGCTGCTGGCAAACGTGGCGGAGAACGAGCGCCTGCAGAGCGAGATCGCCATCGCCGCCTCGATCCAGCGCAACCTCCTGCCAAAGGAGGGGCCGCAGTTTCGCGGCGTTTCCTTCTCCGCTCACTTCGAGCCGACGGCCTCCATCGGCGGCGACTACTACGACGTCTTCAATCTCGACAAGTCGCGGCTGGCGGTGGCCATCGGCGACGTGTCGGGCCACGGCCTTTCCACGGGCCTGGTGATGGCCATGGTCAAGGCCGCCATCACGACGCTCGTGGAAGAGGGAGCGGACGAGGTCTCGCTCTTCCACCGCCTGAACGATCTCGTCTACCGCTCCACCGAGCGGCGCGCGTTCATGACCCTGGCCTTCACGATCTTCGATCTGGAGAAGGGAACGATCCGCCACACGAATGCAGGCCACCTCTATCCGTACCTGCTGCGCAGCAGTGAACCGCCGGAAGCCATCGAAGTTCCGTCGCTCCCGCTCGGGGTGCGGGAGCACGTGACGACCCGAACCGCCGAGGTGGCGCTGAAGGAAGGGGACACCATCGTCTACCTCTCGGACGGCATCGTCGAGGCGCAGGATCCCGAGGGCGATCCGTTCGGGTTCGAACAGCTCGAGTCGCTGCTGGCCCGGACCACGGACCGCTCGCCGACGATCATTCGCGACGCCATCCTCCAGGCCGTAGCCCGCCACAGCGGCACACGCCCGGCCGACGACGACCGCACGGTGATGGTCATCCGCTTCGACAGCCTGCGCAGTGCGCTGAAGCCGGCGGAGGAGAGCGCGGAGACGCTCGCGGAAGCGGTGGTGCTCACTTTACCCTGAGCGAGGGTGGTGGGTTGGGTGGGAGCGAAGGGTCTGGCGGCACATGCACTGCTCTGTTCTTAGAGCGGAGCTGCCCGAGGTAGAGTAAGAACATGCAGTGGTTCGTCTATATCATGTCGAATGCGAATCGAACTCTCTACACAGGCATGACAAACGACCTGATCAGGCGTCCACAGCAGCACATCAATGGCCACTACGACAACGCATTCACGAAACGCTACAACTTCGATTGCTGGTTTACTTCGAGCCAGCGGCGAGTAAGACCGAAGCAGCGAAACGCGAGAAGCAGATCAAAGGGTGGACCCGAGCAAAGAAGATCGCTCTGATCGAATCAAGAAATCCGGAATGGAAGGATCTCAGTGTGTCGCGGCGGGACGTGCTCGGATGAGACCCTTCGCTCCCGCTCAGCCAACACCCTCGCTCAGGGTAAAGTGGGCGAGCCACTGTAGTTGCGGCCAGACCCTTCGCTCCCGCCCAGCCACCACCCTCGCTCAGGGTAGAGCTTGGCGACCCGCTTCCGCGCTCTTCACCGGCGGTTCTGCTGCGGCGAGATGCGCGCGGATGCGTTTGGCGATGCGGTTCACGTAGTTGATGGTCTCGCGGAAGGGGGGGACGCCGTCGTATTTCCAGACGTTCCCTTCGCCGGCGTTGTAGGCGGCGATGGCCAGGTCGGCGTTGCCGTTGAACGTCTGCAGCAGCCACCGCAGGTAGCGGACGCCGCCGTAGATGTTCGCCTCGGGGTCGTACGAGTCGTTCACGCCGAAACGCTCGGCGGTGGCCGGCATGAGCTGCATGAGGCCGCGCGCGCCTTTGTTCGAGAGCTCGTAGGGGTTGAAGTCGCTCTCGGCCTGGATGACGGCGGAGACGAGCGTGGCGTCGACGTCGAACTTCTTGGCGGCGGTCACGATGAGCTTGTCGAATTTCGACTTCACCAGCGGTCCGCGCTTGTCGTCGTAGTGCCAGGAGCGGCGGGGGAAGATCCCTTCCTCTTCGACGATCTTCTTGATCTCGGCGACGACGGCCGGCGGAGCGACTTCGTCCTCCACGATCCGGTCGACCCGCGCCAGTGGGACGGTGAGGGAGCCGCCGTTCTTCATGACGAGCTGCACCGACACCTCATCGATGAGCTTGTAGCCCTCGATCTTCAGGGTGCGGCCGTCGGTGAACAACGCGATGCTCGCGCTGGCCGGGATGGAGGCGGCGAGCACGACGGCAATTCCAAGCAGGTGGCGGTAGAAGCGTTTCACTGGACCTCGGCGGAAACGGCGTCGGCAGTCATCTTATGCCCGGTGAGACGGTCTACGCTCGCGGATGGTATTGCTCGTACATCCGCTGCAGACGGGCCCGCGAGACGTGGGTGTAGATCTGCGTGGTGGAGATGTCCGAGTGCCCGAGCATCATCTGCACGGAACGGAGATCGGCGCCGTTCTCGAGCAGATGCGTGGCGAAGGAGTGCCGCAGGACGTGCGGGGAGATGTGGGAGGTGATCCCGGCCTCCCGCGCGTAGCGGACGATCTTCATCCAGAAGGCCTGCCGCGACATCGGCCTGCCGAAGCGGGAGAGGAAGAGATGCGGGTCGCCCTTTTTGTCGAGCTCGCGCCGCCCCCGCTCCAGGAAGGCGATGATGGCTTCCTTCGCGCTGTCCCCGAAGGGCACGATCCGTTCCTTCGATCCCTTCCCCATCGTGCGCAGAAAGCCGGCGTCCATGACCAGGTCGTCGATGCGGACGCGAATGAGCTCGCTCACCCGCAGCCCTGTCGCGTAGAGCAGCTCCAGCATGGCCGCGTCGCGGAGGCCGTCGGTCGTGCTCCGGTCCGGCGCGCTCAGCAGGGCCTCGACTTCCGCCGGCTGCAACGATTTCGGCAGGTTCGTCCACAGCTTCGGGTTCTCGATGTTCTCCGTCGGATCGCGCTTGAGGTGCCGCTCGGCTACGAGAAAGCGGTACATCCCGCGGATGGCCGCCAGCGCCCGCGCCACGGACCGCGCCGAGATCCCCGCGGTACGCAACGCCTGGAAGTAGCGGACGATGTCCAGCCGCCCGACGGCGTCGAGGTCCTTCTTCAGGTCGTCGAGATACTGGCAGAAGCTGCGCAGGTCAGTCTGGTACGCCGAAAGAGAGTTCTTGGCCAGGCCCTTCTCGACAGCCAGGTAGTCGAGGTAGAGGTCAACTTCGGGCTTGCTGGGCGGTTTATCCGCCACTTTACGCTGAGCGGAGCGAAGCGTCTGGCGGCTATTGCGAGCAGTCATCCCAACACATCCCTCCACGACACGCTGAGATCCTTCCACTCCGGATTCCACTGCACTCTCTCACTTTACCCTGAGCGAGGGCGGCGGGCGGGTGGGAGCGAAGGGTCTGGCGGCCACTGCACGGTTCTAGCTACGTGGGAAGGCCACGATGCAATAGCCGCCAGCCCCTTCGCTCTCACCGCCCGCCGCCCTCGCTCAGGGTGAAGTAGAGGCCGCCACCATGTCTGCCATATACGAGCTCCGCACGAACGGTCCGGAGAAAACGGCGGCGAAGCCGAGGTCCTCTCCGATTTCGCGGTATTCGTCGAACACGCGCGGTTCGATGTACTCCACGACGTCGAGCTTCTCGCGTTTGGGCTGGAGGTATTGGCCGATGGTGAGGATCTCCACGCCGGAGTCGCGGAGGCGGGACATGACGTCGAGCACTTCCTCGCGGCGCTCGCCGAGGCCGAGCATGAAGCCGGACTTGGTCACGACTGTCCCGTCGAGCCTCCGCGCTTCCGAGAGCACGCCGAGGGATCGCTCGAAACGGGAGCCGGGCCGCACGAAGTCGTAGAGCCGGGGCACCGTCTCGACGTTGTGGTTGAAGTAGTCGGGGCGGGCCTCGACGACCGTGCGGACGCAGGCGGCGCTGCCGCGGAAGTCGGGAGTCAGCACCTCGACGGCGGCGTCCGGCAGGCTCTCGCGCAAGGCGCCGATCGTTTGGGCGAAATGATGCGCCCCGCCGTCGGGGAGATCGTCACGGGTCACGGACGTCACCACGACGTGGCGCAAGCCCATCCTGCGGGCCGTTTCGGCGACGTTCCGCGGCTCGTTGGGATCGGGTGCGGCGTAAGGACGGCCGGTGGTGACGTTGCAGAAGCCGCAGGTCCGCGTGCAGATGTCGCCGAGGATCATGAACGTGGCCGTGCCGCGCAAGAAGCACTCCGTCCGGTTGGGGCAGGCCAGCGATTCGCACACGGAGTGCAGCGACTTCTCGCGCAGCAGCGACTTCACGTCGTGCAGTTGCCGGAGGTTGAGGCGCTTCTCGCGGATCCAGGAGGGGAGTCGCTGGGGCATCGTCTCACTTTACCCTGAGCGAGGGCGGTGGGACCACGTTTACCCTGAGCGAGGGTGTGTGTGCGGTCGGGAGCGAAGGGTCTGGCGGCAACTGCGCTCAGGGTAACGTGGTCGCAATTGCCGCCCCCCGCGCACACCCTCGCTCAGGGTAAACGTGTCGCAATTGCCGCCAGACCCTTCGCTCCCGCCCCCGCGCACACCCTCGCTCAGGGTAAACGTGGTGGCACACACCCTCGCTCAGGGTAAACGTGGTCGCACACACCCTCGCTCAGGGTAAACGTGGTGGCACACAATGCGTAAAACGGGAAGGGCTGCCTCGCGGCAGCCCTTCGACTTGAAAGCTGTGTCGGGAGAGTCAGTGGCCGAGGCCGAGGCTCTTGTCGAGCGACTTCTCGATCAGCCTCTCGGCTTCCGGCTCGGGGATGTTCTTCACGATCGCGACCTCGGAGACGAGCAGGTACTTGGCGCGGTCGTACATCTTCTTCTCGCGGAAGGAGAGGCTCTTCCGCTTCGACACTTCATTGAGATTCTTGAGCACGGCGGCGACGTCTTCCAGCCGGCCCGTCTTCATCTTCTCGAGGTTTTCGCGGTAGCGGCCCTTCCAGTCGGTGTGCGACTTGGTCGTGCGCTCCTCGAGAAGACCGATCAATCCCTTGATCTGAGTCGTTTTGTACAGCGGCCGAAGCCCGACGCGATCCGTGTTCCGGATCGGGACCATCAGCCGCGAGTTGTTCGCCAGGAGGCGCAGATGGTAATAGGTATCGCCCGCACCAATGATCGGCGACTCGCCGATCTGTTCGACCACCGTCACCCCGTGGTTCGGATAAACGAGCTTTTCCCCAACCTTGAACCCCAGTTTCATCGACGACAAGTGTGGCTCCTTTCGGAAGAATCGGAACTGCTAGAAGGGATGGGCATTCTACGTCAGGGAAGGCCGTGGGTCAAACCTCGATTGGGGAACATGTGAGCTTTTCACGCTCAGAAAGTGCGGCCTGTTCACGTTTTGTTGACAGATGGTGTGGCGCAATGGCCTGCGAATGAGGTGCCAGAGGTCACAATTAGGCGTGATTTCGTGGTTTGGGGACGGCGGGCGGGAAACGGGCGAGCGGCAGGCGGGGTACGGAACGGTAAAAAGTGCCGATCCGCGAGCGATCCGCCGCTCGCCGCTCGCCGTCGTCCGTTCGCCCGTTAGTTAGTTCCTGTCCCAGAATAGCTGAGACCGCGCCGAGTTTGACGGCGGAAGTACGT
>CAZYTO010000067.1:0-21334 GCA_964650405.1 uncultured Thermoanaerobaculia bacterium | reverse complement strand
CCAGCCCGACTTCGCCACCATCCGCATCCGCTACACGCCCGACCGCAAGTGCGTGGAGCTGAAGTCGCTCAAGCTCTACCTCTGGTCGTATCGTGACGAAGGCGCCTTTCACGAGGCTGTCACCAACCGCATCGCCGATGACCTGATCCAGGCTCTCGATCCGCGGCACCTCTACGTCGAGGGCGACTTCTATGTGCGGGGCGGTATCAAGACCGTGGTGAAGGTCGAGCACAAGAGGTAGAGGTCCCGGGTCCCAGGTGCCGGTTACCACCCGTTACCTGTTACCCGTTACCCGTTACCCCGTTCCTACAGTTCCGGCTCGCCTCCGGTCAGTGCGCGGTAGGCCTCGATGTACTTCTCGCGCGTCTTCAGCACCACGTACTCCGGCAGCTCGGGAGGCGCCGACTCCTTGTCCCAGCCTGTGGTCTCGAGCCAGTCGCGGACGAACTGCTTGTCGTAGGACGGCGGGTTTTTCCCGGTCGTGTACTGGTCGGCCGGCCAGAAGCGCGAGGAGTCGGGGGTGAGCGCCTCGTCGAGCCAGATGATCTTGCCCTCAGCCAGGCCGAACTCGAATTTCGTATCGGCGATGATGATGCCTCGGGTGAGGGCATAGGCCGCGGCCTGGGTATAGAGCATCAGCGTCAGGTCGCGCAGCTCGTGCGCCAGTGGTTTGCCGACGATCTCGCTCATGCGCTCGATGGAGATGTTGATGTCGTGGCCGCTCTCCTCTTTCGTGGCCGGCGTGAAGATCGGCCGCATCAGGCGGCTGGCGGTGGTGAGCCCTTCCTCGAGCTTGATGCCGCACACCGTGCCGCTCTGCTGGTACTCCTTCAGCCCTGAGCCGACGAGATAGCCGCGGGCCACACACTCAACCGGCACGACCCGGCAGTTGCGCACGATGACGCTCCGTCCCCGCAACTCCGGATGCGCCCGCACCTCGGACGGGAAGCGGTCGAAGTCGGTCTCCACCAGGTGATTGTCGATATCGGCGAAGTGGCGGAACCAGAAAATCGAGATCTGGTTGAGGATCCTGCCCTTGTCCGGGATGCCCGGAGAGAGGACGACGTCGAAGGCGGAGATGCGGTCGGTGGCCACGAAGAGCAGGGCGTCGTCGAGCTCGTAGACGTCACGAACCTTTCCACGCCGGGCCAGTGGAAGCGGAAGCGAGGTTTGCAGCACGGCCGGATTCATGGGGGCGGATTGTATTTGAACGGTGCGTGCCTGTGAGGGGCGAGCGTGGGGCGGCGAGCGGGCTCGGCGGCGCGTGTCTTCGCGCGGACGCTGCTCGGACACGATGAGAGTGTGTAGAACGCGTCGCGGGTAAGGCTGGAAGGATGAGTGGCCCTTGACAAGCTCTCCCGCGGAAGTTCTAATAGTTCACCACATGGTGAACTATTAGAGAAGCACACTCTATACCTGCAAGAGGTCGTGGAACGCTGATGCGGGTTCGTCGCGTGCGTGAGCGGCAGACGGTCAGCGGGAGAGTCACATCGTTGCGATGAGGAGAGAGACTATGACGAAATCGCTGCAACTCGGACTTGGAACGAACCGGCCCTTTTGGCTGGCAGCCGCGCGATCGGTGAGCTTGCTGGGCTTTCTGTGCCTGCCGCTCGCCGGGTCGCTTCCGGCACTGGCGGCGGATGTCGCGCCCACCTACCCAAACATGGCGCCCATCGCGCAATATCAATACCCGGATCAAGCCGCTGAGATCGCCGCGGCACGGAGTGCGGCCCCCGGGCCAATCGCCGAGAAGGCCACAGTCCTGACGCTGGGCAAGACCGGCTATGAGACGGCCGTGCAGGGCAGCAACGGCTTCGTGTGCTTTGTGGGGCGGTCCTGGATGAGAGACTTCGACCAGCAGCAATTCTGGAACCCCAAGCTCCGCACGCCCCAGTGCTGGAACGCGGCTGCGGCCGGTTCTTCATTGCTGTCGGACTATCTCAAGCGCACGGAATGGGTACTGGCGGGAGTCTCCAAGGATGAGATGTCGGCCCGTACCAAGGCCAAAGTCCAGGCCCACGAGATCGAGGCCGCTCCGGGGTCGATAGCGTACATGCTGTCAAAGGACCAGTTGATCAGCGATCCCGCGCCCCCCTCGCCGGTGCACTGGTATCCTCACGTCATGTTCTTCGTGCCCGCCACCGACGGATCCCCCTGGGGCGCGAACGTGCCCGGGGCACCGCTCTACTCGGCCACCAGCACAGTGGTGCCCGTCACCACCTACTTCCTGGTGGTGCCCAAATGGTCCGATGGGACCCTGGGTCCCTATGTGCCCAAGTCCGGAAAACAAGGAGAACATCACCACGGCTGAATCGATCTGCACGGAGCATGGCGCGGCAAGTGCGCCGGCCGTAGCCGCATGAGCCGATCAGCGGGCAACCTGATCGGCGAGCGGCGCGAGCCGGCGCATGAGCTTGTCCAGGGCGCTTTCCCAGCCCTTCTCATGACTGCGCGCCGTGCCTTCATCGCGCAGCTCAGCGTGAATCAGAGTCAGTTCAGTGCCCGTTTCGATGGGCCGCAAGTGCAGTTCCAGGCGCGACACCCGCTCACGTTCGCCCGGGTCTCCGCCGAACACCCACTGCCAACTCATCACGATGCGGCGCGGCGCCTCGATCTCCAGGAACTCGCCTGTGCATTCGTGCTCCGGGCCGGCGGCTGCTCGGAAGCGAACGCAGAACCTGCCACCCACCCTGACGTCCGCGGTGGCGGACAGCACCGGATACTCATCCGGCCCCCACCAGGACGTCATGCCTTCCGTGGTCGTCAGGGCTTCGAACACGATCGAGGGGCGCGCCCTGATGCGGCGGACGAGCCTGATCTCGCTCATTCACCGCGCTCCTTGGCTTCACGCTCCTTCCGCTCCGCATAGCGGACCAGGCGATCCAGGTTGGCCGACCAGAAGTGTTCGTAGCGTTGCAGCCAGTCCATAGCGGCCTTCAAAGGCCGGGGAGAGAGCTCCACGGTCACCGTACGTCCTTGCTTGGTACGGCGGATCAGGCCCACATCCTCCAACACGTCCAGGTGCTTCATTACGGCCGGCAGTCTGATTTCGAAGGGTTCAGCGAGCGCGCTGGTGGAAACCGCGGTATCCCGCGCCAGACGGGTCAGGATGGCGCGGCGGGTCGGGTCGCCCAGGGCCAGGAAGACCCGATCCAGACGGCTGCTTTGATGGTTCACCATGTTGTGAACTATCCGTGAAGAGTTGTGCGGTGTCAAGGCAGGGGCCGCCGGCAACTTCGAGGCTGCCCCACCCACGGGATTCGGCGCGACGGGTCGCGTACCTTACTCCGACTTCCGGTTGCCGACCTCTCCTGTGCGCGCGGCCTGGTCGCGCACGGTGCGTGCGTAGGCCGTATCGATCTGGCGGCCGAGGGGCGAGGCCAGGAGGGCCGTCTTCTGCGACGCGGTCGCGTTGGCAAGCACCGAGGGGCTGGCCAGGAGGACGGGCGAGTGGTACTCGGGATCGCCCGAGCCGGGATCGATGACCGAGGCGTAGGGGAAGATCACGGCCTGCTTGGTCGGGTCGTCGAGGAAGAACTCCACCGAGCCGCGGTCGACCGTTACGGGCAGGCGGTCCTGCAGGTGGGCCAGGGGCGGGATGGTGAAGGGCGCCTTGTTCAGGAGGGTGTGGCCGTCGAAGTCGTAGACGGACACGCGCATGATCACGCTCGAGCGGCCGAGGTTCACGGCGCCGATGTTCGTGCGCCAGCCGCCGACGTTGTTGATCACGCCGTGGGCAATGGCCGAGATTCCGTCCGTGGCGAAGTCCTGCAGACCGGTAAAGACGCCGGGGATGGTCTGGCCGAACGTGCCGCTGCTGGCGTTGTTGTACGTGTCGCTCTCCACGAGGAAGGCCCGGTCGATGACGTTGTTCGGCACGCCCGGATTGTCCTCGGGGAAGGTGGCTACGAGCATCGCGCCGGTCCCGCTGACGCCGTACACGTCGTGGAAGACGTTGTCGTAGTACGCCATGGCGTTGGCGGGGATGTCGACCCGCTTCTCGATTCCCTGCCCGCCGAGCGTCGGGAGGAGGGTCATGCTGATGCGGAGCGAATAGGTCTGCGGATTGAAGATGCTCAGCCGCGTCGCCCACGTCGTGCCGTTCGCCCCGGGCGTGTTGCCGGCCGCGGGGATGACGTAGGTATCTTTGATCTGCGCCGCAAGGGGCAGCGCCAGAAGGGCCAGGAGAAGGGAAACGATGATGTACCTGGAAGCTTTCACGACGAAAACCTTTCCGGGTACCGGCAACGGGTTCAACGGCACAGCGGGTGAGGGCATTCCCGGAGTTGAAGGGCGAAGGGCGAAGGGCGAAGGATGAAGGGTTCCCGCTCGCCGCTCGCCCTTACCCGCTCGCCGCTACTTTCGTGCCGCGAGCGGCACGAAGTCTCGGCGGGTGGATCCCGTGTAGATCTGTCGCGGACGGGCGATCTTCTGGTCGGGGTCGTCCAGCATCTCCTGCCACTGGGAGAGCCAGCCGGAGACGCGGGGGATGGCGAAGAGGACGGGGAACATGTCCATGGGGAACTTCATGGCCTGGTAGATGAGGCCGGAGTAGAAGTCGACGTTCGGGTAGAGCTTGCGCTTGACGAAGTAGTCGTCTTCCAGGGCGATGCGCTCCAGCTCCAGGGCGATGTCGAGGAGCGGGTTCTTGCCGGTGACGTCGAAGACTTCGTACGCCACCTGCTTGATGATCTTGGCGCGCGGGTCGTAGTTCTTGTAGACGCGGTGGCCGAAGCCCATGAGGCGCACGCCTTCGCCCGACTTCACCTTCTTGATGAACTCCGGGATGTGGTCCTTCGAGCCGATCTCGGTCAGCATGCGGATGACCTGCTCGTTGGCGCCGCCGTGCAGCGGGCCGTAGAGGGCGGCCGCGGCGGCGGCCACAGCGGAGTAGGGATCGACTTCCGAGCTGCCCACGGCCCGCATGGCGCTAGTCGAGCAGTTCTGCTCGTGGTCGGCGTGGAGGATGAAGAGCACGTCCAGGGCGCGCTCCAGGGCCGCGTTCGGCTTGTACTTCGTCTCCGTGGTCCGGAACATCATGTTGAGGAAGTTGCCGGCGTAGGACAGATCGTTGTCGGGGTAGGCATAAAACATCCCCACCATGTGCCGGTAGCTGAAGGCGGCGATGGTGATCATCTTGGCGATGAGGCGCTCGATCTGGCGCTGCCGCACGGCCTGGTCCTTGATGTTCTTGGCCTCGGGATAGAACGTGCCCAGGGCGCTGATCATGGCAATCAGCATTCCCATGGGATGGGCGTTGTAGCGGAACGAGTCCAGGACGCCCTTGAGGTTCTCGTTGATGAAGGTGTGGTAGGTGATGGTCTGCTGGTAGGCGTCGAGCTGGGCCTTGTTCGGCAGCTCGCCGTGCAGCAGGAGGTAAGCCGTCTCCAGGTACGAGGCCTTCTCGGCGAGCTGTCCGATCGGGTAGCCGCGGTATTCGAGGATGCCTTTGTCGCCGTCGATGTAGGTGATCGAGCTGCGGCAGGCGGCCGTGTTCATGAAAGCCGGGTCGTAGGTCATCAGGCCGAAGTCGTCTTCGGCCGCTTTGATCTGGCGAAGGTCGGTGGCTTTGATCGTGCCTTCGGTGATGGGAACTTCGTAAGACTTGCCAGTGCGGTTGTCTGTAATGGTGAGCGTGTCCGCCAAGTAACCTACCTCCCGGGGTGAGCTGCGGCGGGTAAATCTATCATTTTTATACGCCCGTCAATCTCGCTCATTCAGTGCTGCCCGGGCCGCCGCGCAGCGCGGACCAGCTTCCGAAAATCAGGCATCGATGGCCCGCGCCACGGCCACGATCGCCGCCGTCTCCGCCCGCAACCTCCTCGGACCGAGCGACGCGAAGACGGCGCCGTGGCTCCGCGCCAGTTCCAGCTCGCGCGGCGAAAAGCCGCCTTCCGGGCCGATATACAGCGTGGCAGCGTCGCCGGGCGGCCCCGTTGCCGTGGCGGTTTCGTCGGCGTCGTAGACGATCTTCTCCCCCGTCCGGGCGATGGCTTCGTCAAACGCAACGGCGTCGTGGAGCGCCGGGATCACCGCCCGCCCGCTCTGCTTGACGGCCTCGAAGAGGATCTTCAACCAGCGCTCCCGCTTCCCGCGAAAGCGCTCGACGCGCACTTCCATCCGGTCGGTCAGGAGCGGCGTGACGGACGCGACCCCGAGCTCCGTGGCCTTTTGCAGGACGAGCTCGAACTTGTCGAGCTGGATCACCGACATTGCCAGGTGGACCGGCCGGGGCGATTCGCGCGACGGGAGGGCGCCGCCGAGGCGAATCCCGGCCGGCCCCTCCATCGCGCCGGCAAACGCCGTCCCCCGCCCGTCGAACACTTCCACTGCTTCCCCTTCCCGAAGCCGCAGCACCCGCGCATGGTGAAGCTCATCGCCGGCCAGCTCGATGAGCGCGCGGGACGTGAGCGGGAGGTTGGAGTGGAAGCGGTGCCGCACGCCCGCATTGTGAACGGCGAAAGGCGACATCGAAAGGGCGAAGGGCGAAGGATGAAGGGCGAAGGTGGAGGCGCCGGGGTCCCCGGGAACCCGCGTCCCGCTCGCCGTCTCCCGCTCGCTCACTTCGCGTGTTTGCCCACCTTCACCGGATACGTCCTCTGCCCCAGCGGCGTATCGAACGTGGCGTTTCCTTCCAGCGTGTAGTGCGCGCGGCCGCCCTGCACCACTTCGGTGAGGTCCCGGTAGATCGTCTTGAGGCTCTTGTAGGAGAGGTGCGCCCGCAGCCGGACGTCGCCAGAGCCGTTCGCCGGGATGTTCACGCGGTCGGTCGTCGAGCCGTTGGCGATGCGCTGGTCGTCGGCGAAGAGGACGAAATCGAAGGCGTCGAGGCGGAGGGCCACCGGATTCGGATTGTCCACTCCAATGGTCAGGTCGAGATCAATCGAGGGCGGTAGGGAAGCATTCACCTTCGCCGCCACGTCGATGAGCCGGTAGTCCGGTTTCTCGAGGTGGCGGTAGGCAAGTGCAGAACATCCCGAGAGCGAAAGCGTAAGAACGGAGAGGCCCACGCAGAGGGCGGTCAGGAGGGCGGCGAGAACGAGCGGGCGGCGCACGGCAGGCTTCCGCTGCAAGGGATCTGCCGGATGAAGGCCGGTATCCCTTAGAATGTGCGGCGCTTCCGACTTCCCGGGCTGATCTTTCCTCTGTGTTATGGTGCGCCCGTTGCAACGGTGTGTGGCGGGAACGTTACGGCAGCGTAGGAGATTTGTTTGAGCACTTCCGCCATCATTGCGGCTTACAACGAAGAGAAGACCATCGCGGAAGTCATCACTGCGCTGAAGAGCAGTGCGCTCATCGACGAGATCATCGTCGTCAGCGACGGCTCCACCGACCGCACCGTCGAGATCGCCCGCTCGTTCGAAGTGACGACCATCGCCCTCCGCCGCAACTGCGGGAAGGGCTACGCCATGCGCGTGGGCGTGGAGTACGCCTCGCACGACGTCCTCTTCTTCGTGGACGGCGACATGTTCAACCTCACCCAGCAGCACATCGAGTCGCTGGTGCGGCCGGTGCTGGCGGGGAAGTGCGACATGAACATCGGCGTGCGCAACCGCGGTCCGGTCCGGAACTTCTTCCACCTGCAGATGAAGGTCGGCCCGGTGCTCTCCGGCATCCGGGTCATGCGCCGCAGCGTGTGGGAGACCGTTCCGCTGCGCTACCAGGAGCGTTTCAAGATCGAAGCGGCCCTCAACTTCTTCTGCTCCCGCGCCGGCTACGCGCAGCAGCAGACCGTGATCCACAACCTCGGCCACCTCATCAAGGAGTCGAAGCGCGGCCTGGCCGACGGCCTGGCTGCACGTTGGGAGATGACCCGCGAGGTCTTCCTCCTGCACTGGGATCTGTACCTCTTCGAGTTCTGGCGCACCGACGTCGCCGAGCCGGAGCCGCTCCACGCGGCGGAGTACGACCTCTTCGAATAGCGTCGTGCGGCGGCGCTGGCTTCTTCCGCTGCTTCTCCTGGCCTGCCTGGCGGCGTGTGCCCGGCGCTCCAAGTTCCTGGAGCGTGAGGTCACCCTCGGCGAGCACACGTACCGCTACCGCGTCTGGGTTCCGCCCCACTACACGAAGCTGCACCACTGGCCGGTCGTGCTCTACCTGCACGGCAGCAGCGAGCGCGGCGACGACAACGTCCGCCAGATCAGCACCGGCCTGGCACCGGCCCTCGAGCGCTTCACCGAGCGATACAAGTGCATCGTGGTCTTTCCGCAGGCCCGCTTCGGCCAGGAGTGGTACGGAGACATGGAGCTGCAGGCGATGGCGGCGCTCGATGCCACGGTGCGGGAACTGCACGGCGATCCGCGCCGCCTCTACCTCACCGGCGTCTCCATGGGCGGCGCGGGCACCTGGTACATGGCCCGCCACCGCCGCAAGTTCGCCGCGATCGTGCCGGTCTGCGGCGAAGTGATCCGGCAGCCCGACGATCCCTTTCCCGTCGATCCCCCTCCCGACATCGCCCGGATCGCCGGCGCGCCCGATCCCTACGCCGCGCTGGCCGAAGCCATCGGCAACACACCGGTGTGGGCGTTCCACGGGGCGAAGGACACCGTCGTCCCGGCAACGCAGTCCCGGTTGATGGCCGCCGCGCTGCAGAAGGCGGGAGGGCGGGTGCGCTACACCGAATACCGCAACCAGGGACACGAGATCTGGGACCTCGCCTACGCCGATCGCGACCTGGTGCACTGGCTGCTCGCGCAGCGAGTGGGGAGGTAGCCTCGTCTACTCCGAGCGGGGGTGATGGTTGGGTGGGAGCGAGGAGTCAAAGCGAGGCATATCCGCCCTCATCCCGCAATACGCCTCACGCGCTCACGACAGAGCCCACATCCTGCCATGCCGCGCTTTGATCCTTCGCTTCCGCCCGAACCCCCGCCCGCGCTCAGGATGAGCCGCGGTCAATCGTTCTGTCCCGGATACTGCCCCAGCTCCTGGATGAACACTTTGTTCAGGTAACCGACGGGGGTGTCGAAGTAGGCGATGCCTTTGAGGGTCACCGGCTCCGATTCGCGCATGCCGCGGCCCCACCCGTACGCGCGCGCCCAGACGTCGACCGTGCCCGTGGTATTGGGAGCGATGGTCTCGTTCATGTAGTAGTCGCGCGGGCGGAGGCTGTAGGCGCCGCCGGCGGGGTTGGTGGTCGATACCTGCACGCGGCGGAGGGTGAGGGGCTCGCCCGAGTTGTTCCTGATGATGAACTGGTACTTCACTTCCATCGGCCCCTGCGGAAATCCAAGCTCCGCCGGACCGACGAGCTGACGGACCCCGAGATCGGGCTCGATGAGCGTGGCCCGCGGTCCCTGATGGGCGGGCGCCGACGAGGAACACGCCGCGGTCAGGAGGACCGTCGCCAGAAGAGAGAGCGCTGCCTTTGTTTTCATATGCAGAGTAAAGCGGGAGAAAATCCTGCTTGATTCCCTCGTCACCCGAACACTCAACCCGCCCTTTGTCGAGGGGGCGAATCCCAAATCCCCTCATCACTTCGGGATACACTTCACCGGGAGTCCTCTTGCCCGAAGCCAACCTGCTGACGGATTCGCGTGCGGAGTCGCGGTTGCGCCGCCAGAACGAGGTCCTCGTCGATCTCGCCCGGAGCGGGAGTGTGCATGCCGGCGACCTCGAGGCCGCCCTGAGGGACATCACCGTCGCGGCGGCGGAGACGCTGGAAGTGGATCGGGTCAGCGTGTGGCTCTTCACTCCCGACCGCAAGGCCATCCGCTGCGAGGATCTGTACGAACGAAATGCGGCCCGTCATTCGTCGGGACTCGAGCTTGCCGCCCACGACTACCCCGCCTACTTTCGCGCCCTGGAGAGCGAGCGGACCATCACCGCGCACGACGCCGAGGGGGATCCGCGCACGGCCGGTTTCTCCGAGAAATACCTCCGGCCGCTGAACATCACAGCCATGCTCGACGCCCCCTTCCGGCACCTCGGGCAGATTGCCGGGGTGGTCTGCCACGAGCACACCGGCTCGCGCCGGACGTGGAGCGTCGAGGAGGAGAACTTCGCCAGCGCCATCGCCGACCTGGTGACCCTGGCCATCGACGCCAGCGAACGGCGGAAGTTTCAGGAGACCCTGCAGCACCGGGTGGAGTTCGAGAAGCTCATCGCCTCGATCTCCACGCACTTCATCGACCTGGCCATCGACGAGCTGGACGACGCCGTCGTCGAAGCGCTGGCCGCCATCGGCCGTTTCCTCGGCGCGGACCGCAGCTTCGTCTGGCAGCTCGACGAGACGGGACGCTTCCTCTCCATGACCCACGAGTGGTGCGCGGAGGGGATCCCGCCGCGCAAGGCGTTGTTGCAGCAGGAGCCGGTGGAGAAGTACGAGTTCAGCCTCTCCTGGCTGCGGCGCTTCGACCACATCTACGTGCCGCGCGTGTCGGAGCTCCCGCCCGAAGCGGAGGGAGAGCGCGAATCGACCCGGGCCGGGAACGTCTGCGCACTGGCCGTTCCGATGGCCTCGCGGGGCCGGCTCCTCGGCTCGGTCGGTCTGAACAGCGTCACGCGCGAAGACGCCTGGGCCGACGAGGACGTCTCGCTGCTGCACATGGTCGGCGAGATCTTCGCCGGCGCCGTGGAACGGCGGCGCGTGGAGCGGGCCCTGCGCAGCAGCGAGGCCCGCTACCGCCTGCTCATCGAGCGCATGCGCGAGGGGCTGGCCCAGGTCGACACCGAGGGCAATCTGCAGTTCGTCAACACACGTTTCTGCGAAATGGTCGGCTATGCCCGGGAGGAGCTGATCGGCCGCAACGTCAATTTCCTCATGGCATCGGAGGAAGACATGGCGGTGGTGAGAGCCAGGTGCGCCAGCCGCAAAGACGGCGTCTCCGATCAGTACGAGGTCCGCTTCCGGCGCAAGGACGGCAGCGTGATCTGGGTCGAGATCGGCGGTGCGCCCGTCACCGATCCGGCCGGCGCCGTGGTTGGCTCCATCGGCGTGCACGTCGACATCACCGAGCGGCGCGCGGCCGCGGAGGCGCTGCGCGAGAGCGAGGCGCGCTACCGGCTGATGGCCGAGAACTCCACGGACCTCATCACCCGCGTCGCGTTCGACGGCACGATCCTTTACGCCTCGGACGCTTCGCGCCGGCTGCTCGGTTACGAGCCGGCGGAGATCGTCGGCCTCCGGGCCCGCACGCTGATTCACGAAGACGATCGCGACGAAGTGCGCCAACTGGCGCGCCTCATCCACGAGACGGGTCCAACGACGTTCAGCTACCGGGTCCGGCGGAAGGACGGCTCGCTGGTCTGGTTCGAGACCACCAGCCGGGCCGTGAAGGAGACGAACGGCGACATCCAAGAGATCGTCTCCGTCTCGCGCGACATCAGCGAGCGCCGCCGCGCCGAGGAGCAGATCGAGTACCAGGCCTACCACGACGCCCTGACCGGCCTGCCGAACCGCTGGCTCTTCCGCGACCGGCTCACCGTGGCCCTGGCCCAGGCCCGGCGCCTCAAGAAGCCGCTGGCCGTGATGTTCGGCGACCTCGATCGCTTCAAGCTGGTCAACGACACGCTCGGTCACACCTTCGGCGATGAGCTGCTCAAGACCGTGGCCTACCGCCTCAAGTCGACGCTGCGCGAGGAAGACTCCATCGCCCGCATGGGAGGCGACGAGTTCACCGTCCTCATCACCGACCTGAAGGGCGCCGAAGACGCGCTGACCATCGCCCAGAAGCTGCTGGACGTCGTGGCCCAGCCCATGCGCGTGGAAGGGCACGATCTCTTCATCACCACGTCCATCGGCATCGCCATGTTCCCCGACGACGGCGACTCCGCCGAAGTGCTGCTCAAGAATGCCGACCAGGCCATGTACCGCGCCAAGGAGTCGGGGCGGAGCGCGGTGCAGCTCTGCACCCCGGCCATGAACGACCGTGCCCACGACCGGCTGGCCGTGGAGACGGCCCTGCGCCTGGCCCTCGATCGCAACGAGCTCGTGCTGCACTACCAGCCCCAGGTCCACATCGGAACGGGACGGGTCGTGGGGATGGAGGCGCTGCTGCGCTGGAACCGTCCCGGCCACGGGCTCATTGCACCGGCCGACTTCATCCCCGTGGCCGAAGAGACGCGCCTCATCGTGGCCATGGGCGAATGGGTGCTGGCGGAGGCGTGCCGGCAGGCCAGGCGCTGGCAGGAGTCGCGCTATCCCGACCTGCGCATGTCGGTGAACCTCTCCGCCCGCCAGTTCCAGCACAGCGAGCTGCCGCGTATCATCGCCGCCGCCCTGGAGGACTCAGGACTGGCCGCCAGCGACCTGGAGATCGAGATCACCGAGACCACGGCCATGCAGCACAGCGAGCGCACGGTGGCCATGCTGGGCCGGCTGCGCGAGATGGGCATCCGCATCGCCATCGACGACTTCGGCACCGGCCACTCGTCTCTCAATTACCTCCGCAATTTTCCCATCGACTCGATCAAGATCGACACGGAGTTCGTCCGCGAGATCGAGACCAGCAGCGGCGACCGGGCCATCGTCTCCGCCGTCATCGGCATGGCCCACGGCCTCGGCCTGCGCGTTACGGCCGAGGGCGTCGAGACGGAAGCCCAGCTCAACTTCCTGCGCGCGCACGGCTGCCAGGAGTTCCAGGGATACCTCTTCAGCCGACCCAAGGCGGCGGAGGAGCTGTCGTAGGCCAGGGTACCGGGTAACGGGTGCCGGGTATCAGGTAACGAGGGTATCGGGTATCAGGTATCAGGTATCGGCGCTCGCTAATACCTTAGAACTTCAACACCAGCGCCGCGAACAGCGCGCTGTCGCCCTTCTTCACCGTGGCAAGCGACGGCTTGTTCTTGTAGTCGTAGGTATAAGCGAGCTTCAGCTCCGTGCGGGTGGTGACGGTCATGGCCAGGCCGGCATCGAAGTGATAGAGCGCGTCGGAGAAGTCGCTGGTCTTCCAGATGCTGGTGAGCTTCTGGGTGATCTTGCTCGTTTTCGATAGGGCGTAGTCGAAGTTCTCACCCGCCTTGACCGCGCCGCTGGTCGACTGGCCTACTCCGGTGTCGCTCTCGAACTGCGCCCCGGCCGCGCCGTCGACGGTCAGGTTCTCGGTGTCGCTCTTGATCATCCGGTAACCTGCGCCGGCCAGCGGCGCGACGAGATAGGTGATTCCCTTGAACCGGTCGCGCAGGTACGACACCTCGGCGAAGGTGAATGTGCGATCGGAGAGGGCGTACTCCGCGCGCGCGTCCGCCGTCGCTTTGTCGACCTGCACGACGTGGTTCGAGTCGCCGCGGAGGTACAGGGCGTCGGCCTTGAACACAAGGCGCGTATGCGGGTCGTACTTTGTCCCGAGGGAGAAGTTGAGACTCTTCGTGTCGGTGTTGCCCGAGGTGAGGGCCAGTCCGGCGCCGATATTCGTAGCCCACGGTTTGGTGGGAGTCGCGTCGTCAGCAAGAACGGGGAGCGCGGCAGCAAGCAGAAGCAACGTCCATCTCATGCGCCGGGCGCAACGCAAGAGCCGAGCCTGATTTCAAACAGCGCCAGAACTTCGAGCCCGGAGAGGTGGCTGACCTTGCCAGGGTCTCCAGTGTGTGCAGAGCCCCGGGGAATCTCGTGGTTCAGCCGCCGGCGCGTTTGACCCGGTAACCAAGCTTCGTCAGCTCGGTGATGACGGCTTCGGCGTGATCTCCCTGGATCTCGATCTCGGCGCCTTTCGCCGTTCCGCCGGCGCCGCAGCGCTTCTTCAGTTGCCCGGCCAGTTTCTCGAGGGACTCGGGCGAGAGCTCGAACCCGCTGGCCACCGTCACGGTCTTCCCACCGCGCCGCTTCCGGTCGAGGGTCACGCGGATGTTCTGCCCCGCCGGCGCCGCATCGCGCAGCAGCGGCATCGAGCTCGACTCCCGCAGCCGCTTCGCCTCTTCAGGGTCCGTCGTGTAAACCAGCTTCGTCTTCAATGCAGATCACCCGTTGAAAGGCTGAAAGATTGAAAGGGCAGAGGCAGGGTGGTTTTCCTTCCAGCCTTTCCGCCTTTCCGCCTTCCAGACTTGAGTGTTCGTGCTCCCAACCGACTTCGGGTGCAAGCCCATCCCCCTACAGCCCCCACCTTGTCACATACCCGCGGGCGTCGATGTGCAGGTAGGGGCCGTGGGCACGCGTCGCGTGGTAGACGCCGGCGCCGCCTTTCAGCCAGCCCCACTGCTGCGACTGATCGATGGCCTCGGCGATACCGAGGAGGAACTTCGCGTCGTTGACGTCGATCCTCCCGTCGCCGTTGAGATCGTCCATCTTCCCGTCACCGTCCTCGTCGACGAAGATATCCATGGCATCGCCGTAGAGGTGGCGGGAGTAGCTTGTCTCGTTGCCGATCATGGAATTGTAGAAGGGCGTGCGGTAGCCGGACATGATGGTGAAGCGGGTGAACTTGAGGTGATGGCGCACCTCCAGCTCGTGCTGCAGCAGCTCGAGCTTCATCAACGCTTCGGTACGGAGGATGAGGAACTTCGACTCGCCGTCGAGCTTGCACTGGAAGTCGCGCAGGCGGTAGTGGTCGGAAACCTGCAGGTCGGCGTTGGCGGGAGTGAGGCGGACGAAGCCGCGGGGTGGGGCGTATGTTTCGAGACCACGCAGCGGAGCGAGAACGTAGTCGCCGATGTGGTAGCCCTCGAGGAAGCCGCCGCGGAGGTTCGTCGAAGGGATGAGGTTGACCAGGGTCAGCGTCAGCTCGTGCCCGCCGATGCGGATGCGGGCGTAGCCGCTCTTCTCGCCGGCCGGCGCCTCGATGCGCAGCCCGGTGCCGTTGCGCGCGATCTTGTAACCTTCGGGCACGGAGAGAATCTCATCTACGGGTTCCGTGGTGACGGCGAAGGTGTTGCTCGTTTCCGGGATCACTGGAACGAAGAGGTGGTCAAGGAAGTCCGGTACGGCTTTGAGCTCCGTGACCGTTCCGTCCTCGGAGGCAGGTTCGGCCGCGTACGAAAGGGGTGCCAGGAGCAGGGCGGGGAGGAGAAGAGCCAGGGCGCGGGGGATGAGGGATGGATTCATGGAGATTTGCGGTGTCCACGGAGGGACAAGGCGGGCATACTACCCGCTGAGGAGTGACATGACCAAACCCATCATCGGTATCGGATCGGACATCGTCGTCACGGAAGGACAGCGGGACCGGGCCTTCGCGTTCACGACGTACACCGAGGCATTGCGGCGGGCCGGAGCGGTCGTCGTCATCATTCCGCCCCAGCCGGAGAATGCCTCCGGCGTCGTCGAATCGCTGGACGGCATCCTGCTGGCAGGCGGCGACGATTTCGATCCTGCTGCGTACGGCGAGGAGCGCCACGCGTCGTGCGCGCCGATGGACCCGCGGCGGCAGGAGAACGATCTGGCCCTGGCGAAGGCTGCCCGCGAGCGCGGGATTCCGGCGCTGGGCATCTGCCTCGGCCTGCAGTCGATGAACGTCGCCGCCGGCGGCACGCTCATCCAGGACATCGCCTCCTCGCTGGAGACGGAGATCGACCATGCCAGCGAGCCCACCGACCGTCACCGCCATGAAGTACTCGTCGAGAACGGGACGAAACTGGCCAGGATCCTCGGTGGCGGCGAGCACAATGTGAACTCCTCACACCACCAGGCCGTGGGGCGGGTGGCCGACGGTCTGCACATCAGCGCACTGGCGCCGGACGGGATCGTGGAGGCGCTGGAAGACGCCTCGAAGCCCTTCTACATCGGAGTCCAGTGGCACCCCGAGGACATGCCGAACGAGACGGATGCCGTGACACTCTTCCGGGCCTTCGTCGAGGCGGCCAGAAACCGTGCAGAATCCCGCCGCCGAGGGGCGACGGAATTGTCACCTGTAGGTGCACAACGACCGGAATAGCGGTTTTTCAGCCGAGGTTGAGTTCCGCGACGGAGGATCTCTCGTGAAACGGATTACCCTGCTCGCCGTCTTCGTGGCACTGACGATCGTGCCGCAGGCGTCGGCCAACCCCTGGATCAAGTCGCTGGCCGATGCGCAGAAAAAGGCGAAGACGGGCAACCAGCTCATCTTCGTCGACCTGTTCGCCGACTGGTGCGGCTGGTGTCACAAGATGGAACAGGAGGTCTTTCCTTCCCAGGCCTTCCAGAACGCCACCGACGACATGGTCCTCCTCCGCCTCAACACGGAAGACGGCAACGAGGGCTCGCTCCTGGCGCGCCGCTTCCAGGCCAACACGCTCCCGACCTTCCTCGTCCTCAACGGCGAGGGCGAGCTGGCCGGCACCATCCATGGCTATCAGCCGTCCGAGGTCTTCGTGAAAATGCTTCACGACGTGCGCCAGCATGACGCCGACTTCCGGGACCGGCTGAAGAACGAGAGCGCAGTGACCGACCCGCGCAAGCGGCTCGACCTGGCCAAGGAGCTCCGCCTCCGTTACGCGCTGAGCGACAGCGAACAGCGCCTGTCCCGGCTGGCCAACGAGCGCGGCCTGGCCCCGCCCATGCGCGATGAGGCCTTCTACGAGCTGGCCTACACGCAGCTCGTGGAGAAGAAGTACGACGACACCATGAAGACGCTCAAGAAGTTCGCCACGGTGCAGAGCACTGGCGAGTCCTTCGAGCGCTCGCGCCTGCTCATCAGTGACGTCTACATCGCCCAGGGCAACTGGAGCGCGGCGGCCGACAACCTCCGCGAGTTCAAGAAGGCCTACCCGCAGTCGAAGTTCGTGCAGAGCGTCGACTACGTGCTCCCGCAGATCGAGCAACAGATCCACGTGGCCGGGAAAAAGTAACCAGTGCGCTTACGGATTCCGGCCCTTCTCTCCCTCCTCGTCGCCGTCACTGCCTCCGCCCAGCTCTCCGTGGCCGGCGGAGACGGCGCGCCGAGCATCCCCACCACGCCGCTGGTGAAGCTGAGCGGCACGGTGGTCTCCCGCAGCGGCGACGACGTGACGGCCAAGCTGACGGCGGTCATCGAGCCGGGCTGGCACGTCAACTCGAATAAGCCGCTCGCCGAGTTCTCGCTGCCGACCGTCCTCACCCTCGACGCCGCCACGGCAGAGCTGGTGAAGGCCGACTTTCCGCCGCACACGGTCCGTACGTTCGCTTTCTCCGGCGACGAGAAGATCGCCGTCTTCGAAGGAACGATCGGCATTTCCTTCGTGGCCAAGGTGAAGAAGGATGCGCCGGCCATCAAGGCGCACCTGCGATACCAGGCCTGCAACGACAGCGTCTGCCTTCCGCCGCGCACAGCGGACGCGGAGATCGCCCTCGGCTCCTCGAGTGCTGCGTCCAATGCCGCGACCGCGACGACGGCACCCGCCGGCGGTCAGGCAGCACCCGCAGCCGGAGGGACCGCCGCCCAGGCGCCGGCGGGAAACGGGTTTACACCGCTGACCGCGGCACATGAGAAGGTGATCCCGGCCGCCGCCACCGGCGCCGCCGGGCAACTCTCCGAGACCTACGCTGCGCACGGCCTGCCGCTGACGCTCCTCGTGCTCTTCATCGGCGGCCTGGCCTTGAACCTCACGCCGTGCGTCTTCCCCATGATTCCCATCACGGTCGGCTTCTTCGCCATGCAGAGTGACGGCCGGCGGTCGCGCCGCTTCGCCCTCTCGCTGTCGTACGTGATCGGAATCGTCATCACCTACTCGGCGCTGGGCGTCTTCGCGGCCCTCAGCGGGCGGATGTTCGGGGCCTGGCTGCAGTCGCCGGCCGTGCTCATCGGCTTCGCCGTGCTCATGCTGGTCCTGGCCTCGTCGATGTTCGGCGCGTGGGAGTTCCGCGTGCCGCAGTTCATCGCCAGCCGTTCCGCCGGGCGGGCCGGTGCCCTGGGCGCGTTGACGATGGGACTCTTCGTGGGCATCGTGGCCGCGCCGTGCGTCGGTCCGGTCGTGGTGGCCCTATTCACGCTGGTGGCGGGCATCGCCAAGCCGGCCATCGGCGTGGCCATGTTCGCCACGCTCGCCTTCGGCCTCGGCTTCCCCTACCTCATTGCCCTCAACGCGCTGCCGAAGCCGGGTGAGTGGATGGTTCAGGTCAAGAAGGCCATGGGCTTCGTCCTCATCGCCATGGCCATCTACTTCCTCCGCGCGATCATCGGGGAGACGTTCTTCCGCTACGGCGTCGCCGCCAGCCTGCTCATCGGCGCGATCTACCTCTTCGCCAGCCGCGCCCCGCGCGGGCGGATCATGCGGCTCTCCTGCGCCATCCTTCTCCTCGTGGTCGGCGTCGCCTTCGCCGTTCCTCCGCGCAAGGGCGCCGAGGTCGGATGGCAGAAGTACGACGCACAGCTCCTGGCCGCCTCCAAAGGCAAGCCGGTCATCATCGACTTCTACGCCGACTGGTGCATCCCCTGCAAGGAGCTCGACCAGAAGACGTTCCCCGATGCCGCCGTGGCCAAAGAGCTGGAGCGCTTCGTCCGGGTCAAAGCCGACCTGACCAATGCCGATGACCCCTTCGTGCAGAAGCTGACCAAGGATTACGCCATCGTCGGCGTCCCGACCGTCGTCCTCATCGACTCGACCGGGAAGGAACCAGCCGGCAGCCGCCTCACCGGGTTCGAAGCGCCGAAGCCGTTCACGGGACGACTGCAGCAGATTCGGTGACCGGCGAGCAGGGTCTTACGGGGCCGGCAAGAAGCACATCACGCGGAGACGCGGAGGGTGCGGAGAAAAGCAAACCTCCGCGATCTCCTCGTCTCCGCGTGGCCCGGCCCTCGTCGTTTCTTCTCTCAGGCGCAGCGCGCCCGCGCTGTGTTGGGCTCGGGATGACCAAGGTGTCCCGCTCGCCGCTCGCCCGTCCCCCGCTCGCCCGCTACAACAAGCTCTTCGGGATGTACACGCCCGTCGACGGCGTGACGATGGTGAACTGCTGGCTTCCGTTGTCGGTGATGCTGACGAACGCCCACACCTTCACGGCCGAGGTCAGCTCGAGGCGCAGCGCGTCATCAGCGGTGTTGAAGCTGGAGAGGATGTCCACTTCGGCGAACGACGGATAGAGCTCCGGGTTCGATCCCTTCATCGACAGCGTCGTTCGCCACACTTCACTGTTCGTGGTCAGACCCACGGCGCGGATGGTGACGTCGCTGTCGTCCATGCCGTAGATGCGCAGGCGGAGCCGCGAGTGGCCGTTGAGCGGGACGTGCGGGAGGGCCAGCGCGTTACGGAAGGCACTGGGAAGGACGACCGGGATCTCCGTCCCGGCGCTGTGTGGCGCCGACACGCTGTCATTCGTCCGCAAGGTGACGTCGATGGCGTCCGCCGGCACGGGGTTGCTGACTAGCAACGAGAGAATGTTGAGGAAGAAGCCCTGGTGGTCGAGCGCACTGTAGGGCACGGGATACGAGATCGTGCTGTGTGCCGGGATGTTTGGGCAGCCGATCGGGAGGGGGCCATCGGCGATGATCGCGCACACGACCGGGAACTCCTGGCTGGACGTGTTCGAGATCCACAGGTTCGTCGTCCACTGCGTACCGCCGGCTCCGGCCACGACACCCGGGTTGAGCGGGACGAAGACTGCCACCCAACCGGAGGGATTGGCGAAGGCGGCCGGGGAGAAAAGGGTGAGGGCGAGAACGAGGAGGGTCTTCTTCATGCCTGATGTACGGCCGCGCGCCTAGAATCGTCGCAAGTCGTGACCACTCTTTCACTCGAATCCGTGGAGGGCATCCGCGGCGGCATCGCCCGCGCGCACGAGCTGGCCGCGGCCCGCTTCCGCGAAGCGTTCGCGGAGGGAGAGACCACTCCGGCCCTCTACCGGACGCTGCTCGCCGAGGCGCTGCTCGAGACCGTCGAGGGCGTGCGTTTCGAAGGCGACGCCGACGACATCCGCTTTCCCGACTTCCAGATCGAGCGGACGGCCGAAGCGGTCTTCACGTACTGGCTCGTCGTGTCGGAGATGATCGCCACCGCTTCCTGGGCCATGACGAAAGTCCTCGCCACGCGCGAGGAGTACGACGACGCCCTCCGCCGCATGCAGTCGCCCCAGATTGTCCGCGCGCTCATCGCCGGCTTCCTCCCCCGCGTCGACCTCCGCGACGACGGCACGGCCCTCCTCGAAGCCGTGGTCTACACCCGGGCCGGCGAAGAGCGCATCGAGCGCCGCCAGCTCATCCTCGACACCACGAACGAGCTGCACTACCACGGCAGGGAACTGCTGGCCGAGGGACGGGGAGGGGTGGCTGTTCGCTGATCGCCTATTCGCTGATCGCTGATCGCTGGTCGCGGGGTTACGAGGTTGCGGGGTAACGGGGTTACGAGGTTGCGAGGTTGCGAGGTAGCCTCACGACCCCGCAACCCCGCAACCTCGCAATCCCGTAACTCCGCGACCAACGATCAGCGAACCAGCGTCGTCAGGATCTCGAACGACTTCAGTTCGTGGCCGAGGAAGTGGCGGCGGAGCTGGCCGGCCAGGGAGCGGACCTCGAAGAGCACCGACGGATCGGTGTTGCGAGCCACGAAATCGGCGACGGGGAGGCGGAGGATCGCTTCCAAGGCGTCGGCGACGTCGTTCGCCACGATCTCGGCGTCCTTCCCGGCGCACCACTCGCAGACGAAGCCCTGGGCCCGGGCCTCGAAGCGAAGGGGGCGGGTGAGTGGCTGGTGGCATTCGACGCAGTGCTTCAGGCCCGGCAGCACGCCACCGAGCTTGAGCATCCAGATCTCGGCATAGGCCACGACGGGGACGGCCGCGGCGTCTTCGAGCAACGCCTCCGTGGTGCGGTCGAGCAGGCGGTAGATCAGCTCCGAAGGGTCGCTGGCCAGGGCGAAGGTATCGACGGTCTCGGCGATGTACGTCGCCGCCACGCTGCTGACGAGATTCTGCTGTGCCGGAAAGAGCGAGCGGATGAGATCGACCGATTCGATGCGCACGACTTCCTCGGACTCCTTCTCCAGGTAGACGATCCGCACCTTCGACAGCGGTTCGAGCGACGCCCCGAAGCGGCTTTTGATTCCCCGCGCGCCGTACGCCCACCCTTTGCGCTTGCCGTGGTCCGGCGTGAGGAACACCACCAGCTTGTCGCGCTCACGCACGGCGTAGGTGTGCAGGATGATGGCCTCGGTGCGCTCGGGTTTCACGGTTACCGACCAGACAACGAGAACAGTGTCACCACTTCATCCATGTGTACACTCGCGCATGTCCTTCTTCATCCACCCAACCGCCGCCCGGCCGCAGTTCGCGGATCGGGGGAAGCGGGGCCTAGGGCGGAAACGCGGGGGACGAGGACGGCCACCATGGCAACGCGGTGCTGTCCAAGTACCCGATCCTCGCCTGGCGCAACCCCGACATCTCGCTCAACCGCATCGAGCGGCGCGGGGTACTGCACTGCGTGCTGGAGCTGACGCCGGGCCGGCCGCTGCACGTGATCTGCACCCACCTGAGCCTGCGCGAGCCGCACCGCCTGCGTCGGCGCGAGCCACAGGGGGAAGTTCC
>CAZYTO010000066.1:8493-21368 GCA_964650405.1 uncultured Thermoanaerobaculia bacterium | reverse complement strand
CGCGGCGCCGGCGGCGGTCGACGACGAGCAGAAGCAGCAGCTCGCCGCACTCGGTTACGTCGGCTCGGTCGTCTCGCCATCCAGCGAGAAGGAGCTCCCCGATCCGAAAGAGAACATCGGCAAGGCCAACCTCATCGGCGACGCCTTCCGGGCCTTCCGCGAAGAGCGGTACGCCGACTCGGAGAAGATCTCCAGCGGCCTGCTGCACGACAACCCGAACATGATCGACATGTGGAGCCTGGAGACGCGGTCGCTGGAGAAGCTCGGCCGGCAGGAAGAGGCCATCGCCGCGGCCAAGCAGGGACTGCGCGCCGACCCGAACAGCACGAGCCTGGCCCTCTCCATCGCCAACCTCTCCCTGGCCATGCACCACCTCGACGATGCGGAGGCGCACGCGAAGCTGGTGGTCAAGTCGACGCCCACCGAGGCTCACCGGCTGCTGGCGGAGATCGCCATGGAGAAGAAGGACTGGGCCACGGCGAAGAAGGAAGCGCTGGCGGCGGGCGGGGAGAAGCGCGACCGGCCGCTTTCGCAGATGCTCATCGGGCGGGTGGAGCTGGCGGAGGGGAATGTCGAGGAGGCGCTGAAGAACTTCGATGCGGCGAACAACGCCCTGGTGGCGGCGCACCGCGACCCCCTGCCGAGGCTGAGCTACTTCCGCGGCGATGCGCTGGCCCGCCTCGGCCGCGGCGAGGAGGCCGAGCAGGCCCTGCGCAACGAGATCCAGCGCAATCCCACCGACCCGCAGGCCTACAAGAACCTCGTCCTGCTCTACGCCGCCGAGGGCCGCAACCGCGAAGCGGCGGACGTCTTTTTCAACCTCGAGAAAGCCTCGCCGACGATCTCGTCCTACGTGGCCATCGCCGAGACGCTGAAGATCCTCGGCGACCACAACGGCTCGCGCTACTGGGCCGCCCGCGGCCTGAATCGCTTTCCCGCCGACCGGCAGTTGCAGAATCTGTATCGGGGATGAGCAAGCCCTTCTCAGAAGATGGCGCGCAGAGAGTGACCTGCAAGCGAGAATAAGGATGAAGCATGAGGGATGAAGGATGAAGGCTTCGCAACGCCCAGCGCGGAAGTGCCGGGGTGAGGGGTCTTCCCGCTGGCCGAACGGTCTGGCGGCCTCCTTACTCCTGTTCCTCCTCACAGCGTGCCACCCCGAGACACCGTCCGGCCAGGCCGGCAACACCACCACCAGGGGCAAGCCCGACATCATCCTAGTGACCATCGACACCCTCCGTGCCGATGCTCTCGGCTATTCCGGCAACGCGAAAGTAAAGACGCCCTTCCTCGATCGGATCGCCGGCGAGTCGCTCGTCTTCACCAATGCGCATGCGCACAACGTCGTGACGCTGGCCTCCCACACCAACATCCTCACCGGTCTCTATCCCTTCCAGCACGGCGTGCGGGACAACTCCGGATTCAAGCTCGATCCGAAGTACCCGACCGTGGCCTCGATGCTGAAGGAGGCGGGCTACACCACCGGCGCCTTTGTCGGCGCCTTCCCCCTCGACTCACGCTTCGGGCTGAATCACGGCTTCGACACCTACGACGACAACTACGGCAAAGGCACGGGATCGCTCGACTTCCAGATCCAGGAGCGCCCGGCGGCGGCCGTGTGCGACGTGGCCACGAAGTGGTGGCAGGCCAATGAGGGGAAGAAGCGGTTCCTGTGGATTCACGTCTACGATCCGCACGCTCCCTACCGCCCGCCCGAGCCCTTCTCGACGGAGTACGCCTCCGATCGCTACCTCGGCGAAGTGGCTTACGTGGACGACACGCTCGGCAAGGCCCTCACGCCCATCCTGGCCGCGAATCCCAATACGCTGCTGATCGTCACCGCCGATCACGGCGAGGCCCGAGGCGACCACGGCGAGCTGACGCACGGCCTCTTCGCCTACGAGGCGACGCTCAAGATCCCGCTGCTCGTGCGCGAGCCCAGCAAGCCGGTCCACCGCATCGAAGCCGGCTACGTGCGCCACATCGACATCGTCCCCACCATCCTCGCGCACGCCGGAGTCCAAAAGCCGGCGGCGCTGCTGGGGGCTGCGCTCGACGACAAGATCGCCGCGCGCGACTCGTACTTCGAGTCGCTCTCCACGGCGCTCAATCGCGGGTGGGCCCCCCTGACCGGCGTCATTCACAAGGACGAGAAGTACATCGACCTCCCCATCTCCGAGCTCTACGACCTGCCCGGCGATCCCGGCGAGAAGAAGAACCTCCGCGGCGAGCGGCGGCGGGACGTGAACGAAGCACGCAACCTGCTCGTGACGCTGCAGCCGGAGATCAAGGCCGCCAACCGCAACATCTCCGCCGACGAGGAGAAGAACTTCCTCGGTCTCGGCTACATCTCCGGCGCAGCCAGCCCGAAGGCGAGCTACACCGCCGCGGACGATCCCAAGAGCCTCATCGGTCTCGACAGCAAGATGCACGACGTCATCGACGCCTACGAGAACCACGATGTCGACCGGGCCCTGAAGCTGGCCAAGGAAGTCGTGGCCGAGCGTCCCGACATGGCCGCGGGGCGGCAGCTCCTGGCCTTCGTGCAGCAGCAGAAAGAAGACGTCGGCTCGGCCATCGCGAACCTCCGCGCCGCGATCGGCACGAAGCAGGAGACCGACGAAATGCGCGTGCAGCTCGGCCTGCTGCTGACCGAGCAGGGAAAGATCGATGAAGCCGTCCAGGTGCTGGCGCCGTTGGCGGGCAAGAGCAACCTCGAGGCCCTGAACGCCTACGGCATCGCCCTGGCCGACCAGGGCAAGTTCGACGAGGCGGTGGGACAGTTCCAGCGCGTGCTGCAGCTCGACCCGAACAATGCGCCGGCCTTTCAGAACCTGGGCATCGTGGCCACGCGCCGGGACGACCTGCAGACGGCCACGACGAACCTGACCCGGGCCCTGGACCTCAATCCGAACCTGCCGCTGGCGCTCAACACGCTGGGCGTGGTCTACGCGAAACAGAACGACTACCCGCGGGCGGTGGAGATGTGGAACCGGGCCGTGGACGTCGATCCGCGCCAGTACGACGCGCTGTTCAACATCGGACTGGTGGAGGGGAGGGCGGGACACCTGGCCGAAGCGAAGGCGGCGCTGACGCGCTTCGTCGATACCGCGCCGAAGGAGCGCTACGCCCGCGACATCGCCACGGCGCGCCAGGCCCTGGCGTCGCTGCGCTAAACTAGCCGTCGAGTGACGGAAGCTCTCGACGCCTTCGAACAGCGAATCGGCCACGCCTTTGGGAACCGCGAGCTGCTGCGCCGTGCTCTCACGCACAAGTCGTACTCGCACGAAGCGAAACACGAGGACATCCGCGACAACGAGACGTTCGAGTTCCTGGGCGATTCGGTGCTCGGCTTCGTCATCGGCGACCTGCTCTTCCGCCGCTTTCCCACCCTCGACGAGGGAGCGCTCTCGAAGATGAAGGCGTACCTGGTCAGCGCGCATTCGCTGGCCGCCAAGGCCCGCGCCTTCGGAATGGGCGAGGTGATCCTCCTCGGCGTGGGGGAGGAGAAGTCGGGAGGGCGGAAGAAGGACTCGCTGCTGGCCAATCTCTTCGAGGCCACGGTGGCGGCGGTCTTCCTGGACGGCGGGATCGAGGCGGCGCGGCTGCTGATCGAGCGGTCGTTCGAGCCCGACCTCGGCGCGCTGAATGAGGACGACCTGCTCTTCCATGACTACAAGACGGCCCTGCAGGAGCTGGCGCAGGGGCGGGGCTGGCCGCTGCCGGATTACAGCGTGGTCGCCGAGGAAGGGCCGGATCACGACAAGCGCTTTGTCGTCGAGGTGAAGATCGGCGGTCACACCGCACGCGGCGACGGGACGTCGAAGAAGGAAGCGCAGCAGCAGGCGGCGAAGAATGCGCTCCGGATCGCGAAGTAGGTTGACGGGTTGCGAGGTTGCGGGGTTGCGGGGGCGGCCGCCGCGCCGGTTCCGCCTCGTTGTGCCGCTCGTCGCGTTGTTGCTGCTCTCGCTCTCCGTGGCCCACTCCGAGACGCCGCGCAACGCCGACCTCGACCGGGTCCGCTCCGAGATCGTCAAACTGAAGAACCGCCTGGAGTCGCTCCGGACGCAGGCGCAGAGCGCGGAGCGCGACCTGGAGGAGTCGGACGTGGAGCTTGGCATCCGTACGCGGGAGCTCGACCTGGCCGTGGACATGCAGGCCCAGCTCCAGGCGCAGCAGCAGACCTTGCAGGCGCAGGTGGACGCGCTCGGGCCGCGGATCGCGCAGGAGAAGAAGTTCCTGGCGGGCCGGCTGGTGGCGCTCTACCGGCTGGGAGGGTTGAGCTACATCCGCCTCTTCCTGTCGATCGACCAGAAGCGCGATCCGCTGCAGGCCATGTCGATGCTCGGGTACCTCGTCTCGCGCGACGCGCACGCCGTGACGCGGTTCCAGGGGGAGCGGGAGCAGCTCACGGCGCGCATGGCCGAGCTCGCGGAGCGGCAGCAGCGGCTGGCCGGGATGCGGCAGGTCGTGGAGGAGCGGCGGCGGGCCGTGGTCACGGCGCGGAACGAGAAAGAGCACCGGCTGGCCGCGCTGCGGAGCGAGGGCTCGCAGTCGGAACAGCGCCTGGCCGAGCTCGAAGAGAAGGCCCGGAGGCTCGAGCACCTCATCGAGCTGCTGGCCAGGCAGCGGGAAGGCATCGTTCCGGCGACGGACATCCGGGCCCTGCAGGGAGCACTGCCCTGGCCGGCGCAGGGGAAGGTGGTGGAGGGCTTCGGCAAGCAACGTAACGCGAAGTTCATGACCGTTACGTTCAACAACGGCCTCAAAATCGCGGCAGCGCCCGGCGCGGAAGTACGCTCCATTTACGCGGGAACAGTTCTTTTTAGCCAGTGGTTCAAGGGTTACGGTAACTTGATCATTCTCGATCACGGCAATCGCGTCTTCTCCCTCTACGGCAACCTGAAATCGCCCGCCGTCACGCCCGGAGATCGCATCCAGGCTGGACAGGCGATTGCAGGGGTGGGAGAGTCGGAAGACGCGAAGTCCGGCTACCTCTACTTCGAGATCCGGCAGGACAACAAGCCCGAGGATCCGGCGAAGTGGCTGCGATGAGAACGGTCCGGTGGCACGAGACGCGAAGCTGAGATTCTCCGGGATTCCGGCGAGACACGCGGTGAGCAAGAAAAGCATGACCAAAAAGAAGATCGCATTCCTCTCCCTCTCGGTGGCCCTGATGCTGTCCCTCCTCGGCAGCGCCCTCTTCGGGCAGGCCACGCAGAAGAACAACGCCTACCGCTACCTCAGCATCTTCACCGAGGTCTTCCACCTCGTGGAAGACAACTACGTGGAGGCGGTGCCGTCCGATCAGCTCCTGGACGGCGCGTTCAGCGGCGTGACGGACGCGGTCGACGAGTTCAGCTACTACGTCCCGCCCGCCCAGATGAACGCCTACAAGAACTTCACCGGCGTCGACGACAACGGCGTGGGGCTGATCGTGACGAAGCGGTTCGGCTATGCCTACGTCATCGCCCCGATCGTCAATTCGCCCGCGGCCAAGGCGGGAGTGGAGCGCGGAGACTTCATCGAGAAGATCGACGGACTGCCCACGACGAAGATGGCCGTGTGGCAGGTGCGGCAGCGTCTCAGCTCCGCCAAACCGGTGCACATCTCCATCCTTCGCGGCGGGCAGACCCGGCGCGAAGAGTTCACCCTCACCGAAGCCAAGTATCACCCCCTGGCCGTGACCACGCAGCAGATGGGGAACGTGGCCTACATCAAGATCCCGTATTTCGAGAAGGACACGGCCGAGCAGTTCCGGAGCGCGCTGGAGAGCGTGCGCAAGAACGGCGCACGCAAGCTGATCGTCGACGTCCGCGGCAACGCCGGTGGCGACGTGGAGCAGGCCATCGCCTCGGCCGACGAGCTGCTGACCAGCGGTCTCATCACGTCGCTGGAGGGACGGACCATCACCGGCCGCCAGTGGCAGGCCGACCGCAACACGGACTACGACGGCGACCTGGAAGTGCTCACTGATACGTCGACGGCCGCCGGCGCGGAGATCTTCGCCGCGGCCATCCACGGCAACGGCCGCGGCAAAACGGTCGGCGTGACCACGTACGGCAAGTCGGTCGTGCAGAAGTTCATCCTCCTGCAGAGCGGCGGCGGCGTGTTCATGACCGTCGGCCACTACACGACGCCGGAGCTGAAGCCCATCAAGGAAGGCGGCATCAAGCCGGACGTGGTGGTGGACCTGGCCGCGCAGTCGCTGCGCGAGGACGACAAGACCGGTGCGGCGGCGAAGCCGAAGCCCGACCTGATTCTCGAGCGCGCGCTCTCGCTCTTCAACGAACAGCCGGCAGCCACCGTGGCCAAGAAGGCCGCCGCGGTGTACCGGGTGAGCGAGATCCGGGCGGCGTAGAGCGGACCTGTGGAGGACGGACAATCCTGTCCGTCCCCCCAAGAATCCCCCCAAGGCCGGTATTTGGGTGGGTTCTCGTTTTGACGGACAGGATTGTCCGTCCTCCACGCTTCCTGCCGGAAACGGGCCGCCCCTGCGGGCGGCCCTTCCCGTATGAGTGCCGTCCTCCTACGGCTTCTTCGTGCTTGTGGCGGGTGCCGAGCCGCTGGCGGATGCCGGCGTCGACGGGGTCGCCGGTGTCGCGGTCGTCGATTGCGGCGCGGCGGTGTCGCTCGGAGCCGCGGATGTGGTGGCCGTCGAGGTCTGGGTGGCCGGCGTGGACGTGTCGGCTGGTGACGTGGAGCTCGTCGTCTGGGTCGTGGTCGTGTCGGGCTTCGGTTCCGCGGGGTCCTGCTTCTTGTCGCGGTCGCAAGCCAGGGCGGCGACGACCAGCAGTCCGGTGGCAATCAGGGTCAGCTTCTTCATGTACAACCTCCTTGCGCATACGATCGCGCCGCGGGGGCGAAAAGACCTGACGGCGATCTGCGAGAGTTCTGGGAAAGTTCTGGGAGGGCGGCCGGCCCGGTCGGTTTGACGGTACTTTGGTGACGATGCGACTGCTGTTCGGCGACTGCCTGTTCGACGCGGAGGCGCGGACGCTCGAACGGAGCGGCAAGGCCGTGCGGCTCAGCGGCAAGGCCTTCCAGCTCCTGGAGCTGCTCCTGGCCGCCCGTCCGAAACCGGTGGCACGCGAGGCGTTGTTCGCGCGCCTCTGGCCCGATACGTTCGTCTCGGACGCAAACCTGGCCAGCCTGGTGAAGGAGATCCGTGCCGCCATCGGCGACGACGCGCGGCAGCCGCGGTACCTGCGGACCGCCCACCGCTTCGGCTATGCCTTCACCGGCGGCGTCACCGAGGCGCCCGAGCCGAAGGCCATCGACTCGATCGCCGTGCTGCCGTTCGTGAATGCCTCGGGCATGAGCGATCTCGACTACCTCGCCGAGGGACTGGCCGAGTCGCTGGTGAACACGCTGTCCACCATCGACGGCCTGCGGGTGGCGCCGCGCGTGGCGGCCTTCCGCTTTCGCGACGCGGATCTCGACGCCGTGCGCCGGCAGCTCAACGTCCGGGCGGCGCTGACCGGCACCATCCGGGCGGCAGGCGAGCGGCTGATCCTGCAGGTGGAGCTGAGCGATCTCGTGCGGCACGCGCAGCTCTGGGGCTCGCGGTTCGAGGCTCCGCTGCGCGACATCGTCAGCCTCCAGGACGGCCTTGCCGGCGGCGTCGTCGCGGCGCTGCGCGTTCGGCGCCCTCGGCGGCACTACGGCGAAGACGCCGAGGCCTATCAGCATTACCTCAAAGGGCGCCACCACTGGAACCGTCGCACCGCCGAGGGAATCGAGCGGGCCATCTTCTACTTCGAGGCGGCCATCGACCGCGACGCCGGGTACGCGCCGGCGTATTCGGGACTGGCCGACTGTTACATCGCCCTGGCCAGCCGCGATCTCCACCCGCCGCTGCAACTCTTCCCGAAGGCCGAAGCGGCGGCGCGGCGCGCGTTGGTCCTCGACGGCGAGCTGGCCGAGGCGCATGCCTCGATGGCCGCCATCCACGAAGTCTTCCACCGGCAGTGGGACGACGCCGAGCGGGCCTACCTCGAGGCGTTGCGGCTGCAGCCCGGCTATCTCGTGGCACGGCAGTGGTACGCGCTGGCACTGGCCCATCGCGGCAGGATCGCCGAGGCGCTGGCCCAGATGGAGGTGGCCGGTGAGGCGGACCCGCTGTCGTTCACGCTCAATGCGAACCTGGCCGTCGTGCACTACCTCGGCCGCAATTACGACGCCGGCGAGGAAGCGTGCGCGCGGTCGCTGGAGATCAACCCGCACCACGAGCCTGCCCACTTCACGCTCGGCCTCATCCGCCAGCAGCGGGGCCGCATCGCCGAGGCGCGGGCGGAGCTGGAGCGGGCCCTGGCCATCTCCCGGGGAGAGCCGCACGTCGTGGCCGCGCTCGGCGCGCTCGATCGGGGCGCGGCGGCGGAGCGCCTGGAGCAACTGGCCGCGCTGTCTCTCACTCGCTACGTCTCGCCCGTGCACGTGGCCACGATCCATGCGTCGCTCGGCGCCGCGGACGAGGCCATGGTCTGGCTCGACCGCGCCGTGCGCGAGCGCTCCGGCTGGCTGGTCTACCTCCGCACCGAGCCGCGCTTCGACGTGCTGCGAACCGACGCGCGTTTCGCCGCTATCATCGCCGCGACATGAGAGATCTCGACCTCGGGCAGGGCCTGATCGTCCCCGCGCACCTCCTGCGCGCGGCGACCTCGCGGGCGGGCGGGCCGGGAGGGCAGAACGTCAACAAGGTCGAGACGCGGGTCACGATCGAAGTCGACGTCGAGGCCCTGCCGCTGACGGATGGGCAGCGCGCCCTCGTGCGCCAGCGGCTGGCCAGCCGCATCAGCCGGAGCGGCGTCTTTCACGTCACCTCCCAGGCCGAGCGCACCCAGCTCGCCAATCGCGACCGGGCCCTGGCGCGGATGGAAGAGCTCCTGCGCGAGGCGCTGGTCGTGCACGCGCCGCGGAAGAAGACGCGGGCTTCGAAGGCGCAGAAGCAGCGGCGGCTCGATGACAAGAAGCAGCGGGCCAAGACGAAGCGGCTGCGCTCGACGCGAGAGTGAAATCGCTTATTCGCCTTATTCGCTGCTCGCTTATTCGCCATTCGCCGGCCAGAGATATCAGCGACTAAGCGAATCCGCGACTAAGCGACTAAGCGATTAAGCGATTAAGCGACTCAGCGAATAGGCGAATAACCGAATCCGCGAATCGGCTACTCTTGCTCGCATGCTACGCGGCGCGGTCGAGCGCCTCTGTGCGGCCGCGACGGCCATCGCCCTGGTGCCGGTCTGGCTCACTCCGTGGTTTCCGACCCAGGACGGGCCGAGCCATCTCTACAACGCCCTGCTGCTGGCGCACTACGAAGGCGTGGTGCAGGTGGCGTTCGTGCCCCACGTAGCGCTCTTTCCGAACTGGACGTCGTTCCTGCTGCTGGAGTCGCTGGCCCGCCTCGTGCCGCCCCTGGTCGCGCAGAAGCTGTTGCTGTCGCTCTGCGTCCTGGCCATTCCCTTGGCGACGCTCTACCTGCAGAAGTCGTTCAAACGCGAAGCCGACGCCGGGGCGCTCCTCGGCGTGATGCTGGCGTACAGCTACCTCTTCTTCATGGGCTTCTTCAATTTCATCCTCGGCTGCGCGGTGTTCGCCTGGATCGCCGGCTGCTGGTGGCGGAACCGCCAGTCGCCCCGCTGGCTGATGATCTATGCGCTCCTCGCCCTGGCCTACTTCACCCACGGCCTGCCGTTCGCTGCCGCCGTTCTCGCGCTCACGCTGCTCATGGCCTTCGAACGGCGCTGGCGCGATCTCCTTCCCCTCATTCCTGCCTACGCCATAGCGGCCGCCGATTCGTGGTCGCGGCTGCACGCCGTGCGCGCCTACCGGCCCTTGACGTGGAAGCTGGCCCGCCTGGCGGCACTCGAGCCGTTCGCGTTCTTCAACGACACACATACGTACCTCGCCTGGGCCGCATCCGCGCTGATCGTCATCGCGATCGCCCTATCCCTGCGCGGGATGTCGCGTGAGCAGCGGGCGGCGATGTTGTTGACCGGTGCCCTGCTGATCCTCTTTTTCGTCTCTCCGCGCAGCTATGTCACGGCCGGCTCGAAAGGGGCGTGGATCATCGACCGTTTCCTCATGCTGGCGGTGATGACCCTGCCGGCGTGGGTCACGGTGCGCGGCAGGACGGCGACGGCCGTCATGCTGGTTCTGACGGCGCTGCACCTCGGTCTGACCTGGCGGGACCTTCCGCCGATCAGCCGCGACGTCGGCGACGTGGCGCAGTGCCGCTCCGCCATTCCCGACCACACCACGCTCGATACTGCCGGCGAGCCTCCCGACATGGCCATGCACTTCCAGCCGCTCCGGCACGCGCCGGCCTACCTCGCTGCAGACCGGGACGTCGCGTACCTCGCCGACTATGAGGCAGAGCTGGACGATTTCCCCATCCGGTTCCGGCCGGGCGTCCGCCTTCCGGCGCGCTACGTTCTCGTGTGGAACGGGACCAACATCGAAGGCGAGGTCGTCTGCCGGGGCAAGACCTTTCGCCTGGTGCGAAGGTAAGCGCTCGCTCCGCCCGTCCTCACCCGCTACACTGGCGCGATGCGTTGGAATGAGGGCGGGTCCGACGAGGACATTGAAGATCGCCGCGGCTCCAGCGGTGGCGGGTTCGGGATCGGCGGGGCACACATCGGAATCGGCGGCGCGCTGGTCCTGCTCGTGCTCAGCGTGCTCTTTCACCGGAACTTCTTCGCGCTCCTCGGCGGCGGAGGAGGCGGTCCGCAACCGGGTCCGTCAAGGCCGGTCCAGGCCCGCCCTGCCAGCGAGAGCCAGGGCGAGCACAGGGAAGTGGAGTTCGTGAAGTTCGTGCTGAACGACACGCAGTCGACGTGGGAGGAGATGCTGCCGGCGCAAGCCAGGGTGCCGTATCACCACGCCAAGCTCGTTCTCTTCCGCGACGGCACGACCTCCGGCTGCGGCTTCGCGCAGTCGGCCACGGGGCCGTTCTACTGCCCGGCCGACGAGAAGGTCTACATCGACCTGGCGTTCTATGACGAGCTGAAGGAGCGGTTCGGCGCGCCGGGAGAGTTCGCGCAGGGATACGTCATCGCCCACGAGATCGGCCACCACGTGCAGAAGCTCCTCGGGATCGAGCAGAAGGCGCAGCGGCTCATGCGGCAGGATCCCGACAACGCCAAGCACTACTCGGTCGAGCTGGAGCTGCAGGCCGACTGCCTGGCCGGCGTGTGGGGTCACTCCACGCAGCAGCGCAATATCCTCGAGAGCGGCGAGGTGGAAGAAGGCCTGGCCGCGGCGGCGGCCGTGGGCGATGACCGGCTGCAGCGTATGGCCGGCCGCAGCGTGAATCCCGACTCGTTCACCCACGGCTCGTCGCAGGAGCGGGTGGCGTGGTTCCAGCGCGGCTTCGACTCGGGGCGGATCTCCTCCTGCAACACGTTCCGCTAGGGTGCGATACTCGCCGCCGCATGCGGCTCGCACTGGCCACGCTCTTCGTCACCTCGGCCGTCCATGCGGCGAGCTTCACGCCACAGGTCGCGTTCGATCTCGACGCCACGGTCGCGCGGGCCATGCAGACGTACGACCTTCCGGGCGTGGCCGTGGCCGTCGTGAAGGACGGGAAGGTCGTGGCGGCCAAGGGCTACGGCGTGCGGCGGCTCGGCACGCCGGCCGCGACGGACGCCGATACGCTCTTCAGTATCGCCTCGAACACGAAGGCCTTCACCACCACGGCGCTAGCCATGCTCGTTGACGAAGGCAAGCTAGGGTGGGATGACCGCGTCGTCCGGTATCTTCCGGACTTCGCCATGAACGACCCGTGGGTGACGCGCGAGATGACCATCCGCGATCTCGTCACGCACCGCAGCGGCCTCGGACTGGGCGAGGGCGACCTCCTGTGGTGGCCGCACACCGACTATTCGCGCGCGGAGATCGTCCGGCGCCTCCGCTTCCTCAGGCCGGCCACGAGCTTTCGCAGCCGCTACGCCTACGACAACGTCCTCTATCTCGTGGCCGGGGAAGTGGTGGCGGCGGTGAGCGGGAAGAGCTGGGACGAGTTCATTCGCGACCGCATCCTCGGCCCGCTGGCGATGACGTCGACCCGGACGAGCCTATCGGTCCTGCCGTCCAATGCGGACGTGGCCATCTCGCACGTCCCCGTGGACGGCCGTCTCCGTGCCGTCGCCCCGCTCTCCATCGACAACATGGCGCCCTGCTGCGGCATCGTGTCGAGCGCGAACGACATGGCCCGGTGGATGCTTGCGCAGCTCGACGGACGCCTGGTCAGCGAGGCCCAGGCGCGCGAGCTCTGGGCGGCGCAGACGGTCGCGCCGCTCGAGCCGGGCGCGCTCCTGCAGGCGTATGCCCTCGGCTGGAGTGTCCGCGACTACCGCGGGCACCGCATCGTCACACACAGCGGCGGCCTGCTCGGTGCCACGTCGCAGGTGCTGCTCGTTCCGGAAGCGAAGTTGGGAATCACGGTGCTGACGAATGAGGATGATCGCTCCGGCGTCGATGCCATCGCCTGGTCGATCGCCGATGGCTACCTCGGAGTCCCGGCCTCCGACTGGCTCAAGACGTTCAAGCCGGCCGAGCGGATCGCGGAGACGGCAGCGCCTGCCGCGACGCCGGCGCGTCCGCCCGGCGCCTACGCCGGCCGCTACCGCGACGCGTGGTACGGCGAGGTGACCGTGGCCGTCGAGCACGACCGGCTGGCTCTCCGCTTCGCGCATACGCCTCTGCTCGCGGGCGACCTCGAGGCCGTGGGTCCGAATCGCTTCCTCGTCCGCTGGCGCGACCGCTCCCTCAACGCCGACGCCTACGCCACGTTCACCGAGGATGGCCATCTGCGCCCCGAACGACTCTCGCCCGCGAACCACTTCTGGCGTCGCTCCAGGCAAGACCCCGGGCGCCGC
>CAZYTO010000066.1:0-8483 GCA_964650405.1 uncultured Thermoanaerobaculia bacterium | reverse complement strand
GGGCGGGCCGGGCGCGGGGGAGGCGGCCGGGGAAGGGGCTGCGGGCCTTGTTCGCTAAGTTTGCGGGTGCGGGACTGGCGCTCATCGTGCCGGGGCCCGATCCCGCGTGGCTGGCCGCGCACCTGATCGTCGGCCAGACGGCCAGCCAGGGCGAGGGCGTCTACGTTGTCGGAGGCTCCGCCGAACCCGCCTCGCCCGGGCCCGATTTCAGCTGCGATTCCCCGGCCCTGGACCTCGTGCGAGTGCCGGCCGCCGAGTCGCGATAACGACGTGTGGGGCACGACCGCGTCGTGCCCCACATTCGGCGGGCGAGCCGCGAACAGCGATAGGATTACACGCCAGGGGGTCGTATGAAGGGCAAACAGACCGTCGTCATGATCGCCGTCTTCGTGGCCGGCATCGCCATCGGCTACGCGCGCGGGAAGAAGACCGATCCTTCCATCTACAGCGGCAAGTCGAAGTCCGAGGCGGCCAAGGCGCTGCTCGAAGAAGCGAAGGTCGAGGCGGGGAAGGGATCGTGGGAGAACATCGCCGTCGGCCGCGCCTACTACCTCGGAGGGATGAAGTCGGAAGGCCAGGCGGTCTTCGACGGGATCACCAAGAAGGAAGCGAGCGACTGGATGCGCATCGGACGCGTCTACTACGAAGCCAGCGAATGGTCGAAGGCGAAGGAAGCGTTCGAGAAGGCGCTGGAGCAGAAGCCGAAGGATGCGGCGTGGCTTGCCGAGGTGGGCGGCTTCTACAACGTCAAAGGGGACCGGGCCCGGGCGGAGGAGCTCTTCAAGCGCTCCTTCGAGGCCGAGTCGGGCGAGATCTGGAACACGGTGAACGTCGGCGGCTCGTACCTCGGCGTCGAGCCGCGCGGCAATAGCTGATCGTTGGCGAGCGGGTGAGGGCGAGCGGCGAGCGGGACGGAAGATGGGCTGCCCGGCTGGTCTTCCCGCTCGCCGCTTCCTGCCCGCTCTACCTGCTCGCTGTCTCCTGCGCCGGCGCGAGCACGCGCTGGGCGTCGCTCAGCATGCCGAGGAAATCGCGGCGGTAGCCTTCGACGTCGCGGCCCGTGGCGTGCGAGGCGATGCGCTGCACGTCGGCGAGAGACGACGTCCCTTTCCACTTCGAATCGCGGAGCAGCATCCCCAGCTCGGTCACAGCGGCGGCGAAGCGGAGGTTGTCGCTGGCGGTGGCAAACCCCACCTCCGTGTCGGCCACGGTGTCGGTCATCAGTCTGCTCGTGTCGCCGTCGGGAGCCTTGTAGCGGATCTTCAGAGTCAGCAGCTCCGGCGACGCCTTGACGCTCTGCGTCTGGTACTTCAGCGGATCGACGGACGGGACGGCGGAGTCGCCTCCCGGCGGCACGAGCTCGTAGAGCGCCGTCACCGAGTGGCCGGCGCCGATCTCCCCGGCGTCCTTAGTGTCGTCGTTGAAGTCCTCCTTGCGCAGGAGGCGCTTTTCGTAGCCGATGAGGCGGTAGGCGGCGACGCGGGCCGGGTTGAACTCGATCTGCAGTTTCACGTCCTTGGCCACGGTGAAGAGCGTCGCCCCCATCTCGCTGACCAGCGTCTTGCGCGCCTCGCCGATCGTGTCGATGTAGGCGTAGTTGCCGTTGCCATTGTCGGCGAGCAACTCCATCTTCGAGTCCTTGATGTTGCCGGTACCGAAGCCGAGGACGGTGAGGAAGATGCCGTCGTCCCGTTTCGACTCGATCAGCCGCTGCAGCTCGCCGTCGGACGTCACGCCGACGTTGAAATCGCCGTCCGTGGAGAGGATGACGCGGTTGTTTCCGTCGCGGATGAAGTTCTCCTTCGCGACCTTGTAGGCCAGCTTGATCCCTTCGCCGCCCGCCGTGGAGCCGCCCGCTTCGAGCTGCTCGATGGCCGCCAGGATGGCTCCCTTCTGCGAGCCGGGCGTCGACGGAAGCACCAGTCCCGCGTTGCCGGCGTACGCCACGAGCGACACGCGGTCCTGCGGCCGGAGCTGTTCGACGAGCAGCGACAGCGACTCCTTGAGCAAGGGCAGCTTGTTCGGCTCGAACATCGAGCCGCTCACGTCGACCAGGAAGACCAGGTTGTTCGGCGGCAGGTCGGCCGTTTTGATCTTTCGCGTCTGCAGACCGACCAGCATCAACCGGTGCGCCGGGTCCCACGGACAGGCCGCCACTTCCGTCGTGACCGAGAACGGGTCGCCGCCCTTCGGCTCGGGATAGTCATACGAGAAGTAATTGATCATCTCCTCGATGCGCACGGCGTCGCGGGGCGGAAGCTGGCCGCTGCCGAGCATGCGCCGGACGTTGCTGAAAGCCGCACGGTCGACGTCGGCGGAGAAGGTGGAGAGCGGATGATCGACCGTTCGCTGGAAGGGGTTCTCCTCGAACCGGCCGTACTCCTCGGTGGTGAGGGCCCGGCCGCCGTCCTCGAAGTCGTCGACGGCGCTCGGCTGAGGCGCGTTCGTCGTGCCGATGGTCCCTCCCGCCACCCCGCCGGCCACACTGCCTGCCACGCCGCCGAAGACGACCGTGGGCTTTTCCGGCACCTGGTAGTACCCGTCGCGGTCGCCATTGCCCGCGGCGACCGACTTCGAGTCGCCGGCCGGGGGCGGGGGAGCGGCGTTGACCAGGTAGGAGCGCGGCGCGGCAGACTTCGGCGCGGCGGTGGGCAGCGCCTCCCTCCGGCAAGTCACGAAGGCCAGCGTGAGGAAGAGCGCTCCCGACAGCATGAGGACGACGGTCAGCGAGGTGGAGGAGAGGGTGATGCGCTTGCTTCTGCGTGCCATGAGAGTGTCCCCTTCGCACTCTTAGACACAGCAGCGGCGGAAAAGAAAAGCTGCCGAGTCAGGCGGGCCGCGGCCTGGGGATGCTGGCCGAAGAAGAGCACCGGCTCGATCAGCTCCAGCTCCATGAGCGTGAAGACGCCATCGATCACTACGCCGTCCACGCGCGCGTAGAGCGCCGGCGGCACCGCGGCCAGGACGCGCGCGGCGCCGTCGACCACCGCCGCACCGGGCTCGCGCACCTCGAACGTGCCGCCGAAATCGTTCTGCACGCGGAAGTCGCCCGGCCTGGCGCGTTTCAGCACGGCGTGGCTGTACTCGCCGCCGAAGAAGAGGAGCGACCATTCTCCGTCGCGGACGATTTCGTGGAGGAACGGCTGGACGAGAACTTCGCGGACGGGGGACGGACACGATTGTCCGTCCTCCACGATGAAGGTCTCGTACGCGGTGGCGGAGACTGACGGCTTGACGACGGCGCGGCGCCAGCCGTGCTCGCGCATGGCCCGGCGCACGTCGCCCCCGCGGGGCACGAACGCGGTCGGCACGCGCGGGACGTCGAGGTCGCGCAGGTACGACTTGTCGGTGTTCCAGCGCAGCAGCGGGACGGGGTTCCACACTTTCGCGCCGCACGCCTCGAGAGCGTCGAGCCATGCCAGGAACTCGCCGATGCGGAGGTGGTAGTCCCACGTCGAGCGGAGGACGATGGCGTCGAACGACGTCCAGTCGACCGCCGGGTCGTCCCAGACGACGGCTCGCGGCTCGGCGCCATTCTCCCGAAGGGCGGCGGCGAACAAGCGGTCGTCGTCCGTCAGTTGTGGCAGGCGGGCGCAGGTGACGAGCGCGGTCAGCATCCGCAGGCGATCCCGCCGGCGGCGGCGCCACCGGCGGCTCCGTTGGAACTGTGCACTTCATAGCCGTCTCGGCGCCACCAGTCGATGCCGCCGAGGAGCTCCTTGGCGCGGAAGCCGAGCTGGGTCAGCCGGTAGGCGCCCTTGATCGAGCCGTTGCAGCCGATGCCGTCGCAGTAGACGATCATGACCTTGCCGCGGTCGAGATGGGCCGTCGACTCGGGCGTCATGGTGCGGTGGGGGATGTTGATCGCGCCGGGGATGTGCCCGGCAGCGAACGTCTCCGGCTTGCGCGCGTCGATGAGGACGAAGCCGTCGACACCGTCGGCGAGGTCCGCGGCCACGTCCGCCGGATCGCAGGTGAGGGCGAGTTTCTCTTCGAAGTGCCGCAGCGCCTCGGCACGCGCGGTGACGGGGTATTCGAGGACGGATGAGGTCTTGGTCTGCATGATGCCTCCTGACGCCTGCGAGTATCATGGATAAATGGCTCCACCGATGGGGCCAATTCCGGCGCGGTCAAAGGACCATTGAATTTCCGCGATCCCATCGTCGTCAACCTTCTCGAATCGCTGAGCGGCGAGGGGCCGCTGCACGCGCAGCTCTACGCGTCGATCCGTTCGGCGATCCTGGCCGGAGGGCTCGTGGCCGGGACGCGCCTGCCGTCCACGCGGGCGCTGGCGGGCGGCATCGGTGTCTCCCGGAACACGGCGGAGGAGGCCTTTGCGCGATTGGCGCAGGAGGGCTACCTGGAGCGCCGCGTGGGCGACGGGACGTACGTCGCGCAGATCGAGCGCGCGCCGCGCGCGCGGCGGAGCAGCATCTCATTGCGCGACCTTTCGGCCCGCGGCCGGCTCGTGGCGCGGGAGAGCGCCTGCGTGGAGCCGGCGCGCGTCCTCCCGTTCAACGCCGGCAACGCCGACGTGCGCTCGTTTCCGTATGACACCTGGCACCGCCTGCTCGTCCGCCGCTCCCGCCAATTCCCTGCCGTGCTCCTCGGCTATGGCGATCCGGCCGGCCTGCCGGCGCTCCGCGAGGCGGTGGCGGCCTATCTCAACGCCTCGCGCGGCGTCCGCTGCGCGCCGGAGCAGGTCCTCATCCTGACCAGCTCGCAGCAGGCCATCGACCTCACGGCGCGGCTGCTGCTCGATCCCGGCGACCGCGTCTGGATCGAGGAGCCCGGCTATCCCGGTGCACGTGCGGCATTCCGCGCCGCGGGCGCCGAGCTCGTGCCGGTGCCCGTCGACGGCGACGGCATGCGCGTGGAGGAGATGCGGGGCGAGGCGAAGCTCGTCTATGTCACGCCGTCGAATCAGTATCCGCTGGCCGTGACGCTCTCGCTGGAGCGGCGGCTGGCCTTGCTGCAGCGGGCGCGGGAGCGCGGCGGCTTCATCGTCGAGGACGACTACAACAGCGAGTTCCGGTATGACGGCCGGCCCGTCGCGGCCATCCAGGGCCTGGCGGACGACGCGCGCGTCATCTACATCGGGACGTTCACCAAGACGATGTTCCCCTCCATCCGCGTGGCGTACGCGGTCGTCCCTCCGGCCCTGGCGGACGTCTTTGCCCGTGCGCGCGCGCAGGTCGACGGCCACACGAACGTCCTCACCCAGGCCGTGCTGGCCGACTTCGTCGCCGAGGGACACTTCGGAGCACACCTCCGCCGGATGCGCCACGTCTACCGTGGGCGCCGCGACGCACTGCTGGACGAGCTTCGCAAACGCCTGGGCGGGAGGGCGACGTTCACCGCGCCGGAGGGCGGGTTTCATGTCGTGCTTTCGCTGCCCCGCGGCGATCGCGAGCTCGTTCGCCGCGGAACAGAGGCGGGCCTCGATCTCGTGCCGTTCTCACGCACGTACCTCGGCGCTTCACCCGCGCCCGGGCTGCTGCTTGGCTACACCGCCCTGACGCTTCGGGAGATTCGGGACGGCGTGCGGGCGCTTGAGCGTCTGCTGTGAGACTTTCGGCAGCGGTGCCGTCGCCATCGCCGCCTGAGGCATTTCCGCGGCCGCCCGAGGCCGCGCTTTGGCGGGACCGGGATCGACGGTACCGAGATAGACGAAGCCCGGGATGCCGCGCCAGGCGTGGCGTGCCATCTCGTTGTTGACGAACAGCGCATCGGGCGACCGGTAGACCATCCCTCCGGTCTCGACGAGCACCCACTGCCCGAGCACGAGACGCTTCAGATACGCGGCGGCATCGGCGGCTTCATCGCCCTCGAAGGACACGCCGCCGAGCGTGACGGTGCTGGAACGGCCGTTATCGGAGACGATGATCGTGCGCCCGTCAGGGACGTCGACGACCCGGACCATTCCAGCCGCGGCCGGAAGCGGGAGAACGAGAGCGAGAAAGAGAACGACAAGAACGAAGAGGCAACGCTGCATGGAGACATGCATGGCGAGATGTGTGGCTGCCAGGGGATTTGCGCGAACCAACGGCGGGCGGAGGGGGTCCGCTATGTGAGCGAACGCATGGTAGGGGAGGGCGGGAGGGAAGGCAAGCGGCAGAAATGGAAGGACGCGGCATGAAGGGCGAAGGGCGAAGGATGAAGGGCGAAGAGGGCGGCAACGAGTGAGTGGCTGAATTCCTGAGTCTTCGCTCTTCAGCTCACTCCACGACGTCACTGGCACGCACGAACCGGATGCCGCGCTCGCGCAGCGCGGGGGCTTCGGCGGTGAGGACGCGGATGGTCGAGGGGTACATGTGACCGATCCCGACGGCGACGCCCTTCTGTTCGGCGGCGGTGGCAAGGGCCTGGAGCTGGGTGCGGATGGCGGCATCCTGGGCGACGTCGTCGAGGAAGACGCTGCGGGACGCGGTCTTGACGTTCATCGAGCGGGCCGTGGCGGCAGCGACGGAGCCGGACGTCGTGCGCGAGTCGATGAAGTACATTCCCTTGGGCAGTGCTGCCATGACCGTCGACATCACCCGCCGGTCGGCCGTGGCCCGCGAGCCCATGTGGTTGTTGACGCCGCGGGCATGGGGCACGGCGGCCAGGTCGGCGCGGGTGGTCTCCGTGATCTCCTCCGACGACATCGTCGTCAGTACTGCCTTCGGCCCCGGCGAAACGCGCGGGAAGCCTTCCGGCTCCATGGGCAGGTGGCAGAGCACTTCGAATCCGCGGGCGTACAGGGCATTGGCGAAGCTCGCGGCATTGCGCGCATTCGGCAGGATGGAGAAGTTGACGTTCGGATCGATCCCCATGGCCTCGCTGAGCGGCTGATGGTCGAAGCCGACGTCGTCGAGGATCAAGACGATCTCCGCGTGCCGTACCGGGACCGGTGCCGGCGGAGGCGTCACCCGCGGCACCGTGGCCGCCCGCACTACCGGCCCGGCCTCCTTCTTCGGCTGTGGCGACGGCTCCGGCAGGTGCGCGGAGATGAAGCTCCAGAGGATGACGATGAGCAGCCCGGCGACCGGAATCAGCATCAGGCGCGCGACGGTGGGGAAGGAGGATGAGCGCCGGATGACCCTTCGTTCTCGCTCGCCCGCACCCATGGAGAGAGTTTAAGGGATGGAAGGGCGCCTTTGAAGGGCGAAGGGCGAAGGGCGAAGGATGAAGGGCGAAGGATACGCAGCTGCGCGTTCGTCGCTACCTTCGCCCCTCATTCGTCCTTCGTCCTTCGCTCCTTCGCCCCTTCTTCCTTCGCCCTTCGCCCTTTAGACTGCGCGCCGTGCTCCTGGCTCTCTTCCTCATCGACCTCGCTGCCGGTCTGTACGTTTTCCTTCCGTTCGTCGGGCGGCGCAATGCCGGCGTGAAGTTCTACCGGCTGGTCTTCATCACCAGTGGAGCCCTGGCGGCGTGCGCGGCGGGGGCCCATGCACTTGCCAAAGCGCGCGAGCTGGCCATTGCGGACGGAACGCTCGTGGCACTCACGGCGTTCGTCTACATCGTCCTGCGCTATCCGAAACGCCTCATCTTCCGCGTGCCCTCGGTGCTGCTCGGCTTGGCGTTCGCCGGTGTGAGCGTGGCCTCCTGGCAGGCGGCCGTGCACGGATCGCTCGTCTGGAGCGTCGCCGGGGCGCTGGCCAGCATCGCCCTCCTCGGCAGCGTGAACCTGGCCATGCTCCTTGGTCACTGGTATCTCGTCGTGCGCGGGATGGCCATCGATCCGCTGAAGCGCCTCAGCGTGGCCACGCTCGCGGCGACGCTCCTCCGGCTGCTGGTCGTTGCCGCCGCCCTCGCCCTCGGCGGCTGGCAGGAGATCGCCGTCCGCCAGGGCATCTTCTTCTGGATGCGCGCCGGGTGGGGCCTCCTCGGCCCGCTCCTGCTCTACCCGATGGTCTGGGGGACGGTGAAGATCCGCTCCACCATGGCCGCCACCGGCATCCTCTACGTCGACGTCGTAGCCGTCGTCATCGGCGAAATGCTGGGCGGCTGGCTCAGTGCGATCGCGCACTTGCCTGTGTAGCGAGGGGGAGACGGGGAGGGTTGCGAGGCATTGAGGGAGGAACGCGTTAGAATCATGGTGGGAAGGTAATCACTGGCACCGTCGTTGGCGATCGAGTTTGAAAGTGATCTCGAAGAAGCGACAACCCTTGAACCGAATCTTCAACGCCGTGTCAGATCTCTGATCTCTTGTAGCAACTCGTGTCCATCCTCGTAGTTGCCCGAACGAAAAGGATGAGTTGCTCGCGGCACTTCAGGATATTCGAAGCGGGCGCTGAGGCGGAACCCGGATTTGCCAGCCGCTAGAACAGCTACCGCTGTTTGCGGCAATTGGGGCGTACAATCAACCACCACCGCCGTCCTTTGGGAGTTGCCAGATGGTCAAGGTAATGCTGAGGAGTTCGCAGCTGGAGTCCCTATTCAATGCCCGAGCTGCGGTTCGACAAATGTAGAACTCCATGAAACGGTTGCGATTCAATCGT
>CAZYTO010000065.1:0-21401 GCA_964650405.1 uncultured Thermoanaerobaculia bacterium | reverse complement strand
GCGGCACCCTGAGCGCCGGCGGCCGGCTCGGCGCTGCGCCCGCCAGGAAGCGATCGACGAGGGGCGGATCACGCGGAGAGACGTGGAGACGCGGAGACGCGGAGATCACGCAGGGTTGGCTGCCTTCTCCGCTTCCTCCGCGCCTCCGCGTGACGCGTTCTTAGCTGGTGAGCCTGCGACCAATCCGCTGCCCGCCTCCGGTTCGTCCATGCTTCTCGGCTACGACGGAGAGATCAAGAAGTACATCTTCGGCTCGGTCGACAACACCGGCTCGTACGAGGCGGCCCGGGCCGGCGGCTGGGACAAAGACGTCATCACGTTCGAAGGCCCCATTCACACCGGCACGGCCACCTTCACCGCGCGCGATGCCTTCACGAAGAAGGGCACAAGCGGGATCGGCCACGTCTTCTCGCTCCAGGAGAGAGACGGAACCTGGCGCAAGGTCGAAGAGGATCACTGCACGCGGGCAAAGTAGTTCGCTGGTCGCTGCTCGCTGTTCGCGGATCGGGTCGCTGGTCGCGCTGACGAGGCTGTTCTCGACGGCCGCCTTCTAAGGTTTCACGCGGAGGCGCGGAGATAAAGCGGTTCTTTTCTCCGCTTTCTCCGCGCCTCCGCGTGATGCCATTCAAGAGCAAAAATTCTCGGATTCGTGTGTCAAGCGCCTGACCGCTGTCACGTGATCCGCCGGTCCGCAATTTGCTCTTATGAGCCTCGATGGTTCCCGGAATCCTCTTTCTCATGCTGGCGGTCGCTCTCGCGCTGGCCCTCGCCTATTTCCCCATGCGGTTGCTGCTGGCACAGATGGCCCGGAACGTGACGGCATTCATCGAGCGGCAGCGGGAGCGGCGGCGGGTCAAGCGCGAGTCGCCGGACCGCAGGCGGGCCGTCACTTAGTGGCGAGGGCCTGCTCCAGCGCTTTCGTCAGCGCCGGGTCGGGCCCGCGCAGCATGCCCGCATCCTTCCAGGCCACGTGTCCGGCCCGGTCGATCAGCACCGACGTCGGCAGTACCGTCGTCTCCAGCAGGTTGGCGATCCGCCCGTCGGGGTCGATGGCGCTGGGATAGTGGATGCCCTTTTCGGCGAGGAACGACTTGACCCCGGCGATGCCGCTCTCATCGACACTCACCCCGATCACCTTCAATCCGCGCGCGGCGTACTGATCCTGCATCGACTGCAGGAACGGCATCTCGCTGCGGCAGGGCCCGCACCAGGTCGCCCAGACGTTGAGGAAGACGACGTTGCCGTGCTCCGCCGCGAGGTCGAACGGCTTTCCGTCCAGCCACTCGGCCGTGTAGGCCGGCATGATGTTGCCGACCTCGGTGCCGACCACCGTGCGGGGATCGGCCTTCTTCGCCTTCCTGGTTATGCGAGGCGCGGCGGGCGCTCCCGGCGTCTCCGTCTTCTGGCAGGCCGGAAACGCGAGCACGGTGAGAACGAGTGCGATCAGTTTCTTCGTCATGTGATGGACCACGAACAGGGGAACTGTAGCGCAAAGCAAAAAGCCCCGCGACCGGCGCGGGGCTTGGCTTCGTGACGAAACGCAGGCGATCTACTCTTCTTCGGTCTTCTTGCCCTTGCTGATGACTTCGGGCTCGGCCGGCGCGGCGGCTGGCGCTTCGGCGCCTTCGGGCGCAGCCACGACTTCGGCCTTGGCATGCGTGACGCCGACCACGTTGCGGTCGCCGTCTTCCAGCACCTTTACTCCCTCGGGGAGGGTCATGTCGCGGACGCAGAGGAAGTCATGCGAGCCCAGGGCCGAGACGTCGACGTCGATCTTGTCGGGAATCTGGTTTGGGAAGCACTCGATGTGGAGCTCGCGGATGTGCCAGTCCAGGATGCCGCCTTCCTTGACGCCTACGGCCGTGCCGACGATGTGCACTGGAACGGTGGTGCGGATCTTCTCGTCCATGACCACGCGCACGAAGTCGATGTGCGTCATCTTCCGCGAGATCGGATCCATCTGGATGTCCTTGATCATGGCGTGGCGCTGCTGGTCCGTGCCGGCCATCTTCAGCAGGAAGATGGAGCGGACGCCGTGCTCGCTCTTCTGAATCAGCTCCGAGACGGCCTTGCGATCGACCGTGATTTTTGCGGGATCGCGGTGCCCGCCGTAGACGACGGCCGGAATCTGCCCCTGCGTCCGCAGCTTGCGCGCGACGCCCTTCCCCCCGTCATTGCGATCCTGGACTTCCAGTGTGATTTCAGCCATCGAGCTCAGCTCCTCAGACGTAGTGCGAGCGGGTAAAGCCAACGCGGCCGGACATTATTCCTGTCCGGCTAAACTCTTTGCCTGTTAGCCCTTACATCTCGAAGAGCGAGCTCACCGAGTCTTCGTTATGGATGCGTTTGATGGCCTCGGCGAGCAGCTCGGCGATGGACAGCGTCTTGAGGCGCGAGCAGTCGGCTTCCTTGTCCGCCGTGGGCATGCTGTTGGTGGTGATGACCTGGTCCAGCGTCGAGTTGTTGATGCGGGAGATGGCCGGGCCGGAGAGCACGGCGTGGGTGCACGACGCGCTGATCGACTTCGCCCCCTTGGAGAACAGGGCCTCGACGGTGTGGATGAGCGTGCCGGCTGTATCGATGATGTCGTCGACCACGAAGACGTTGCGCCCGTCGACGTCGCCGATGATGTTCATGACCTCGGTCTGGTTGGCGGCCACACGGCGCTTGTCGATGATGGCCAGGGTGGCGCCGAGGCGCTTGGCGTAGGCCCGGGCCCGCTCCACGCCCCCGGCGTCGGGCGAGACGATGGTCAGGTCGCGCAGCTCGAGCGTCTTGAGGTGCCGCACGATCACCGGCGCCGCGAAGAGGTGGTCCACCGGGATGTTGAAGAAGCCCTGGATCTGCGAGGCGTGCAGGTCGAGGGTGAGCACCCGGTCGGCGCCGGCCGCGGTGATGAGGTCCGCCACCAGCTTCGACGTGATGGGGACGCGCGGCTTGTCCTTCCGGTCCTGCCGCGCGTAGCCGTAATACGGCAGCACCGCCGTGACGCGCCGCGCCGAGGAGCGCTTGAACGCGTCGAGCATGATCAGCAGCTCCATCAGGTTGTCGTTCACCGGCGGCGACGTGGGCTGGATGACGAAGACGTCGGCGCCTCGCACGTTCTCGTCGATCTGCACGTAGTTCTCGCCGTCCGAGAAGCTATAGAGCGAGACGTGGCCTGTGCTCACGCCGAGCATCGCGCAGATCTCCTGCGCGAGCGAGGGGTGGGATCGACCCGTGAAGACCTTCAGCGGACCGTACAAGCGCGGCGAATTATATCGATGCGCGGCGTGATGGGAAGCGTCTTCACGGACTCATGCCTCGTTACTCCTCTCATGCCCACTCGGCACTCGGCACTCGGCGCTCCGCACTCGGCACTCACGCGGCGGCGACCGCCGCAAGGTAACGATCGAACGACGCGTACACGGCCTCTCGCCCGCCGCCAATGATGTTGCGTCCCCACGTGTAACCGAACACGTCGTCGAAGGCGTATCCCTCAATACGGGACTGGATCTCTCTCACCGCGGCGGGCTTCATGGGGATGTAGTTCGGGTAGCTCGGCCGTAAGGATCATCCCGTCGCCCTCGGCGTGCAGTACCATGGGCACCGCACGTCCAATTCCAATTCAGGAACTCACCCATGACTCTTCCGGTCCGCCAGGTGCTGGCCCGCGCTGCACTCGTCTCTCTTCTCGTCCTCGCCGCTGCTCCTCTCTTTGCCCAGTCGCTCTACGACGCCGTTCCGTTAAGTGCCGATCCGAAGGCCCTGCTTGCGGCGGCGCAGAAGGTCGAGGCGAAGGAGCAGAGCGTCATCTACCTGCTCGAGGAGGCAACGTTCTCGTTCGAAGCCGACGGCAGGTCGAAGTCCGTCTGGCATGAGATCAAGAGCAGCGTCACCGCGGATGGCGTCGACGAGACGGGAACGGTCGTGGCCTCGTGGGCGCCCTGGTACGACGAGAAGCCGGTCATTGCGGCGCGGGTGATCGCGAAGGACGGAACCGTCCACACGCTCGATCCGAAGGCCATCGTCGAAGCGAGCGCCGAGGAGGAAGAGGACATTTTCAGCGACCAGCGGGTGCTGCGGGCGCCTCTGCCCGGCGTTGCGGCAGGCTCGGTCATCGAGACCGTCATCACCACGGAAGGCCGCAGCCCGATCGCCGGCGGCGGCATGACCGGACGCTACCACTTCGGGGCCGGAGTCGACGTCGAGCACACCCGGCTCACCCTCGATTCCGCCGCCGGAGTCACGCCGCGCATCGTCAACCGGACCAGCCTGCAGCCGCGCACCGTCACCGAAAACGGACGCAGCCGGGTGATATTCGAGCAGGGCCGCTCCGTCGCGATCGAGACCTCCGAGAGCTACCTTCCCTTCGACGAATTGAACGTACCGTACGTCGCTTTCTCCAGCGGCACGTCGTGGCAGGAGATCGCGAAGAACTACAACCGGATCGTCGACCAGCAGATCGGCTCCGAGGATCTGAAGGGCGTGGTGGCCGCCGCCGTGGGCAAGGCCACGGACCGGCGGGAGGTCATCGGCCGGCTGCTCGATGCCGTCAACCGGGACGTCCGCTACGCCGGCGTGGAGGTCGGCGAAGGCTCGATCGTGCCGCGGACGCCGAAGAGCGTCCTGCAGAAAAAGTACGGCGACTGCAAGGACAAGGCGACCCTGCTCGTGGCCCTTCTGCGCACGGCCGGCATCTCCGCGCACGTGGCACTGCTCGAGGCCAGCACCGGCTTCGACACGGTGGCCGGCCTGCCGGGGGTTACACACTTCAATCACGCCATAGTCGCCATCGACGGCGTCATCGACGGTGTAGTCAATGGCGAGCCGGCCCTGTGGGTCGATCCGACCGACGAGTTCGCGCGGCCGGGGGAGCTGCCCGTGCCGGACCAGGGACGGATGGCGCTCATCGCCGCCGAGACGACCACCGCCCTGACCCGCACGCCCGAGGCGGCATCGACGGCCAACCGCTACATCGAAGCGCGCACGGTCACGCTGCCGGAGGACGGAAAAGCGCACGTCGTCGAAGTGACCGAGGGAACGTGGATCGAAGACGCGCAACTGCGGCGCACCGCGGCCACGACGGAGAAGAAGGCCTATCGCGAATCGCTGGAGAAGTACGCCATCTCGTATTTCGTGGCGCCGAAGCTCGACCGCTACGAGGTGGGCGACCCGCACAACTTCGGAGACCGCTTCCGTCTCACCCTGGACGTGACGAATTCCAAGAACGGCATCGTCGACAGCGGCGAGGCTGACGTGGCCATCCCCGTCCATGACCTCGTCTCGAACCTCCCCCAGGAGCTGCGGGACTACGAAGAGAAGACGGTCGAGGCCGAACAGGCCAAACCGGAGAAGAAGCGCGTGCACGATTTCATCCTGCCGCGCGCCATGACGCGCGAGTGGCGCTACCGCATCGTGCCGCCGCAGGGATTCGCGGCCCGGACCCTGCCCAAGAACGAGATCGTCAAGCTCGGCTCGGCGTCGCTGACGTCCGAGTACTCGACGGACGCCGACGGCGCCATCGTGGCCAAGCTGACCTTCGACACCGGCAAGCGCCGGCTCACGCCCGCCGAGTACCAGGAGACGCGCATCGCCGCCAGCAAGCTGGCCCGCCAGCCGCCCATTCACGTCGGCTTCGATTCCATCGGCCAGTCGAAGCTGAGCGCGGGCGACGTGGGCGGCGCGCTGACCGAGTTCCGCAAGCTGTCGGTGCAGCACCCCAAGGAAGCGCAGCATCACATCGAGCTGGCCCGGGCCCTCCTCTCCGGAGGCCTCGGCGAAGCAGCGCGGGACGAGGCTCGGCGCGCCGTGGCCACGGAGCCGGGCAACGCCAGGGCCCATGCCCTGCTGGCCACGGTCCTCGAGTACGATCTGCTGGGGCGCCGCTTCCGGCACGGCTGCGACATTCCGGGCGCCATCGCCGCCTTGCGCAAGGCGAAAGAGCTCGACCCGGCCAAGGCTGTCTATCGGGCCCGGCTGGCCGACCTCCTTCTCTATGGTGACGGTGACTACAAGTTCGGCAGGAACGCACACCTCGACGCGTCGATCGACGAGTACAAGGCCCTGATCAAAGACCTCGGCAGCGAAGCCGCCTCCTCGCGGCGCGCTCTCATGCTCGTCCTGGCCCACGCCGGCCGGTGGGACGAGCTGAAGGAGGCCGGCAAGGCCGAAACCGACGTGCAGCAGCGCGAGCTCTTCCAGCTCCTGGCCACGACGGCCACGGACGGCGCGGCGGCCGGCCTGCGTGACCTCGGCGCCTTCGACGTCTCCAAGCGCCGCACCTACGGCAACAGCGTGGCCCAGACCCTCATCGCCCTCCGCCGCTACGGTGATGCCGCCGACTTCCTCGAAGCGGCCACCAAAGGCTCGGAGCAGGCCGCGCAGACGCTCGCCTTCGTGCAGGTTCTACGCAGAGTCCGGCCGTATGAAAAAGTCCTCGACGACACGCCGCGCTCCATGATGCTCCGGCTCATGGAGGCGGAGTTCGCCGGCGACGTGAAAGCGACGAAGGCCCTCCTCGTACCCGAGATGACGGGGGTTGCAGACGACAACGCCCACTCCCGTTTCTTCCGCGCCCTGGCCGGCAAAGTCGACTCCACGCCCACGACCATCCTCGATCTGACCACGGCCACGTTCGAGGTTCAGCAGGACGGCAGCGACGAGAGCGGATACCGCTTGCGCCTGCGCTCCTCCAGCGGCACATCGGCCACGGCCGGAGCGCTGTCGTTCTTCGTCGTTCGAAGAGACGGGAAGTACCTCCTGGCGGGATTCGGCAGCGCAACGCCCACGCTCGGCCTGGAAGCCCTGAAGCTGGCGGACGACGGGAAGGTGGAGACCGCGAGAACCTGGCTGAACTGGGCGCGGGAGCTCGTCTCCGCGGGCGGCGGTGATGAGCCGCTGGCCGGCTCGCCCTTCGCCCGGTTATGGCAGAAGGAGAAACCGGCTGCCACGCTCGACGAGGTTCGTCTGGCCGCCGCCGTGCTGGCCTCGGTGAAGGAGTACGCCGCCAGGACGGTGCCGATCCTCGTCGCATTGCGCGACAAGGCGCCGACGGACGATGGAAAAACCGCCGTCGACATCGCCCTCATCAGCTGCTATGACACGCAGCACGAGTGGGCGAAGATCGTCCCCCTCGCCGAGCGGCTGACCAAGGCCTATCCCGATTCCGGCATCGCCTTCCTGGCCTGGACGAATGCGCTGACGATGCTCGGGCGGACGGCGGAGGCGGATGCGGCCGTCAAGGAGCGCCTGGCCGCGCGCCCGAAAGACGAACACGCCATGCGCGCCATGTACCGCATCGCCGCGAAGAAGGGCGACTACGACACCGCCGTGACCTGGTCGCGCCGGGTCGTGGACGAGATCACCCCCACCGAGAACGACTACAACGAGGCGGCCTGGGTGGCCCTGTTCCGCGGCACGGACCTCGACCGGGCCATCGACGACGCGCGCCGGGCCACCGCCGATGAGCGCCGCGCCAGCTCGGCCGCCCTGCATACGCTGGCCGCCCTCTACGCCGAGAGCGGCAAGTCCGCCGAGGCGCGCCAGGCCCTGCTTCGCAGCCTGGAGCGCCGCTACTCCGAAGACCCCACCAGCTCCGACTGGTTCGTCCTCGGCCGCATCGCGGAGAACTACGGCGTCCACGACGCCGCCGTCGCCGCCTACAAGCGTGTCGAGAAAGAGGAAGCCTCGGGCCTGTCGACATGGGAGCTGGCCCAGAAACGGATGGTGGTGGTGGGGATGAAGTAGGGAAAGCACAGCTTTTCTCCGTCTTCTTCGCGTCTCCGCGTGAGATTCGGGCCTTCAACGCTGCGAGGCACGCCGTTCACACGGTGATGACCCGCCGCAGCGCGGGCGTCCCGCGCTCGAGCTCGTCCAGCACGCCGTTGATCGCGCCGGCATCGAGCGGCACGCGTCCGGAGATCGCATCCCCCACAGCCAGCCTTCCGTCGCCGGCGAAGGTCATCAACTCGAGGAGCTCACTGCGAAGGTGGTCTGAGCACCCGACGACGCGCCGCTCCTTGCCCAGGATGTCGCGGTAGGGATTGAACGGGATGGTTCGTTCGGAGAGGGCCACGAGCACGAGCGTTCCTCGGGGCGCCAGCGCCTTCAGCGCCGGGAGCACCACCTCCGGCGCGCCGGTGAAATCGATCGCCACGTCGAAGCCGTAGCCATCTGTCGCAGCGAGGAGAGCGTTCTGGACGTCGCCGCTCGCGTCAACAGCCACTGCCCCGAGTGCCGCGGCCGCGGCCAGCTTCTCCGGCACCACGTCGACCGCGGCCGTGACACCCGCGCCGAGGACGCGTGTGAGATGTGCCGCCGAAATCCCGAGACCGCCCAGACCGAGGATGGCGACCGTCGTTCCCGCCGTGACGCCGGCCACGCGCAGTGCGTGATAGGCCGTCGCCGTCGAGCACATCATCACCGCCGCCACGTCCATCGGCACGTTCGACGGAATCGGGATGGCGTTCTGACTCGGGACGACGATCGTCTCCGCGTATCCGCCGTCGCGCTCTTTGCCGATCATCCGCCCCGATTCGCAGAACTGCTCGCCGGCCCGGCGACACATCCGGCAGCTCCCGCAACGCAGCAGGTAGTGAATGGCCACGCGATCGCCCACGGATACGTCGTGCACCTCCGCCCCGACTTCGGTGACGGTCCCGGCGATCTCATGTCCCAAGGTGCGCGGCGTGGCGATGCTGCCGAAGCCGCTCCGGTAGTGCGCATCGCTGTGACAGATCCCGCACGCTTCGATGCGTACGTTCACCTCGTTCGCGCAGGCGCGCGGTTCGGGGACTTCCGCGAGAATGAGTGGGGAATTCACAGCCTGGAGGCGAACTGCTCGCATCGTGGCAGCGTAGCAGCTTTGCCGGCCGTCTCGTGCGCCCTGGGAATCGCGGCCGTCGCGCGGCCATGCAGGATCAGCTTGCGCGGTGGGGATCGCGTCATCCGATCGAGATGGGGAGGCCGGCCGATCGCAGGCGGCGTCAGGACTCGCCGGCGGGCGCGTTCAGAGCGGAAGATCGGCGTACAGCACTGCGAGATCGAGCGACGGCCCGGAAGCAAGTCGAACGTTCCCCTCTCGCACTTCGAAGTACTCCCATGTGCCCGCGGGCGTGCGGCGGAAGATCTCGACACGCGGCTCCTGGCTCACCAGGACGTACTCCTGAAGTGAGGGGATGCGCTGATAGTGCATCCACTTGTCCCCCCGATCGCTCTTCTCGGTCGTAACCGAGAGGACCTCGACGAGGAGCACCGGGTTCGTGATCGTGGTACGCACGGCGTCCTCCGGGTCGTGTTCGATCGGACCGCAGACCATCGAGACGTCGGGATAGGTCGCCCGGCCGGTGGCCATGACGCGAACACGCATGTCCGACGTGAACACAGTGCAGCCGGCCGCAACGGTGGTTCCCAGCGCGATGATCATTCGCGCCGCGAGCGCGCTATGCCGCGCGGTTCCACCCGACATGGCCAGAATCTCGCCCGCATCGAATTCGTGCTTGATCTCGCTGTCGCGCTCGAGTGCGAGGTAGTCGGCGAACGTGTAATCGTGATGCGACTGCGGTAGAGAAGCGGTCATCAGGGCCTAGGATAGCGCGGGTTTCCGTGTCGTGGCGCTCCTAGTCGAGTGACAGCAGCCGCGCCGCGTTCCCTCCCATGATTCCGGCGCGGTCGGCGTCGGAGAGCGGCAGCTCGTTGATGCTGCGGATCATCCTGGGCAGGTCGCCGATCTGGTGCGGGTAGTCGCTGCCGGCCAGGATGTGATCGGCGCCGGCGAAGGCGATGGCCAACTGCAGGGCGTTCGGGTCGAAGTTGACGGAGTCATAGTAGAAGTCCTTCAGGTAGGAGCTCGGCGGGCGCTGGATGTTGGCGCGGCACTCGGCGAAGGCGTGGAATCCGCGGTCCAGCCGCTCCGCCAGGTAAGGAATCGCTCCGCCGAGGTGTCCGAGTGCCCAGCGAATGCGCGGGAAACGCTCGACGGTGCCGCTGAAGACGAGGCTGGCCGCGGCCAGAGTCGTGTCGAGTGGAAAGCCGACCAGCGGCATCAGCCAGTAGTCCTTCATCGCCTCCACGCCGGCGGGCGAGGTCGGATGGATGTGGATCACCGCGTCCAGCTCGTTCGCCACTTCCCAGACCGGGAGGAAGGACGGATCGCTCAGGGCCACGCCGTTGATGTTGCTGAAGACCATGGCCCCGGCGAAGTGAAGCTGTTTGATTGCGCGCTCCAGCTCTTTCGCCGAGGCCTCCGGATCGCAGAGCGGCAGAGTGGCCATGGCCAGGAAGCGGCCGTGGTAGTCGCTGACGATCTTCGCGAACCCGTCGTTGACCAGGCGGGCCAGCGTCGCGGCCATGGCCGGCTCCTCCACATGCGTGCCCGGCGTGGTGAGGCTGAGAAGCTGCGTCACGCCGAGCTCCTCGATGACGCCGGCCCGATAGGCGATGTCGCGATGGCCGCGCACGGCGATGTTGTAGTCGCCGGGATAGTGAAGGCGCGGGTTGCCGTCGTCGTCGATGGTGACCTGCACGCGGCTCCGTGCCGACCGGAGGGCGTCGAGATACGCGGACGGATAGAAGTGATTGTGGAAGTCGATGATCATTTCGCCCAGAAGTAGTACACAGGCAGGCCGGCCAGGACAAGCAGAAACCCCATCGCGCTCCCCTGTGGCTCGGCGGCGATCTGCGTGCCGGCGATCACCACCGACGAGACGATGAACAGGAGTGGCACGATCGGGTAGCCCCAGGTCCGATAGGCCGGCGCATAGCCGGGCCGGCGTCGCAGGATGAACAGCCCGGCCGCCATCATCCCGAAGAAGATCCATTCCGTGTACACGACGCGTGTAAAGAGGCTGCGGTACGAGCCGGTGGCCACGAGCACGGAGGCCCACACGCCCTGCAGGACGATCGCCGCGTGCGGCGTCTGGAAACGGGGATGGAGGACGCCGATCCAGCGGAAGAGCAGCCCGTCCCGGGCCATGGCGTAGTAGACGCGAGGTCCGGCCAGGATGACCCCTCCCAGCGCGCCGATGGCCGAGACCATCACCACGATCGTGACCGCCGCCGCCCCGCGCGGCCCCGCCAGTGCCGTGGCCACGTCGGCCGCAATGCGCTGGGAGTGGATGACCCGCTCCAGCGGCAGAACGTACAGGTAGGCAGCATTGAGCCCGAGGTAGCAGAGCGTGACGATGCCGATCCCGAGCACCAGCGCGCGTGGGATGGTCTCCTGCGGATCGCGTGTCTCCTCCGCCGCGTAGGTGACCATGTGCCACCCGCCATAGGCGAAGAGGCCGGCCACCAGCGCCAGGACGAAGTCGCGAAGCGCCGGCGGGTGAGGGGCCGCGGCTGGAAGGGCCGCTGACGGCGTCGCGTGCGGCGTCGCCTGTGGCGTCGCATGTGGCGCCAAGAGGGCCACCATGATCAGCAGCGAGAGAATGGCCGCAATCTTGGCCACGGTGAAGAGCGTCTGCACGGCGCTCCCCTGCCGGACGCCGATGACGTTGATGGCTGAGAAGAGAAGAATCGCGCCGATGGCCACCCCGCGCACGCCGCCGTCGCCGAGCGGAATGAAGACGCCGGCGTACCGTGCCAGCACCACGGCGATGGCCGCCACGATCCCCGAGTGCATGACCCAGAACATCGACCAGCCCCAGAGGAACCCGGCGGCCGGAGAGTAGGCCTCTTTCAGGAAGACGTAGACGCCGCCGGTCCTCGGATACGCAGAGGCCAGCTCCGCGCACACCAGCGCCCCGAAGAACGTGAGCGCCCCGGCCAGGACCCAGACCAGCAGCATGCCTCCCATGGCCGGGACGTGGCTGGTGATCTCGGACGGCTGGACGAAGATCGAGGCCCCGATGATGATGCCCACCACCATCGCCGTGGCGCGAAAGAGACCGATCGAGCGTGTCAGGAGGGAAACGGTAACACTACCGCGGGCGTCTCACCGGGGATTCTCCCCAGTCTCCCAAGTGTCGCGAATCTCACCAATACGACTCGAGGGCGAAGCCTTCGAGCTTGTTCGCGAGCTTGCGGTCGAAGGTCGCTATCGCTTCGCATCGATTGGCCATGGCGACGGAGACGATCGCTGCATCGGCGAGACCGGCGAGAGGATCGGGCCAGATTTCCAGCACGCGCTTCCACGGGCAGTCATCGATGAGCTGCACGCCCGGGAAGGCGATCAAGTCGCGAAGGAGGGCCGCGAGCCGATCGCCCGTGTACCCGTATTGGCTCTGCAGCACGTACGCAACTTCGAAGACGACGAATTGAGAAATGATCGCAGCGATCTCGCCTTCATCGGCCTCGTGCAGCAGCGCGTCCGCAGCGTCGCGCTGCTTTGGGTGCCGATCGACGAAGAACGAGACGATGACGTTTGCAGCGACGACGACCGTGCGCACGTCAGATGCGTCCCCTGGTCTTTCGCGCCTCCGCGACGGCCTGTACCGCGTCGGCCGGGCCGTGCTTGATCACGCCCTTCCATCGGTAGAGCGCCGGCCGTTCGGTCGTGATGGACACCCGGCCACCTTTGATCTCCCAGGTCAGTTTGCCGCCGACATCGACGTTGAGAGCTTCGCGGACTTCCTTCGGGACCGTCGTCTGGCCTTTGCTGGTGATGGTGGATGTGGGCATGGCGCCGCCTCCTTACCAAGGATACCTCAGGTAAGGGTGCGCACACGTAAGCTGTGTGCGGGAAATGGCGTAGATCCCGTCCGTCTCTCCGGGAAGGAGGCGCACGATGCGCACTACGATCGCAGCACTCTTCCTTCTCTCCCTCTCCGCGGCAGCCGCGCAGGCGCAGTTCGGCGTCTACACCTTCTCCGCCACCGACAAGCAAGCCGGGAGCGTGAACGGGTTCGTGGCCTTCGTCGACGCCACGATGACGAACATCTCGCCCGTGGCCACGGCGAAGCTCCCGCTGACCGACCCCTGCACGATGCAGGGATTCCCGGTGCGCCTCACGACCACGATCCAGTTTGCGGCCGGCCTTCACGCGCCTTTCGCCGTGAACGCGAACCTGGGACCGGGCCTGTCGGACCCCATCTACCTCCAGCGGCCGTGCGGCACCCCGTACGGACTCCTCAAGAACGCCGGTGCGTACCTCGCCGCCGTCGATCAACTCGGCTCCCTGCTGACCTACGGGCCAAGCCTCATCTTCCCCAAGAACAGCCTGCCTGCGATCGGCCCCAGCAATCCGGTTCAGTCGATCACTGCCACGACGGCGATCGCCGGCTGGATCGGCGGCCAGGGCTGCGTGATGCAGCCGGGTACCCCGCTCGTCGCAGGCGCAGTGAATCAGGGCATCACAGCGCAACCGGTCCCAACCACACCGGCGCCTCGGACCGGCGTCGGAATCGACGCCACGGGACAAGTGCTCATGTTCATCGTCGTCAACGGCAACGAGAGCAACGGCCAGGGGCTGACCCTGCCCGACTTCGCCGACCTCTTCATCGCCTTCGGGGCGGAAAACGCCATCAACCTGGACGGAGGCGGTTCGAGCACCTTCGCCTGGAACCCCGCTGCCATCAGCAACCAACCTTCGCAGCTCGTGAAAACTGTGGTCGACAACGTGAAGTCATCCTATGGGTCGATCAGCATGGTTACGCTGCAGAACACGACGACCTCGCCCTGCTACAGCTATCCACACGCGCTGCCGGCAGGCTGCCAGTCGAAGCCGGTCAACGATCCAAATCATCCGTACCGCCCGATTTACGCGAGCTTTGCCTACGTGGCAGTGAGCTCAGGCAAGGCTTCTGGCTCCCACCCGGCGCAGTAACCTGATGGTGACCGGCGAGAAGGCCGTCGTCAGACTTCAGGTACTGCCCATTGACCCTAGAATAGGTCATGCTTCAGCCATTCGAGGTCCTTCAGCCACTGCTTCCGTTGCGCCGCCTCGCGCTCGAACAGCGTTTTGCGCTTGGTGAGCACCAGCGTGTAGGGGCGGCCGGCGCGGCGTGTCTGATGGGTGACCGGCAACTCGTGCCGTTCGATGGTCTGATGGATGTGCTGACGGTCGTCCTTTGCGAGGGCCCACTCGAAAACTCTCCGTTCGTGGGCGATCAGAAACACATTGAGCTTGCGGCACCGCTCGCAGCGGCAGCCGAGCTCGGTGAGGATGGACCAGTCTTCGGGATCCCGTTGCGGCGCACTCAACCGCGCCGTGAGCGATTCGGTGCAAAGCGCACGAAGAGGACGAAGAGCGTCCCGGAGATCAGCGTCACCTTCGGGCATCGCGCGCAGGAGCGCCGTGAGGGCGTCCACTCTTCGTTCCGTACGTGCTGCAGCGAGCTGTCCGATGATCAACTGCTGTTCGTCGAATGCGCCAATCACCGCGGTACTGCGGAGGATGGCCAGCAGCGGGGGAACCAGGGCATTCATCTTCGCGCTCGCTCTGGAGGGCGAGGGATCGCTGTCCGCCGCGTCCATTTCCTTGTGGAGCCACTCCCACTGGCGAACCGCAAGCCACTGCGCAAGCGCCCATGCCGCTTCGCCGCCCTCGGATAGCTCCTGGCAGATCCGCGGGAGCGTCGCGAGCCACTTGCCGTGCGCGTCACCTCGCGCGATCGGCAGCGCGGAGAGCACTTCCTGGCTCCATTGCAGACCGAATTGCCGGATGAGCGGCTCGAAGAGCGCTGCAGCCTCGCCGTCGAAGGTCTCCAGCGGAAGGGGACTCAGGAGTATCGATGCGAGGATCGGGTCCGCGACGCCCGCCACCACTCGTAAGGCATCGTGCATGAGCGGCTCGGTTGGGAACCGGGGGAGGTGACTCCAGAACGGAAGAAGACTCTCCATTTTTTTCCGTGCGTCTTCCCGCTTTCCACGCCGCAACGTTCTCACGAGTTCCTTCAGTGCCCACGTTGCCGAGGCGCGGGCGCGGATGACGAACGTGCGCTCATGCGGCCAGATCACGATGGCCGCGCGGTGATACCACCGGTCCAGCGTGTTGCCCCAATTCCCCATGTAGCCGGTGTATTCGCTCTGGAATGGGGCCAGGTCCGAGGATGGTCGGGTGTAGCAGAGCTCTTCGTCGCGTACCGCTGACGAGATCGCCGCCGGCTTCTTCGACTCCGGGGCGACCCAGTTTCGCAGCTCGATGTCGCTGTCGATCAGATCCGAGAGAATCGGCTCTCCGTCGTCGTCATCGTCCTCGTAGTCATCTCCCTCGTAGTCATCGTCGATGTCGTCCTGGAAACCGCGATACGAGCGGCCGCCGTCTGGGTACCAGCTTGCCGGCTCATTCTCGCAATTCCATGTTTCGTGGACGTCGGCCTGGGCGAGAAAGATCTCGCAACCCAGCCGTTCGGCCGCCGTTCGCAATGCGATCGCGCGCGCCGCGTCAGCCCCCTTGAGGAGATCCCATCGAAGTCCGCGGGCGGTGTATTCGTGGTCCAGCAGATAGACAAGGCGGTTAGGCGGCGCGGCGGCGCCTCCGAACCTCGGCTCGAGCGGCGTCTCGAAATGGCTCTGCAACGCCGCGGTAAGTGCATCCTGAGTGCGCGACTCGATGTGCGGCCGCCTCGTTGCTGGGGCGCCTTTCGTAACTAGGTTGTACGTCAACACAACGCGCGCCCCGCTGGTAACCGGGCGCACTTCATGACGGCAGTCGGCGTAAAAGGCGACCACCTGCAGATCGGTACGGCTGCCGCCGAAGGTCATGACTTCGCCGTGCTGCTCGACCTTCATCTCGCCCCCGCGAAACGGTGATGGCAGGGTAACGACCAGTGTCCCGATCATGCCGTCCGCTTTTTCGGAGTCCTGATGAGACTGGAAGAATTGCCCCCGCTCGTAGAGCAGCATGTTGTGCAACTCGGCCTTCAACACGACACCCTCAGCGAAGCCGAGGCCCGCACGGATCTCATCGAGTAGAGGAATCAGCGTCGCGTTCCAGCGCGGATGGTCGATGCGGATGCGCCGCTTGGCGATCTCCGAACTGTTCCGAACTCTCGGGTCGAGCACGGTGCGCTCCCGCAGCCCGTAGCGCGACGGCTTCGCTGCGGCGCGAAGTCCCGACACCGTTCGCGGCGAAAGCGGCAGGTCGAGAGCCCCCACGCCCTCGACAACGATGTGCAGCGCCTCCGCGAGAGCGGAATGCCGGACGGCGAAGCAGCCAGGCGGCGCAATTTCGCGGAGTCGTTCGGCGATCGCGTCTTGCATCGTGGGCGAGCCTATCGCATTGGCCTGACTACGAAATGCACGCTGCCGTGAATCATGCTTCCGAGACCAGTACTGTCGGCGGCCACACGAACGGTCTTCTGAAAACTGGTGCGCCCAAGAGGATTCGAACCTCTGACCTACAGCTCCGGAGGCTGTCGCTCTATCCAGCTGAGCTATGGGCGCTCGAGGGGGGTGAGACGTTACCGGCCGGGGCGTATCTTACCTCATCGCGGAGAGTCCATCACGGGAGGAAACGACGCGGGTGGAGAGAGGCGTGCGGCTCGGAATCTGGGCAACAGGGGGGACGGTCGTGATATTCGCGGAGCGGCGACGAATCGCGATGACGCGCGGACGCAATCTGAAGGTCGCTCCCGGCCGTAGATGGCGGCAGAGGGACGAGACATGGCGGATCTTCAGGCGAACAAGGAGATGGTGCGGCGGTTCGTGGACGAGGCCCAGGGCAAGGGCAACTTCGGGGTCATCGACGAGATGCTGGCGGATGACTTCATCGACCACACGCCGCTGGCGGGGCTGCCGCCGACGCGGGAGGGCGTGCGCATTCTGTTCGGGGTGCTGCGCTCGGCGTTCCCCGATCTGCGCGTGGCCATCAGCGAGCAGGTGGCCGAAGAGGACACGGTGGTGACGCGCAAGACGTTTCAGGGCACGCACGGCGGCGAGTTCATGGGCATGTCCCCCACCGGCTACCCGGTGTCGTTCGAGGTAGTGGACATCCTGAACATCCGCGGCAACCGGATCACCGAGCACCGGGTGGTGTTCGATCAGCTCGGATTGCTGCGGCAGCTCGGCGCGCCGGTCTGAGGCTCACTTCGCCTTCAGGGCTTTGCCTTCAGCGCTTTCTCCAGGTCTGGACGCTGGTAGGCGATGAAGGCGGCGCAACCGTCGATGGACTGCAATGCGCGGCTGAGAGCCCGCCTGGCCTCGGGGACGGGATGCTCGGCGAAGAAGTGCTCGACGTCGGCCTTCGCGGCGGCGTCGCAGAAGTTGCCGGTGTTGCCGACGATGCGGAAGAGCGAGGTCGGGACGTCGCGCTGCAGTGCCGCCCAGTGACTCTTGATCGCTTCCCACGCCGCGGGGCGTGATTCGGCGTGCTGCATCATGCCGTTGAGGACGCGCGGGACGTCCTGGGAGCGCAACTGGCCGCTGAAGACGTAGTCGAGCGTGCGGGCGATGAGCTTCGGATCGCGGAACTCGGTCAGGGCCGCCAGGTACCGCACGCGCAACTCGGGCGTCGGCGCGTCGTTCATGGCTGTCATGACCTTGTCGTAGAAGCGCGCGTCGCCGTGCGCGGCCGCCAGGGGAATGGCGCGGTCGGCAAGCAGCGGATCGCCCTTGGCCGGATTGGCGAGATAGAGATCGGCGTAGTGGCGCGCGCCGCGGATGACCTCTTCGTCGCCGGCTGCGTATCCGAGGGCCCAGAGGACGTCGCCGCGGACGACGCGGTCGTTGTCGAGCATCGAGGCCGGCGTCGTCCAGACCGGCGGCGCGAAGGGGCGGACGATCTTCTCCACTTCGCGCTGCCAGGTCCCACGCATGGAATCGGTGACGACGCGGTTGCGCAGGTAGACGAGGTTGTCGGACCACTCCCCCACCAGCACGCGGTCGGCAGGATGGGGCAACGCGGCGATGAGGCGGAGGTACTCGCCTACCGGCACGTGCTCGTTGCGCACGAGCAGCCAGGTGTCGCCGTGCAGCGAGATCCGCTCGTCGGGCGTGAGGGACTTGATGTCATGGCGCAGGCGCGCCCGCGCCGCGGCGTCATAATCGCTGACGTAGTAGCCGCGCCCGCTGGCGTTGAGGAAGAGCGGCGCACACTCGCTGCGCGTCTCGTCCTTAGTCCGCTTCGCCACCATCGTGCAGAACGGGCTGGCAGTCCCGAGCGCGCGGCTGCACGTGGGAATGGACCACATCGAATCGCTCGGAGTCCCCGCCGGCAGGAACCGGCTCTGGGTTACCTGCAGTTGCATCGATTTGCCGTGACAGGCCTCGGTGACCTGCAGCAGCGGCGCGCCGGGCTGGTTGACGAAGGAGCGCATGACCGCGTCGACGGGCTTGCCGGTGGTCTCGGCCATCGTGCTCCAGAAGTCCTCGGCGGCGGCGTTGCTCCACTGGTACTTGCGCATGTAGGCGCGGATACCGTCGCGGAAGGCGTCCTCGCCCAGCCAGTTCTCCACCATGCGCAGCACGGCCGCGGTCTTGCCGTAGGCGATGCCGTCGAAGAGCTCGTTGATCTCGCCGCTGGTCTCGGCGTTGGCGCGGATGGCCCGCGTGGACGGATTGGCGTCGAGTGAGAGCGAGTTGACGGTGTTGCTGACGTCGTCGAGGCGCACGTGCCAGTCGGGCTTCCACGCCGCCACGGGCTTGCGCGTCATGAAGGTGGCGAAGCCCTCGTTCAGCCAGATGTCGTTCCACCACTTCATCGTCACCAGGTCGCCGAACCACATGTGGGCGATCTCGTGGGCCATGGTCTCGGAGACAGCCGTCTTGCGCTCGAAGGAGGCCGTGGAGTCGTCGACCAGCAGCGCCGTCTCGCGGAAGACGATGGCGCCGGCGTTCTCCATGGCCCCCGCTTCGAAGTCGGGCACGGCGATGGCGTCGAGCTTCCCGAACGGATACTTGATGCCGAAGTAGTCGTTGTAATACTTCACCTCGGCCTCGGCCGCCTCGAGGGAGAAGCGCAGCATCGATTCCCGCCCCGGCACGGAGCAGACGCGGATGGGGATGCCGTCGACGCCGCCTTCGACGCAGCGGAAGTCGCCCACGAGCATGGCCACGAGGTACGTCGACAGGCGCGGCGTGGTGGCAAAGCGGAGGGCGTGCTTGCCCGCTCCCGCCTTGGTGTCGCTGACGATGGCGCCGTTGGAGATGGCCGTGTCGTTTTCGTCCACGACGAGGGTGATGTCGAAGGTGGCCTTGAGGTCGGGCTCGTCGAAGGAGGGAAAGGCCCGGCGCGCATCGGTGGCTTCGAACTGCGTGACGGCGTACTTCCGCTTGTCTGTCTTGCTGACGTAAAGCCCTCGGAGCTGTTTGTTCAACGCGCCGCGAAAGGCGATGTGCAGCGACGCGCCGCCCGCGGGCAGCGGCCGGTCGAGCACGATGGTGATCATCTCGTTCGCTGCGTCGACGGCACCCATCGCGCCGTTCGCCGACGTCGCGCCAGACGTGGCCGTGATCGCCGAGAGGTCGAGATCGATGGCATTGACCGTGATCGACGAAACCGGCTCGGTCACATCGACGTCGATCGTCTCATCGCCGCGGAAGGTCTCGTGGACCAGGTCCGGCTCGATGGTGATGCCGTAATGTTTGGGGATGACGGTGCGGGGAAGACGGGCCGCGAACGCGGGTACGTTTGCGAGCAGGACGATGGCAAGGATGGCGAGACGACGCATAGCGCGGACGTTAGCACGGCCGGACCGGGTGGCGGGTCACGTTCGGAAGTCGAAGCTTGTTCCGGTGCCGGCCGCGTTTGTGAGGGGACGCGCGGTCGTGACGAGTCCCGCGGAGCGAGCAATGACGGTCCAGCGGGCACTCGTGAAGGCGCGGGGAGCGGTCGCGCACGACGCGGTGCGAGCTGACCCTCGCCCGTACCGTTCGATCCTCGGATGAAGTGAATCCGACTTCGGAGCCGATGAATGGGCCGGATCGGCATCTGATTACGCGTTCGGAGCTCATCGATAAGCGCTATGGCAGGTATGATTGCCCTTCGGAGCTGCATTTCACACGATCGCGTTCTGTGTGAATGCAATGAATTGCGATGCGATGATCTGAGACTTAGATCATGTGATGACTTTTCTAGATTATGTATTCAAAGTGTTATGTGATACGGTCTATTTTGCTGGCCCTACCGTTTGTTATCTTGGATATATGATCTACTCGATCATACCAAGCTATTCAGACCCTTGATCATTCAATCCATGTGTCACGCCTCATGCTGGAAGCACCAGACTAAGCTATGCCATCACCGTCCATTCATGCGGCAGTGCCGGGAATGCGCGCTAGATCAAGGCTTATCGTCGGCGTGGAACGGCGTTGCTGCGGACGTTCCATTGTTGGCTGTTGGCGAGCGGTCGATGGCTCCGAAAGCGGTATGCATGGCTCCGAAGAGGACAAGCATGACCACGCCGGCGACATCGATGGCGGCGTAGAGGACGTTGATCCTTGGCGCGGGTGACATCGATACCGGGAATGCGTTGAACACCGAGGAGGACGAGCGAGATGGGAAAGCAACAACCGCCAACACCTGCGGAGATCGCGGAACGGGTCCGGGAACATCTGCGCGCCGCGGCCGCGGAGATTCCAGGCTATGTCCACCCGAATCCGCTGCAGAACGGATTCGTGCGCGGTCACCGTACCGTGCCCGTGGAAGCCATCCAGCAGGTGATCTACGCCGTCGAACGTTCCCCCAAGCTACAGACGCTGGGCAAGTTCGATGCGGATGAGGCACGCGTCGCGCTCGAGCTCAACGAAGCGTTCCGGTTCGTCGTGGACGACCTGAAGACGCTCCTCAGCGGCGTCATTTTCACCATGGAGCTGGAGAAGGCCAAGGCCGCGGCGGCCACGCTGCAGATGTACACCATCATGCGCGGCCTGGCCCGCACCCCCTCCGACGACGACGGGCTGGTGACGTACATCGAGCAGATCGGCGAGCTCCTCCGCCCCCGCGGCAAGGGACGGAAGAAGAAGGTCGTGCGCAGGAAGCGGCGCGCCGCGCCGGCGGCTTCGCCGGACGCTGCGCCTGGCGGCGATCCCGAAACGCACCAGGAGTAGCGGAATGACGGTTCACGCGGAGACGCGGAGCAAGAGAGCCAAGGGGTCGCGGAGTGAAGATATGACCCCTCGCCGGACCGCTCTTGCCGGACCAGCGGAACGCCGGCCTCGCGAACGGGCCTATCAGGCGAACGGAGGCGAACGGGGTCACATCTTCTATTACGCCGTCCTACGTGGAGAGAAGATCTGCCCCCCTCCTGCCCTGACCTGCCCTGCCTGAACTGGTGTAGCGGCGGGCGGGGTCACGTCTTCACTCCGCCGTCCTACGCAGAGCGAAGATATGACCCCACCCGGCACCAGGGCAGAGCCACGGGTAGCGAAACCGCCCCACCCTACCTCTGGAATGCGTAGCTCACCTTGAAGAAGAACTGCCGATTGGCGGTGGCGAAGTCGTTCGAAGTATCCATCACCGAGCGGAGGTAACCGTAGCCCACGTAAAGGACCGTCTGCCAGTTCCCCTTGTAGGCCTTGGGCATGTTTGTCGATGGCGCGCC
>CAZYTO010000064.1:0-21403 GCA_964650405.1 uncultured Thermoanaerobaculia bacterium | reverse complement strand
CAATACTTTCACCTCTTCAGACCCGCTCCATCTCAATCTGACAAAGTAGAATTAGTGAATGCGATCGTGCGGCGCATTCGCCGCGACGGCGGTCTGCGGCGCGGGAAGGCTGGCCAGGGCGGACGCGGAGCAGGGGGCGGCCGGGCCGCTGGCTGTTCCGGTCAGGTAACCGAGGGAGCGGAGCTTGGCCAGATCGGACCCGTCGACCTGGGCCGGTTCCGATGGCGGGGAAGCGCTTCGCGTGTATTTCAGCAATGCGGCATCGAGCGTGCGGCTGTCGTCGGGAACGGCGGCCGGGGTCTTCTCCTGCGGATCGTTTTCGAGGTCGAACGTGTAGGAGAGGGGAGGGCAGACGGAGGCAATCCGCTTCCAGCGGCCGGAGCGGACGCTGAACTGCGGCGAGCCGTAGGCGACGCCGGACGCAAAGAGGGAGCGTTGAGGCGATTGCTGCAGCTTGCTCAACGGCAGGCCGGGCAGGGGTGCGGAAGGCGGCAGCCTGCAAAGCTCGGCCAGGGTCGGCGCCACGTCGATGAGGCTGGCCGGACTCGTGATCGCCGTCCCATGCTGTTCGCCGGTCCAGATGTACATGGGGATGTCGAGCAATGTCTCGTAGAGGGCCTGACCATGTCCCATGTCCTTGCCGCGCGTCAGGCGGGGGTCGCTGGCCAGGATCGGCGATCCGGCGTGCTCGCCGAACGCTTCGCCGTGATCGGCCAGGACGATGATCGCGGCGTGACCGAGCCGGCCTCTCGTGCGCAGTCCGTCCAGCAGCGAGGCGATCTGCTCGCGCGTGTCCCGGACGGCCGCGGCGTACGCGAGGTACTCCAGACAGCGGTTCGAATCGGCGTTCTCGCAGACCCCCGCCGGCGCGGAGGAGCGCCAGTCCGCCACCAGGCGCGGGTCGTACCGCGCCACGTGGGCCCGCATTATTGCCAGGGGCTGGCGGTGCGCGTCGTGGACGTCCATCAGGTGGAGGTAGAAGGCTGCATTCTTCGGCGCGTCGGGTCCGCTCAGAGCCCGCAGCGCGGCCGGGATGATGGCGTCGCTCTTCGTCTCCTCGACCGAGGTGATGCCGCGGAGCAGGCCGACCCGGAAGAGCCAGGGTGTGTCGACCCAAGCCGCGGTCGCATAGCCGTCGGCCCGCAGCCGTTCGAAGATCGTCTCCACCGAGGGGCTGAGCTCGGACGGCAGGACGTCGTCGACATTGGCGATGGCCGTCCGGAAGTTCCCCGCGCCGTGCTCCACGGGATAGCGTCCGGTCATGAGCGAGCCCACGCCTGGGACCGTCCAGGAAGTGGTCGACAACGCGTTCTGCAGGCGGTAGGCGTTCCGGCTCCATGCCGTCAGCCGGTCGGCGATCCCGCCTTCGTCGGCGTGCGTGAACGTGTCGCGGCGGCAGGCATCGATGCAGACGAGGATGACCGTGTCGGGGTCGAGCCGTCGCGCGGTGCCGCGGCCCGGGGAGCGGGCTTGCGTGCGGCCGTACCTCCAGAGGGTGGCGGTCCCGAGGAGGGCGACCAGCAGAACGCCGAACAGTTTCTTCATTCGCGAGGGGCGCGGGGGGCTCCCGCTGAGTAACGGACGGGCCCGGTGCCGATCCGTGTACATTGGGATTATATTCGTTTCGTTTCAAAACATCGGTTCCGCATCGGGCGACGTCCGATCGTGGAAACGATCCGATCAATCCGTAAGCTGCTCGCACGAAGGGGGTTACGTACGAGCTAAGGGACTTCGGCGAAGAATAGCTCCTCGACCGGCGGTACCCGATCCGTGACGAGGCGTCCAGTTCTCGAACTGCGCGTACCACGGCCGGGTGCTATCGATGACGAAAAAAGTGTCACCGTTGACACTTTTTTTCACGCGCGCACCACTTTTTCTCGCACGCGTACGAGTTTTTCCGGCACCGTTACGAGTTTTTCTGTCACGCGTACGAGATTTGGGGCAACCGTTACGACGTTTCGGGCAACTCGTGCCACTTTTTTTGATACCGGTACGATTTTTCCCGCCACGGCAGCACTTCTTTTCGCATCGATGAGAAATTTCCGCGTAACGGTGAGAAAGAAACTGCCAAAACGGCTCAGAAACTCACACGATTTGCTCGAAACTTCATAAGAGTACGAGTTCTTTTCTCACGCGTGCCACGGAATCCGCCAAAACGGCGGATATTTTCCCGTTCACGGCGCCAGATTTCGCACTCGTTGCGGTTGTTTTGTCACGGCGAGGGGAAACTCGCTGTTCGTTGCCCATTGTTCGTTGTTCGTTTCGTTGGCGGTCGGGTTCACCGGGGGCTCAGCCACTCCCTCGTCAATCCCAGGGCGACGTTCCATGGCGCCGGGCGGCGGCGTAGGGCACGATTGCATCGTGCCGAATCCCCGTGAACCCCTCATCCGGCTTCGCAGCCTTCTCCCCGCAAGCGGGGAGAAGGCTATGGTTTTGTGGGTTGCGCGGTTGCCCGGTTGGCTATGGTTTTTGGGTGGATTCCCTTGTTGGATGCACCAGCGGCGGAATGCCATACTGGCTGCACGCCCGAGGAGGAGCCGTTTGATGGCCAGAAACGTCATGTGCACGAGCCGCGGAGGGTCCATCCCATGAAGCGCCTGCTCGTGGCGGCGCTTGCCGTCCTCTCGTTGTCCGGGTGTGTCGTGCTGCGCAGTTACCGCACCAACCCGCCGTACGGCCCCGTCGAGGTGCCGCCGTTCAAGGACAAGGACGGGAACCTGGTGCACATCGGGTTCGTGGAGCTCGACGACCATGGGCTCTACTGGACGGACAAGGAACTGCCGGCGTCGATGCAGATGATCGGGAGGGCGGCCGAACCGAACGGCGCAATCGTGGCGGTGTTCGTCCACGGCTGGCTGAACAACGCGCGGTTCCCCGATGAGGACAACACGGACCTGGACAATTTCAAGCACGACGTGCTGGCCGTGATGTCGCAGCACGAGACCGAGGCCGCCCGCCGCGAGGGACGCCCCCGGCGCAATGTCGCCGGAGTCTACGTGGCCTGGCGCGGCAAGTCCCTCGGCGGTCCGCTCTTCGTCTTTTCGTTCTACGACCGTCGCGACGCGGCCCTGCGCGTGGCCGATACGCAGGCCACCGTTACGCTGAAGGGCCTCATCGCCAAAACGCGCGAGAACCCACGGTCACAGATCATCGTTATCGGCCACTCCTTCGGCGGCCTGATTACCGAGCGGGCCATGGGTCCGGTGCTGATCACCAGGGCCATGGAGATGCAGGCCGGCGCTTCGGCGGAGACGCAACTGCGCGAGGCGCCCGACCTGGTCATCCTCATCAACCCGGCTACGAACGCCACGCGGGCGCTGGGAGACGTGTGGGCGCTGAAGGATTCGCCGGAGATCGTGCCGCCGCGCGCCACAGCGTTTTACTCCGGCCGCCAGCCCCTCAGCCGTACACCGCTGATCGTCTCCCTCACGTCCGCCACCGACCTGGCCACGGGAGTCGCCTTTCCGGCGGCGGAGTATCTCCAGGGCGCCTTCCAGAGCTTTCGCGGATGGGGCGGCACGCCGCTGGACGGCGTCTTCCCCAGCGAGCGAACGGTCTTCGCGAAGACCATGGGACACCTTCCGCAGATCTGGAGCCACGACGTGACCTACACGCAGCTCCCCGAGGCACGTACCAATGTCGCAACCGAGCCCGCCGCACCGTGCCGCGAGGGGGAGTCAGGCGGCGAGATCTGCTTCGTCGTCGGCCGCGACCGCTTCACCATGACTCCGCGCAATCCCCGCTTCAACGACACCCACTACTGGATCATGCAAATCCCCAAGACCATCGTCAATGGGCACTCCGACGTCTGGAACCCCGTGTGGGTGAACATGCTGATCGGCATGATGGAATCGCTGGGCGGGGTCGGTGGTCGTTGAATCTCGTTGTTCGCTGTTCGTTGGTGGTGGGAACGCTTCAGGTACACCTTCTCCCCGCAGGCGGGGAGAAGGTGACTCACGCGCGCGGCTTCGTCGTCACTTCGACTTCGGCCGTACCGCCATCTTGGGGAGCGGTTGCAGCATGCTGGCGCGGTTGCCCTCGGTGTCGAAGAACGAGACATATTTGCCGACGCCCGGGATGTCCATCGGGTCTCCCAGGACCTTGCCGCCAGCCTCGGCCACCTTCTTGATGGCTCCGCCGAGGTCGTCCACGGCGATGACCACCGACGGATACTGCGCCGGCAGGTCGTCTTTCCTGGCGTAGAAGCCGCCGTTGATCGCTCCGGGCTTCTTGGGTCCGCCGTCGTCCGACTCCGTCGTCGTCACCACGACGTAGTCGCCCATGTCCGGTCCCAGTTGCTGCGTCTGCCATCCGAACGCCTTCGAATAGAACTTCGCCATTCGCTGGCGATCCTCGGCCGGCATCTCGAAGTGCACTACAGGATTCATGCTCATCCAGACCTCCTGTTCTCTTTCGACTCATCGATGCCGTCGCGGAGACGGCTCAAAGACGGTGAGGCGTGCAGGAAGCGCACCCGGGGAAGGCCGGTGTGCCGAGGTCCGCAGTTTGAGATCGACGCGGAGGAGGACCCCTTCTACGATCTGGTGATCGGGGTCGCCGAAGGACGCGTCAGCAAGGCCGCCGTCACGGTTTTCCTCGAAGAGCACGTCGCGTGAACGCGGTGCTCCGCGGCCGATTCGCGACCCACGCCGGAGGCGCGGAGGAGAATAGCCGGGGGTCGGACGCCTAGTGCGCGGGCGGTGTCGGGCACGCTTTCGCCGGCGGCTCCGTCGGGTAATTGTGCGCGGTCATCCACCAGGCGTAGTAGTCGTTGGCGAACTTGCTCTCCGCGGGCAACGCTCCCGACCACAGCATCCGGCAGATCGTGCTCTTGTCCGGGCACTTGTCCTGGCTGACCAGGATCACGGTCGCGCTCGTGATCATGGGGCACTTGCAGATGGCCCCCTTGGAGTTCTTGGGATCGGTCTCGCACGCGGCGCCGTAGCACCAGGCCCAGTCGGTCGGCGCCGGACAGCTCACCGTGCGGCTGCCGTCGTTGAAGTTGTTCGAGTACGTCGAGGTGAGGTTCGTGGAGCGCTGGTCGCACGCGTTCGGCCCCATGTTCCAGCCGGTCTGCAGGATGCACTGGCAGGGGTAGAGGTTGTTCGCGTCCGGTTGCTTGAGGCACGGCGCCTTGATGCACAGGGCATAGGTCGTGTTGCACATGGTGGCCGCGCCTTTGAATTCGGCCGGCTTCTTCGGTTCGTCAGCGGCGGCAGATAGAGCTGTGGCGAGCAGGAGCACCATCAAGACGTTTTTCATGATGGACGTATCCTAACGCCGGTCGAGGCCGCTGTGCCACTCCGCCAGGACTCGCTCTCCGGCCCGTCAGTCGTCCGGCAACCCGGCCGATCCGGTCTTCCCCGTCGCGAGCTTCATCTCCGACCGGATCTGCTGGGAGCCGGGCTTCCGCTTCGCCTCGGTGGGATCAAGAGCCCTGAGGCGGGCAGCCGGCAGCGTTCCGCCCGACGCGAGCGCCGAGGCGATGGCCGCGGCGCGGGCGCGGCCGAGCGCACGAAGCTCGTCGGTGCTGATGACCTGGGCGGCAACGAGCTGCGTGCGGATCTCGTCGTAGAAGCCGTCTCCGTCGAAGCTGGGTGGCGTAGCTGACGCAGTCGTTGCTGGGGCAGCAGTCGCGGGCGGCGCCGGAGCCTTGCGTGCACGGTCGCTCTTCAGCGGCTCGGGCGGTGGCTTGGGCGACGGCGCGGGCAGTGCCACTGGCGCCGTCGTGAATTTCGCGCGCTCGCGCGCCAGGCGTTCGGGGGTGAATGCTTCCGAGTAGAGGCCCTCGAGGATCGTTTCGAGGGAGGGAGGCTCCGCCGCTCCCGCCGTTGGGGCCTCCCGGCGTGCGGCGATCAGCGACTCGAGCTTCGCCTTCCGCATCTCCTCTGCGTCGAGCTCCGGATCGAAGCGTCCTTCGATTTCGAGCGTGAGCTCCGGCCGTGCCGCCAGCTCCCCGGCGATCTTCTTCAGCTTCTCCCCCTCGGTGGGAATGAAGGTGGCCGTGCCCGGGTCGAACGACACCAGCTCGAGATTCTCGCCGTCCATTCCCATGGAGCGCCCCAGGGCGCGGAACGGGTACTTGGCGGCATTGCCGAGGATCGTCTTCACCGCCTGCCAGAAGACGGCCCGGTAGTTGAACTCCGGCGAGTCGACGTTTCCTTCGATGGGAACCTGGAGGGCGATCAGGCCGTTGCGGTCTTTGAGCAGGGCCACGGCGAGCCGCACCGCGAACCCGGCCTTCGTTCCGCCCACCTTCTGCCCCAAGGTCAGGTCCGTGGCCATGACGCGATGATCCCCCGCCAGCTTGCGATCGACGATCCGGTAGTGAAGATCGACGTCCAGTGAGCCACGCTCGATCTCGTAGCCGGCAAACTCGGCGAAATACGGCGTCAGCTTGGGCATGGGAATGCTCTTGAATCGCATCGACAGCTCGGTTCCGGCGAACGGATCAGCCGTCTGCATCGTCCCTTCCGCCTTCAGCGACCCGTGCTCGGCCACGTCCCCGTTGATGCGGATGGTCGCGGCAGCGGTGCCGGTGGTGGAGAAATCGCTGATCGTTCCGTTCGCGGAGCGGATGGCCGTGGCGAACGGCAGCACCAGGCTGTCATCCCGATAGTCGATCGTGCCGTCCCGGATGTTGATCCGCCCGACGCCGAACGAGCCCTTCTTCGCGTCCTTCGCCGCGTCTTTCGGTCCGGAAGAGGAGCCGATGCCGGAGAGATTGAGGTTCTTCTGCTTGTCGATGACGACGTTCGCGTACAGCCCGTCCACGTCGACGGCCTGGATTCGGAATCGCGACGAGGACCCGTCGAGCCGGAGCCGGCGAAGGGCTGCCGTTCGGCAGCCGAGGAGCTGCTGTTGACTCCCGTCGAGAAACTGGAGGCTGTTCACCGTCCCGCTGCCGTCGATCAGGTATGGCTGCTGCGCAGAGAAGAGCATGCGTCCGTCGAAGCCGAGGTTGCCGCCGGCCAGGGTGAGGCCGCGGATGGAGTCGGTGTACGGGTGGAAGGGGGTGAGGTCGATGACGGCCAGGGAGCTCTGGCAGTCGAGGGAAAACGGCGACGGAACGAGCGTCCCGTGGAGCGAGATGCGGCCGCCGCCGTTCGCATTTGCCGCGGCAGTCACGGCGATGGGCGTCGCGGCACTGTTCGAGATCCCGGTAGCCTCGATGGTCATCCCGTCGAGATCGAGGCGCACGGGAGTGGCCGGCTGCCCGTCCTCGATGTGAAGGGCCCCGCGCTCGATCGTTGCTTTGTCCAGCTTCACCGTCCACGGCGCGGCGGCGGTGGCCTGTGCCGATGGGGGCGTTGAAGGCGACGGCTGCTGGGACGGAGCCACGCCGCCTGGACTGGTCCAGTCGAATCGTCCCTGAGGGTCCCAGCCCAGCGAGCCGCGCGGCTCGAGGATGCGCACGGATGCGATGTCCACGCGCCGCGCCGGAAAGGCGATCCGGGCGTCGCGAACCTCGAGCCGCGGGATGTCGAGCTGGGCGGGGCTTTGGGCGGTGGTCTGGGCGTTGCCTTTGCCCTGGCTAGGGCTCTGGCCCCTCGGAGAGAGCGCGAGGCCGGTGGCGGTCAAATCGCCGCGGGTGGCCTCGAGCTGCAGTCCGCCGGCCGCGACGCGCCGCAGGCGGTAGTCGACACTGACATCGGCTCCTCCGCCGCGCAGCAGAATCGCCGATCCGGGAGCGAGCCGTTCCGCAAGCGCGGGAAGGTCGATGTTGTGCGCCTCGATCCGTCCGGTGAGACCGAACGGCGAGATGGTCTGCTGGCCGGTCATCCGGATCGTGCTCTTCGCGTCGCTCTTCGCGCCCTCGAGCTTAGTGCCATCCCCCGCGAACGCAATGGTGAGCGTGTGCTCGCCCCGCCCTTCGGGAAGCGTGACCAGGTCGCGCACCTCCGCGTTCATCGGAGTCAGGCTGACGGCAACAGGCGGCCTGACGGATTCGTCGATGAAGTCGAGCTTTCCCTCGCCAATGGCCAGCCGGTCGATGATGAGGCGGGTCAGGGTGGAGGACTGATCGTCGTGCGTGAGGAGGTCGGCGATACTGAGCTTGCCGTCCCGAAGAATGCGCAGCGCGACACTGGGCCGGTCGATGCGAAGCTCCCGCAGCCGCCAGGCCCGCCGGAAGATGCCGGAGAGTCCGAGCCGGAGGTGGAGGCGCTCGAGCGAGAACAGCGGCCGCCGGTCCAGATCGCGGATCTGCAGCCGGCCCAGGTCGAGATCGAGCGTGAACGGATTGAACGAGACCTCACGGACCGTGACCTGGCGGTGCAGCGCCGCTCCGCCCTTCTCCTGGATCGCCCAGCGCACCAGCCGCGGGACGAGCAGAAACCCGGCAAGCGTGTAGAGGAACAACGCGATGCCGGCCGCCGCGAGGAAACGCAGCCCGCTGCGGCGCCTCGGCCGCCCGGCCTTTCGATCTGTAGACGTTTCTTCCGGCACGACGGAATCCCGGCTCCTGCCCGGCGATCCTAGCATCCCCACATTTCACGAGGCATGCCTGCGAAGAGGTGGCCGGGTTTTGATAGATGCCGTTCCGGCCCTCGACAACGAGGACCGGGTAGTGTGCGTTCAGCACGCTATGCTGCCGAGCACTCGTGACTAGCTCGACGGCCGAGCGGCCGGTGAACGGCGATAGATCAGGACGGCCACGCGAGGGTGTGAGTAACAAGCGCGACGCAATTCCGGCGCGCCGGTCCTGCTAACCTGAGTGGAGGAGCGACGAAACATGGCCAGGCGCGGGTCGGACATCGGGGCAGAGATCGACGCCCTCTTCCAACTTCCCATCCCGGAGTTCACCGGGGCTCGCAATGCACTCGCGAAGCGCCTGAAGAGCGAAGGGTGGACGCTGGACGCAGAGCGCGTGAAGGCGCTCGTCAAGCCACCCGGGCCGGCCTGGGCGGTGAACCAGCTCTACTGGCAAGATCCGAAGTCCATCGAGCGCCTGCTCACCCTCGGCGAGCGGGTTCGCAAGGCCCAGACCGGGCAGCTCCGGAACGCCGACCTGCGCGCGCTCCTCGACGAGAAGAAGCAGATGACGGCCACCCTGCTGACGAAAGCCTCGGCCATTCTCGAGGAGGCCGGAAGCGCCGCCTCGGCCGATTCGATGCGTCGCGTGTCGGCCACGCTCGAAGCGCTCACGGCCTGGGGTAGCACCGAAGGCGCTCCCCAAGCCGGTCGCCTGACCGCCGATCTCGAACCGCCGGGATTCGACGCCCTTGCCGTACTGATGGGCGGGAAAAAGCTGCAGGCGGAGAAGGTGCTCCTCTTCCGTGCTCCGAAACCGGTCGAAGCTCCGGCCGTGACGCGTGCCCGCCTGCGCGAAGCCGTGCAGGCCGCCGAAAAGGCGCTGCGCGAGGCCCATCGTGATGCGGAACGCGCGGAATCCGCGGTGGCGAAAGCCAACGCGCGCCTCGCCGCGGCGGAAACGCAGAAACAGGAGGTCGAGGCCCGCTACGCCGAGGCGAAAGAAGCAGCACGGATGGCTTGGAACGAGGGAAAGAAGACTGCCCAAGCCCTCGCCGCCGCCGAGCGGTCGCTGGCGAAAGCGATGGAGACGCTGAGCGGAGCCGCGGGGCCGGCGCGATGAGGATGCCCTCGGGCGTATCGTTCCATGGTCCAGGACCGTCGCCTCCGGAGCGAGTCATCGAGGCTCGAGTCCTCGCGCATTCGCCGCTTTCCTGCATGCTACCCTTCGCCGCGTGACGGTCGAGAGCGGCAGACGACGCGGCGGCGGCCTCGCCCTTCTCTCCCTCTTTTTTGCCTCCGGCATCAGCGCATTGCTCTACCAGATCGTCTGGCTGAAGTATCTCGGCCTCATCTTTGGCAACACCGTCTACGCCGCCGCGACCCTTATTGCCGTCTTCCTCGGCGGGCTCGGCATCGGCGCCTTCCTCTTCCGCCGCCCGATCGCCCCACAGCGATTGCTGCTCGTCTACGCCACTGTCGAAGCGCTGATCGGCAGCATCGGTGCGTTCTCGCCGAACGCGTTCAAGCTGCTCAATGGCGCCTACGTCGCCGCGTTTCCCGCGGTCCATGGCAGCCCGCTGCTGACGACCCTCCTGCGCGGCGCGCTCGCCGCTCTGTTCCTTCTGCCGCCGACGATCCTGATGGGCGGCACCTTGCCGCTGCTCGTCCGGTGGTTCACCGGCGACGGGAAGGGGAGCGGGCGGGCGGTGTCGGCGCTGTACGCCGCCAATACGTTCGGCGCAACCGCCGGCGTCGCGCTGGCGGGATTCGTCCTGATTCCCCGCTTCGGGCTGCTGGCGACGATCTTCGCCGCCGTCATGTTAAATTTCACGCTGGCCGCCGTCGTCCTTCTCATTCCGCGACAATCCATCCGAAGCGCACCGGAAGAGCAACCGACGCCACCGCCACGCCTCCGATCGCAATTCGTTCTGGCCGCCTCGCTCCTGATGGGATTGGCCGCGATCGCGGACGAGGTGTTCTGGTCGCGCATCCTCGTGCTCCACATCGGCAGCAGCGTCTACGCGTACTCGATGATGCTGTTCGCGTTTCTGATCGGCATCGCCGCCGGCAGCGCGATCCTGATGCGATTCGTGCGGCGGATCGACGCCGCGTCCGCGCTGGGATCGATCGAGCTGGCCCTCGGCGCAGCGCTCGCGCTGCAGGTCCATGCCTTCACGCGCCTTCCCGATCTCTTCAGCGCTCTGGTCCCGCTCTCCAACGCGGCGCACCTAAGCACGCCCTTCCCCATCCTTCTCGGCGGCGTCCTCATCCTGTTGTTGATCCCGACCGCGCTCATGGGCGCCGCGTTTCCATTGACCGTGCGGTTGTACGAGATGAGTGCGCGCGAGGGGGAGGCGCGCTCGGTGGGGAAGGTTTATCTGGCCAACACGATCGGAAGCATCAGCGGGTCCCTGCTGGCCGGCTTCGCGCTCATTCGTCTGATCGGGTCGCAGAACGGCCTCTTTCTGATGGCCATCGTCAACCTGGCCATCGGTGCGTGGTTCCTGCGCAAACGGTTGACGATCGTCATCGCGGCGGCCATCGTCGCCGTGGCCGTTCTCGCCGCCAAACCCGATCAGGTCATCCTCTCGGCCGGCCTGTTTACGGAAGAGCACGTGCCGATTCTCCTCTTCCGCGAAGACGTGACGGCCACCGTCACCCTTCGCCAGCTCGCTCCCCGTGCCCTCTCGCTCGAGCTGAACGGCGTCAACGTGGCCGGCACCGCGGACGATTTGATCGGTACGCAGAAACTGCAGGGCCACATCCCGTTGTTGCTGCACGCGAATCCGAAGCGCATCCTGCACATCGGATTCGGCAGCGGCGGGACGGCCTGGGCGGTGTCGCGGCATCCCGTCTCGAACATCACCATCGCCGAGATCTCGCCCGAGGTGCTGGACGTGTCGAATGCGCGCCTGGGAAGCGTGAATCACGGCGTGCTGCGCGACCCGCGGGTGCACGTCGAGATCAACGACGGCCGCAATTACGTGATGGCGGCCCGCGAGACGTTCGACGTCATCCTCTCCGACTCCATCCACCCCCGCTATGCAGGCAACGGCTCGCTGTACACGCGTGACTACTTCGAGCTCTGCAGGCAGAGGCTCAATCCCGGCGGCGTAATCTCGATGTGGCTGCCCATGTACTCGCTGACCACGCGCAATTACCTGCAGATCGTCCGCGCCTTTCGCGACGTCTTTCCCAACACGACCATCTGGTATGTGCCGAACCCGCCGAACCCCTTCCCCAACCTCCACGGACGCCCTCAAACCCGGAGGGACCCCCTCCCCCCCCACCCCGCCCCCCTTGACCCCCGCCGTCGCGACGAGCTGTCGGAGATCGGCATCCGCACCCCCGCCGATCTCCTCCCCGCGCTGCTGCTCGGCCCGACGGAGGTGGCCCGGGTCACGCAAGGGATTCCGCCGCACGTCGACGACGTCCCGTCCGTCGAATACGACAGCGGCCGCGTGATCGACCGCAACCTGACCTGGGTGCAAACGTTCGCCGTGCTCGCGCAAAACCTGATGCCCCTCCGCGACGCGAAAGCGGAGCAGCAACGCGCCCAGATCGTGAATACGCATCTCCGGGTTGCAGCAGAGATTCTGCGGCTGGCGCATCAGGGGCGGTAGGCGGGCGGGGATGGACTGCGCGTGCCGGCGACGCGCCGCGCTTACTTCTTTGGCTTCTCTTTGCCCTTCTCGTTTTCCTTGTCTTTCTCGAACGCCTGTTTCACTGCTTTCCCCGCCTCGGGCTTCTTGTTCTTTCCGTGGTCGGTGAGATCGTCGTAGATCTTCGAGACACGCTGCGCCACCGCCTGCGTTCTACCGTGGTACTCGTCGCAGAAGGCGGTGACCGCCATCCTCTGTGCGTCTTCGGTCGCCTCTTGGCAGTTTTTCCCGCGGCCGGTGATCGTCTTCTTACCGAACTTCTTCGCCGCCTCCTCGGCGGCTTTCTTCGCGTCTTCGTAGACCTTTTCGCAGATATCAGCGTGTCCCTCTTCGTGCCGCTTGAGTTGCTCTGGCGCGCCCTCCGGCAGCCACTCGGTGATATCGAGATCGATCTCGACCGAAGCAACGCTGACCGTGATCGTGACCTGGCAGCCTTCCGGCGACGGCTTCTCCTGCGGTTTGCCTTCCGTGTCGAACTCCGCCTCGCAGGAAAAGTCGCAGAGCGTGACGGCGTCTTCGCCCGCCTCGAGCGGCGGCGGGTTATTCTTGTCGATCGCCTTTTTCTCGATCTTCGGCTTCTTCTTTTCGATCTTCACGTCCTTGGCAAACATTGACGGTGAGACAAACGCGATGAGGCTGAGCATACAGGCGAGGCGAATGGCTGCGCGCATCGGAGACACCTCCGATGCCAAGCTTACTCGCACCCGCAACGTCTGAGTGATCCAGCCCCGCGCTCGCGTCGCCGGGTAGCCCCCCGGCACCAACCCTACCGCGATCGACGGACGGGTGGCCCGCAGCCGTGACTTGTCAGGTTTGATATGCGGCGGCAGCGGTTTTTCCTTTGCCGCCGCTTTCCTGAAGCGATACGATTCCTGCGTCCCCTAAATCCACGAATACATACGTAAAGGAGAGTCGATGAGGAACTTCAAACGTCCCTTCTCCGCCATCTGTGCACTCGCCCTGATCCTGAATAGCTTGTTGCTCTTTCCCCGGCCGGCCGCCGCATTCACGCAAAGCGGCGTCACGATCAGCTTCATCGGCAGCGCCATCCCGATGGGGCACGAGTGGCTGACGCGCCGTGCCGCCATCGAGGTGTTGCTGGCCACCGATCCCAAGCATCTCAACCCCAACGACCCCGTGGTGCCGAATGATCCCAACGACCCGAGGCGCTACTGGACGATCGGACTAGCCAAAAACCTCGATCTGAGCAATGCCCAGTCGGAGGTCAATCGGATCATGAGCATGCCGTACACCGATCCTCGATATGCATCGACCTACAAGCTGGTCTTCGATCCGATCATCGGCGAGCGCTGGGTCGACATCGCCGGCTTCAACGTCACCCAGTCGTCGATCGGCTCGTACAACTGCTTCGACATGGTGGCGCAGGAACCGGTCGAGGTTCAGTATGACCACTTCATGCGCCAGTGGAACGACAGCGGCGGACAAGGCGGCGTCAACGCGGCCCAGCAGTCGCAGGCGCGCTTCATCAGTTACTTCGTCGCCGCGGCCATGGCTCCCACTACGGCCATTCGTGTGTGGGATGGCGGCGGTACTTCGACGCAATACACGGTCGATCGCAACTACTTTCTCATGGGCCGTGCCGCCCATCTGTTCGAAGACTCGTTCAGTCTCGAGCACACCGTGCGACTGTCGGTTGACAACTACGTAACCGTGCGGCAGGTGAAGAGCTACCTCTGCGCCCTCGGCTCGGAACAACACACCCACCAGGCTCCCAACACGTTCAACTACACGAGCGGCGACGTGATCTGGACAAACTGCACGAACCTCAGCCTGGGCTGGGGAAGCTACATCCCGAGCAACATGAAGACGAATGCGCTCGTGGCGATGGAAGCAACCAAGGATCTTTGGGCTGCGTTCATCCGCACCATGGCCCTGCCTCTCGGATCGCAGCGCCAGAGTCAGGCTCAGCTCGAGGCGCAGACATTGGTGAACAACTGGCTGAGCTTCGACGAGAACTCGATGGCGAGCTTTTACAACGACGAGGGGAACCGCGGACCAACCTACGTTCTCAATACCGGCGATTCCGGGCCGGGTCAGACCCAGGCAGCGTGCATGACGGGGCTGGACGTCGGAACGAGCAGCCAGGCCGCGTACGTGAACACTCTGCAGACGAATCAGAAGGTTTGTCTCTACAACGTTCAGGCAACGCCGGGCTATGCGGATCTGAATGACACGTCATTGCACATGTTTTTCAATTGGCAGTGGATCAATTACGTTACCTGGAGCCAGCCGCCTGCCGGGTGGCAGATCCCGTTGAATCCCGCGGACAGCGGACAGCGCGTATACCTGCACAGCGTCAAGTCGGGTTTCAGCATGACGACGGCGAAAATTGAGAACAACGCAATCGTGAACGTCAACCAGGGCACGAACATCGGATTTATCCAGGTGCCGACCGCCGACGGCACCGGCGGTTACTTCTTCCGCTCTGCAACGGATCCGACGTTGTTCCTCAGCTACTCCTCCAGCTCCAGCGGGTCCGTGAAGCTTTGGAATGGGACTTCGAAGTCGTCATACACCCGTCCCCCGGCAGGCAGCTATACCGGGATCCTGAATCAAGCCTACCAGCAGTACATGTGGGTGGACAGCAGCGGACTTGTCCACCTCAACACCACTGGCGACCCAAAGAACACCAACTCGCAGTGGCAGGTGAAGACCAACACGTTCTGAAGTCGCGTCGTGTGTGGCGAGTGCCCGGATGCTCCGGGCACTCGCACACTGGTTCAGTTGGCCGATGCCCGATTCAAACGCCGCTGAGCAGGCGTACGTCAGTAATCCGTGAAGGGATTGAAAGGCTTGGTGGGGAACGTGAGAGGGACGGGGGGGGGATTGAGGACCGGACTGGACCGGCCGGCCTGATTCGGATCAAACACGACGAAGCCCGGGATGGGAGGGCCGTTGGGGAGGGAGTAGTCATCGGCGGGATATGCGGGGTTCTTGAAACCGGGGTTCCGCACCACGCTGAGCACGTCCTCGCCCGTCGTTTGCCATCCTCCAAATGTCAGGAACGTTAGCTTCACGCCGTAGCAGGGATTGTTGGTCCCCGCGCTCATCTGCACGCGAAAGGCTTGTGGGTCGCTGGCGAAGATCCCGTCCGTGCGCCAGTAGAGATTGCCGTTCCACGCCTGCCACGCAACATAGGGGAATGCGCCGCTGTACTGGCAGCCGCCCTGCACGTGAAATGCAGGTGTGGACGTCGTCGAGCGGTCGAATAGAAACAGGTTGCCGGTTGCGGCAAAGACCTGGATCACACTGGGCGGCACGCTGCCGTTCCAATAGGGATTGGCGACGTCCAGCAGGGACACGCGCCCGAATGCGAAAATGTTGTTCCCGATGATGCTCGGCTGGCTCGGCACGCCGGGCGCCTCGGCGAAGTTCATCGTGCTGCCCGAGACGCGGTACACGAGGTTGTTCTCGACATCCACGCCTCCCGAGGTGTTGTCGACGTAGAGCCCGTCACCGCCATAGCCGTCGTCGTCCATGGCCGACGCATCGCTCACATCGTGCACTTTGTTGTTGAGGATCTTGTTGCGATGTGGCGATGCGACGGCCGTATTGCCGAGCTGCATGTAGAGCGAGCCGCCGTCGTTCGTGATGCCCTGCATGAGGTTGTATGCATGGTTGAAGGAGATGACGTTGTCGTGCGAATCCGAGGGCCGGCCGGCGCACAGACAGATGCCGATGGCCTGATGAAACCCGTCAAAGACGTCGTTGTGCGTATAGAGGTTGTCGTGTCCCTCCCCTTGAGCGATCCCCATGGAGTTCGGGAAGACGCGGCCGAAGCCTTCCACGACGTTGTTCCTGACCGTGGTGAACTGGGGGAGGTTGGCGTCCGTGTCGCTTGACTGTCCGGGCATCCCCACGCGTACGGAAATGGTGCCCAGGTCGTAGAACGCGCTGTTCTCGACGGTATTGTTTGCAGTGACCGCAGCGGCGCTGGTCGAAACGCACCACGATGGCGGTTTCGAACCGACGCAGGAAACGAACTCGATGGCCGGCGCGGTGGTGTGGGCCACGATGCCGGCCTCGAACGTAATGTGCTGTGAGCTCTGGAAGGACAGCGCGCCGGGAACGTCCTGCTGAAGGTCGGAGTCGTTGTGCCCGGCCGCCGGCACGGTGTAGTTGTCGTGCGCGAAGGTCAAGCCCTGAAACGTCACCCATTGGAGGTTCGAGGCAATGACGAGTTGGGAGACTTGTGGAACGATCACCGTGTCGCTGTTCGGGTTCTCGCCGGGGTTGGCCAGATATGTCAGCGTCCACGGAGTCGTGGATCGGTCCAGGAACCACTGGCCCGGTTGCGTGAGCTGGTCTCGAATGTTTTCGACCAGGTAACGATGTTTGGGCAGGAAGCCGAGAGCGTCTGAGAGCCCCGCATTCGCCGACGTTGAACCGGTCAGGTAAACAATGTAGCTGGTGGTGTCCACGCAGTTGACGCGCAGCATGGAAACGGCATATTTCTGAAAATCCATGAGCTCGATGTCGCCGGTGAGCGCGGGATTGCCCGCCGGTTGGCTGCAAGGGTTGCCGGCCGGCGGAGCGAGGTTCTTCCAGGTGCTGGCAATGGGATCAGCCGGGTTGTACTGGAAGCGGTCGAAGCACTCCCAGCCGCTGCGGGCGACGGAGATCGAGCAGTTTGGATGGGGAGCCCCGGCCGGCGGGCCGGGTGCACTCAGGTAGACCGTGGCGGCGATCCGGAAGTACGTACCGAGCGTTCCGCTGCCCAGACGGGGGCGCAGCCGCCGCGCGCCGTTATAGAACAGACTCTCGAAATACTGCGTCGACGCCGGCAATGTCGTTTTCCAGGTATTGCCGCCCGCGTTGGTCCAGTTCAGCACCGGCACGCCGCCGCTGATCACCGGCGACTCGCCGGGATAGTTCTGGTAGACGATCCGCAGGTTGGGAGTGCCCGAGTCGGCCGCCGAGAAATGCACCGTGGCAGGGAGGTAATAGGTTCCGGCGCGGAACAGGATGTTCACGCGGCTCAAGTTGGCTTTGTTGAAGGCCTGGACTTGAGCGCGGGCATGATCGAAGGTCGCAAAGGGGCCGTCGGTGTTCGAGGCGTTGGGGGAGGCAAGCTTGCCGCTCCAGGCGTCATTGCCGTTGGGGGCGACATAGAAGGTGGCCGTCGGCACGGGCGGGGCCGCGGCGCGGCGGTGTTCGCTCGTCACTGTGGCCGGACGCTCTTGTGCCGGGAGGGGGCTCGAGCCGGAGGCCAGAAACAGCAGGTACGCGGTGACACCGATCAGGCTGAACATCGGAGTACGCCGATGTTAGAGGCCGCAGTTGCGGCGCAACAACCCGCCAATTCGTGTAGGTCCCGGCCCGTTCGCATTGTCCGCTGCTTAGAATGAGGCAGTCATGCGACGGCTCGTGATCCTGATGGTCATGGTTGCCTCCCCAGTGTTCCTGGGAGCCGAGCAACTGCCCATCCGGACGTACACCACCGCCGACGGCCTGGCCTCCAATCGGGTCAACTGCATCGTCGCAGACTCCCGCGGGTTCCTCTGGTTCTGCACCCCGGAGGGTCTTTCGCGCTTCGACGGCAACCGCTTCGTCAATTATGGTGTCGTGGCCGGATTGCCGGATCAGGCCGTCCTCGCACTGCACGAGTCGCGAGCGGGGGATCACTGGATGGGCACGGGGAAGGGACTCAGCCGCATCGACAGCGCTCACTTCGCCAACTACGATCCCGGTCAGGCCGTCGTCGCGCTCGCGGAATCACGCTCAGGCGGAATGTGGGCAGCCACGAAGAGCAGCATTCTGGAATGGCGCGATCCGCTCCATGTCCGGCGCCGCCCCGTTCCTTTCCGGCCCACGAGCCTCCTCGAGGATGCGAGCGGCAATCTGTGGGTGGGCACAGCGACTTCCGGCATCTTCCTATCAGGCCGGAACCTCACAGCGAAGAGCGGATTGCCGGGGGAATGGGTCGAGATGCTGCTGCGCGACTCGCGCGGCCGCGTCTGGGCCGCGCTGCGCGGCGGCCTGGTGCAATTCAGCCTGAACGCCGAGGGCAAATGGGCGCCGGCGAAGATCTACACGGATACGCTCGCCGGCACGGACGTCAAGGCCGTTGCCGAGGCCTCGGACGGAACGCTATGGGTAGGGACGACGCGGGGAATCAGCCGGCTGCGGTGGAATGGCACCGGCGATGCGGCGATCGAGAACCTGAGTCGCGCGCAGGGGCTGAGCGACCGCAGCATTACGTCGCTGGCGGAGGACCAGGCAGGGAACATGTGGGTGGGCACCGAGTCGGGCGGCGTGATGAGAATCGGCCGCCTCGGCTTCGCCACCTATCGCGAGCAGGATGGTCTCGGCTCGGATCGTGTCTGGTCGGTGCTGCAGGATGCAGCCGGCGAGATCGTTGCCGTGACCATCCCCGAAAAAGGAATGCGCACGGTAGACGTCTACGACGGCGCGCGATTTCGCAGCGTGGCTCCCAAAGCGTTTTCCGACAATTCGGCCTGGGCCATGAACCAGGTTCTGCTGCAAAGCCGCGCCGGCGAGTGGTGGGGCGCCACCGGTCAGGGGCTCTGCCGATTCGGCTCGATGAAGGCAGTGGATCTCGATCGGCGGAAACCGCGGGTGTGCTACGCGGCCGACGCGATGATCTTCAGCATTTTCGAGGATTCCAAGGGGGGAATCTGGGCGTCGGCACGATCCGGTCACGGGGATCGCCTGATGCGCTGGAGCCCTGAAACGAATGCCGTTTTTCAATTCGCGTATCCGCCGGGCGATCTGGCCGGCGCCTTCGCTGAGGACCGCGAAGGAAACATCTGGATGGGGCTGTACAAGGGCGGCCTGGTTCGTTACGACGGCCGCGAGCTCCGGTATTTCCAGAAGGGCGACGGCGTGCCGGCCGGCCCTGTCCTCGCGCTCCTCGCAACCGGGAGCGGATTGTGGATCGGGACGGAAGGCGGCGGGCTTGGGCGGCTCGAGAAGTTGGCGGAGCGGCATCCGAGGGTGGAGGTCTACAACGCAGCCGGCGGGATGGCGAGCGACATCATCCAATGCCTCGTGGAGGACCGCGCAGGACACATTTACGCCGGGACAGGCAAGGGGGTCGATCGCCTCGACCCGGGGAGTGGCCACATCCTGCATTTCTCGAACGCCGACGGCCTGCCGCTCGGAACGTTTCATGGCGCCGTGTGCGACCGCTCCGGCGCGCTGTGGTTTGCCACCACGCAGGGGCTCGCGAGGCTGATTCCTACCGAGGAGCCGGCGCCCTCGAGGCCGCACATCCTGATCACCGATTTGCGAATCGGCGGAGAGACCTACCCGGTCTCCCGGCTCGGCGAAACGCGAATCGTGGCGCCGGCCATGCAGCCGGCGCAGAATCAGCTTCTGGCGGAGTTCGCCGGGATCGACTACCGGCCCGGCGACGTGGTCCGCTACTCGTACAAGCTCGAAGGTGCGGATTCGAAATGGAGCGTGCCGCGGAATCAGCAAAGCGTCAGCTACGCCGCGCTGGGATCAGGCCACTACCGGCTTTGGGTGAAGGCTGTCACCTCGGAGGGCGCGGAAAGCGCGGCGCCGGCGGTCATCGATTTCACCGTCCTGCCGCCGGTCTGGAAGCGCTGGTGGTTCGTGAGCCTGGCGGCGGCGCTGGCCGCGGCCCTCGTTCTTGCGGCGCACCGCTACCGGGTCTCGCGGATCGTGGGACTGGAGCGCATGAGGACGTCCATCGCCACCGACCTGCACGATGACATCGGCGCCAGCCTGTCGCAGATCGCCATCCTGAGCGAGGTGGCGCGCGGGGCACCGAATGGGAAGGGAACCGGGGAGGCGCTCGAACGGATCGCCGTGCTGGCTCGAGAGCTGGTCGATTCCATGGGCGACATCGTCTGGTCGATCCGCTCCGAACCGCGCGGCTGGGACTCTTTGATCCGCCACATGCGCGAGTTTGCGCTCGATGTCCTCACCTCGCAGGGAATCGACTTCCAGTTGCGCGCGCCTCAATCGGGTGAAGGCGCTCCGATGAGCCTTCAGCTACGCCGTCAATTGTTTCTGATGTTCAAGGAGTGCATCCACAATGCCGCTCGCCATTCCCGCTGCACCGCCGTCGTCGCCGAGCTCAGGGCGGGCAGTCGCGAGGTGGTCCTGACGGTCGAAGACGACGGTATCGGATTTGATGCGGACGAGAAAAGGCCGAACAGCGGCGGCACTGGAATCGCGGGCATGCGCCGGCGCGCGCAGGGCCTCGGCGGCAGCATGCAATGGATCTCCGCACCCGGGCACGGCTGCCGCGGCGAGATCCGTCTTCCGTTGCGACGCGGTTCGTGATCCTCCCTGCCCGTTTGCGCGGGTTGCCCGCTCCTCCCGATCGACTACAGTGATGAATCGGCAGATATGTCAGTCGCGGGGAAGCAGACCAACGCGTTTGTGATCGGCGTGGCGGTCATCGAGGACCAGGCGGAGACGCGCGAAGGCCTCTCGTTGCTGATCAACAGAACGGACGGCTTCGAGTGCCGGCACATCTACGCGTCGATGGAGGCGGCGCTGCGACGGATCGGCACAAACGCGCCGCGCGTGGCGCTGGTGGACATCGGGCTTCCCGGAATGAGCGGCATCGAAGGAGTGCGGATCCTCCGGGAGCGCCATCCGTCGATCGCACCGGTTCTGCTGACCGTCTACAAGGACAACGACCGGATCTTTCAGGCCATGTGCGCCGGCGCGTGCGGATACCTTCTGAAGACGACGCCTCCGGCCCGGCTCATGGAAGCGCTGAGCGAAATCGCCGAGGGGGGCGCGGTGATGTCTCCGGACGTGGCGATCCGCGTGGTGGAACTGTTCCGGAAGACGCGAGCGCCAGCACACGTCTCCGCGCGGCTCTCGCCGCAGGAGTTGCGTCTGCTCAAGCTGCTCACCGAAGGCCATCAGAACAAGACCGCCGCGGCGGAGCTCGGGATCAGCGTCCATACCGTCAGCTTTCACCTCCGCTCGATCTACGACAAACTGCACGTCCATTCGAGATCGGAGGCAGTGGTCCGCGCGCTCCGCGACGGGCTGATCGAGTAGCGTGTCGATGCCTGCCGCTCCTCGCGGAGCAGGCAGCGGCTGGAATCCTTCTCTCCCTGCTCACGAAGAGTCCGATTCAATGCGCCGGTCCTGCTAACCTGAGGGGAGGAGCGACAGGACATGCCCAGGCGCGGGTCGGACATCGGTGCGGAGATCGATGCCCTCTTCCAACTTCCCCTCCCCGAGTTCACCGGGGCTCGGAATGCACTGGCCCGGTACCTGAAGAACGAAGG